>NZ_VCDZ01000004.1:0-425579 GCF_005845405.1 Escherichia sp. E4930 | reverse complement strand
GGTGCCTGATGCGACGCTGGCGCGTCTTATCATGCCTACAAAACTGCACTCAACCGTAGGCCGGATAAGGCGTTTACGCCGCATCCGGCAGTTATGCGCAGATGCCTGATGCGACGCTTTGCGCGTCTTATCATGCCTACAAAACTGAACTTAACCGTAGGCCGGATAAGGCGTTTACGCCGCATCCGGCATGAACAGCGTGCATTTTGGCAATAAATCTGAAACCGACTGTCATGTCGGTTTTTTTATATCTGTATTCTGGTGCAACCATTCTGTTCTCACGACAATCGCCGTTTCAGAATACCGCCAATCACTGCGCCTTAACCCATTCCGCCACTTCCGCCCACTCACCGCGAAAGACAACTTTTTCCGCTTTTTTCTCAAGCTGATAGCGATACATTGGGTCGTAATATTCTTCAAGTAACGGCACCAGCCAGGCCAGATGACCGTCGGTGCTGCCGGTGGTGAGTTGCGTTGTCAGCGCTGCATCCAGCCTTGCAGCCAGTTCGTTATAGCGCTGTAGCCCCAGCCGACGCTTAATAGCCGAAAGTCCGTGATGCAGGTATTCGCAATACTCCTGCCAGCCCTGTTCGTCGCCATAAGCATGGGTAAAATCATGATGCATACGCAAGAAATACTCTTCGTTCAGGCGTTCAAGACGGATCTCAAACGGATCTTCTACCACCGCAATCGCCGCCTGAGTCATTCGCTCGCGCAGGCATTCCGGCAGGTGATTCGAACCAATCATCCGACTTTCATCTTCCAGCACCCACAGGCGCAGCTCCTGACGGGCGTCGGTTTTTAGCATTTCGGCAGCCAGCAGGTTTTCAAAACTCGCCTGACTAAGTTGCGGCTGCAATGTGCGACCAAAAGCAGAACCGCGATGGCGCGCCAGCCCTTCCAGATCAACACCGTTCGGCTGTTGTTGCACTAACAGCGTTTTGCCGCTGCCGGTACAACCGCCAATCAGCACTATCGGTTTTTGTGCCAGTTCAATGGTCGCCTGAATCGCGGTCTGGCGCAGAGCCTTATAACCGCCTTCCACCAGCGGATAATCAATCCCCGCTTCATGCAGCCAGCGTTGCACAATATGTGAACGTTGACCGCCACGGGCGCAGCAGAGAATACCTTGCGGATTTTGCAGACACGCTGCCCGCCAGGCGTCCATGCGCTGCTGACGAATTTCACCCGCCACCAGTTTATGCCCCAGCGCCAGCGCCGCGTCAGACCCTTGCTGTTTGTAGCAGGTGCCAACGGCGGCGCGTTCATCATTATTCATTAACGGCAGATTGATAGCGGCGGGCATTGCGCCTTGCTCAAACTCGATGGGGGCGCGAACATCAATAATGGGCGTATCAGCAATCAGCAGGGCACGATAGTCCTGTTCCGTGTGTCTCTCTTGCATAGTAAAAAGTGAACCTCAAATCAGCTTGCGCGCTATTTTACGCGCCAACGCGCAAGGAAACTTGATTTTTAACTGTGTGAGTTGCCGAAAATTTCTAAAAATCCACTGATTTCCGGCCTGCGCTGGGTAAACAAGGCCACAATATCTTCCACCGCTTTGCCGCTGCCAAATTTACGCCATGCCAGACTCAATGGCGAAGGCGGGCGCATCGTTGGAATGACCCGGCTGACCAGTTGTTGACTATCAATCATCGACTGGCAAAGTGATTTTGGCAAAAAACCAATGCCAACGCCCGCCAGATGGGCGGCGATTTTCGTTTCCATATCAGGAACAATAATCTCCTTTTGCCCCGGCAAACGCCAGGCGACGCGTTTGGTTAAGGTGCGGGCGCTGTCTTCAATATTGACCGCAGGAAAGCGCCGCAACTGCGCTTCTGTTAGCGGCTCTTCAACCTTCGTCAGTGGATGATCTGCCGCCATGACAAAGCGCCATTGCACCGAACCTAAGGGATCAAGGCTAAAAGTATTTGCCAGTGCTTCGGTTCCCGTGACGCCGATGGCCAGTGAAAAACCTTCGTAAAGTAGCGAATCCCAGACGCCCATATAGATTTGTCGGGAGATGTGAAACTGGGTAAACGGGTAACGTTCATTCAGCCACGCCAGCAATTGGGCAACGGCCTGGGGGTTATAGAGCAGGTTGTTGATGACGATATTCACCTGGCGTTCCACGCCATCATTCACCTGTTGTAACTCGCTGGGCATACTTTCCAGCCAGCTCAGCCAGTCTCTGGCCTGACAAAGTAGATGCTCGCCAGCCGCCGTCAACGTCACGCTACGAGTCGTGCGGAAAAACAGCGCCACTCCGGTATTCTCTTCCAGAAGCTTAATGCGATAACTGATGGTCGCCGTGGTTTTACATAATCGTTCTGCCGCTTTTGAAAAACTTCCCGTTTCGGCAACAGCAATGAAAGTCCGCAAAGTTTCTGGATCAAACATCTTCAGGTATCCCCTTTTAAATCCGCAGGTTGCGTGATTTTCCTGTCCTTTGATTTACCTGTATTTTCACATGATAACCCTGCGTGATTTGTGGGCTAAATCTAGTTTTGGAAAAATATTCCAACTTTTGTGTTGATGTTGTTCTCTTAAGGTTTTAGATTGCCTGTTATTGAAACCAAGCTGACCAGTTGGCGGTGGTTGAACGGAATTATGTTACAAGGACAAAAAGATGAAACTTCAGGTATTACCGTTAAGTCAGGAAGCCTTCTGTGCTTATGGCGACGTTATCGAAACGCAGCAACGGGATTTTTTCCATATTAACAATGGCCTGGTGGAGCGCTATCACGATTTGGCGCTGGTTGAGATTCTTGAGCAAGACCGTACGCTTATCAGCATTAACCGCGCGCAACCGGCGAATCTGCCGCTGACCATCCACGAGCTCGAACGTCATCCGCTGGGTACTCAGGCCTTTATCCCGATGAAGGGTGAAGTGTTTGTAGTGGTCGTGGCGTCAGGTGACGATAAACCAGACCTGTCAACGCTGCGGGCGTTTATCACCAACGGTGAGCAGGGGGTGAATTATCATCGTAACGTCTGGCATCACCCACTTTTCGCCTGGCAGCGCGTCACCGATTTTCTGACCATCGATCGCGGCGGCAGTGACAACTGTGATGTTGAAAGTATTCCTGAACAGGAACTCTGTTTTGCGTGACGCCTGCAACCGACTTGCATAAGATAAACTAATTGTTCATTGTTTATGCTCACTTGTAGGTCGGAGTTAACGTAGGTATGACGGAAGTTAGACGGCGCGGCAGGCCAGGACAGGCGGAGCCTGTGGCACAGAAGGGCGCACAGGCGTTAGAGCGGGGAATTGCGATTCTGCAATATCTGGAAAAAAGTGGAGGAAGTTCGTCGGTTAGCGATATTTCTCTCAATCTGGATTTGCCGCTCTCGACGACCTTTCGCCTGTTAAAGGTTTTACAGGCAGCGGATTTTGTCTATCAGGACAGTCAGTTAGGCTGGTGGCATATAGGATTAGGTGTCTTTAACGTCGGCGCGGCGTACATCCATAACCGTGATGTCCTCTCCGTCGCCGGGCCGTTTATGCGCCGCCTGATGCTACTTTCCGGCGAGACGGTCAATGTCGCGATCCGTAACGGCAATGAAGCGGTATTAATTGGTCAGTTAGAGTGTAAATCGATGGTCAGGATGTGTGCGCCGCTGGGCAGTCGTCTGCCGCTGCATGCTTCCGGTGCGGGCAAGGCGCTGCTTTATCCGCTGGCGGAAGAGGAGCTGATGAGCATCATCCTGCAAACCGGTTTGCAGCAGTTTACGCCAACTACGCTTGTGGATATGCCCACCTTGCTGAAGGACCTGGAACAAGCGCGTGAACTGGGCTATACCGTAGATAAAGAAGAGCATGTTGTAGGCCTGAATTGCATAGCTTCAGCAATTTACGATGATGTAGGTAGTGTTGTTGCCGCTATCTCCATCTCCGGGCCTTCATCAAGACTGACAGAAGATCGTTTTGTCAGTCAGGGTGAGCTGGTCAGAGACACCGCCCGCGATATCAGCACGGCGTTGGGACTGAAAGCACATCCATAGTGTCTGTCGCATCCCGCTCTGCGGAGCGGGTTTTTTTGACAAAATTTGAAAGTTGGAAAATTTTTCCAATTAATAGAGGTAGGAATAAAATGGCAAAAATGAGAGCCGTTGACGCGGCAATGTATGTGCTGGAGAAAGAAGGTATCACCACCGCCTTCGGCGTTCCGGGAGCAGCAATCAATCCTTTCTATTCAGCGATGCGTAAGCACGGCGGTATTCGTCACATTCTGGCGCGTCACGTGGAAGGTGCGTCGCACATGGCGGAAGGCTATACCCGCGCAACGGCTGGGAATATCGGCGTTTGTCTGGGGACTTCAGGTCCGGCGGGTACTGACATGATCACCGCGCTCTATTCTGCTTCTGCTGATTCCATTCCTATTCTGTGCATTACCGGCCAGGCTCCGCGCGCCCGTCTGCATAAAGAAGATTTCCAGGCCGTAGATATCGAATCTATTGCCAAGCCGGTCAGTAAAATGGCGGTTACAGTACGTGAAGCGGCGCTGGTGCCTCGTGTGCTGCAACAGGCATTTCACCTGATGCGTTCTGGTCGTCCGGGTCCGGTACTGGTGGATTTACCGTTCGACGTTCAGGTTGCGGAAATCGAGTTTGATCCTGACATGTACGAACCGCTGCCGGCCTACAAACCTGCTGCCAGCCGTATGCAGATCGAAAAAACGATAGAAATGTTAATTCAGGCCGAACGTCCGGTGATTGTTGCCGGGGGCGGGGTAATCAACGCCGATGCCGCGGCGCTGTTACAACAGTTTGCCGAACTGACCAGCGTTCCGGTGATCCCAACGCTGATGGGCTGGGGCTGTATCCCGGACGATCACGAACTGATGGCCGGGATGGTGGGTCTGCAAACCGCGCATCGTTACGGTAACGCAACGTTGCTGGCGTCGGACATGGTGTTTGGTATCGGTAACCGTTTTGCCAACCGTCATACCGGTTCGGTAGAGAAATACACCGAAGGGCGCAAAATCGTTCATATCGATATTGAACCGACGCAAATTGGCCGCGTGCTGTGCCCGGATCTCGGCATTGTCTCCGACGCCAAAGCGGCGCTGACGCTGCTGGTTGAAGTGGCGCAGGAGATGCAAAAAGCAGGTCGTCTGCCGTGTCGTAAAGAATGGGTCGCCGACTGCCAGCAGCGCAAACGTACTTTGTTGCGTAAAACTCACTTCGACAACGTGCCAGTGAAACCGCAGCGCGTGTATGAAGAGATGAACAAAGCCTTTGGACGTGATGTTTGCTATGTCACCACCATCGGCCTGTCACAAATCGCTGCGGCGCAAATGCTGCATGTCTTTAAAGACCGTCACTGGATCAACTGTGGTCAGGCAGGCCCGCTGGGCTGGACCATTCCGGCTGCGCTGGGGGTTTGTGCTGCTGATCCAGAGCGCAATGTGGTGGCGATTTCCGGTGACTTCGACTTCCAGTTCCTGATTGAAGAATTAGCCGTTGGCGCACAGTTCAACATTCCGTACATCCATGTGCTGGTCAATAACGCCTATCTCGGTCTGATTCGCCAGTCGCAACGCGCATTTGATATGGATTACTGCGTACAGCTCGCGTTCGAAAATATTAACTCCAGTGATGTGAACGGTTACGGCGTTGACCACGTGAAAGTCGCGGAAGGTTTAGGTTGTAAAGCTATCCGCGTTTTCAAACCGGAAGATATTGCTCCAGCCTTTGAACAGGCGAAAGCCTTAATGGCGCAGTACCGTGTCCCGGTGGTGGTGGAAATTATGCTGGAACGTGTAACCAATATTTCGATGGGCAGTGAACTGGATAACGTCATGGAATTTGAAGATATCGCTGATAGCGCAGCGGACGCGCCGACTGAAACCTGCTTCATGCACTATGAATAAGGGAGATAAATAATGTTACGTTTCTCTGCTAATTTATCGATGTTATTTGGTGAATATGATTTTCTCGCCCGTTTTGAGAAAGCCGCGCAGTGTGGTTTTCGCGGTGTTGAATTTATGTTTCCTTATGACTACGACATTGAAGAATTAAAACATGTACTGGCGAGTAATAAACTCGAGCATACGCTGCATAATTTACCTGCGGGTGACTGGGCGGCAGGCGAGCGGGGTATTGCCTGTATTCCTGGCCGTGAAGAAGAGTTTCGTGATGGCGTAGCAGCAGCGATTCGTTATGCTCGTGCGCTGGGTAATAAAAAAATTAACTGTCTGGTCGGTAAAACGCCGGCTGGTTTCAGCCGTGAACAGATTCACGCAACGCTTGTGGAAAACCTGCGTTATGCCGCGAATATGTTGATGAAAGAAGATATTTTATTACTGATTGAACCTATCAACCATTTCGATATTCCTGGTTTCCATCTCACCGGAACTCAACAGGCGCTGAAACTGATTGACGATGTTGGTTGCTGCAATTTGAAAATACAGTATGACATTTATCACATGCAGCGGATGGAAGGTGAATTAACCAACACCATGACCCAATGGGCCGATAAAATTGGTCACCTGCAAATTGCCGATAATCCACATCGCGGCGAACCAGGGACCGGAGAAATTAATTACGAATATCTCTTTACGGTAATTGAAAATTCTGACTACAACGGTTGGGTTGGGTGTGAATATAAACCTCAAACCACCACGGAAGCTGGTTTACGCTGGATGGATCCGTACCGTTAAAACGTAACGCTGTTCAGGCAATGCTTTTTTAGGCCGCTAAGTCGGCAGGGGATCGTGTTGTCTGAATTCAGGAATAGCGACATTTAAAAAGAGGTTAATTATGAAACTGGGATTTATTGGCTTAGGTATTATGGGTACTCCGATGGCCATTAATCTGGCGCGTGCCGGTCATCAATTACATGTCACGACCATTGGACCGGTTGCTGATGAATTACTGTCACTCGGTGCCGTTAATGTCGACACCGCGCGCCAGGTAACGGACGCTGCCGACATCATTTTTATTATGGTGCCGGATACGCCGCACGTTGAAGAAGTTCTGTTTGGTGAAAATGGTTGTACCAAAGCCTCGCTGAAGGGCAAAACCATTGTTGATATGAGCTCCATTTCACCGATTGAAACTAAACGTTTCGCTCGTCAGGTGAATGAACTGGGTGGCGATTATCTCGATGCGCCAGTCTCCGGCGGTGAAATCGGCGCGCGTGAAGGGACGTTGTCAATTATGGTTGGCGGTGACGAAGCGGTATTTGAACGCGTGAAACCGCTGTTTGAACTGCTCGGTAAAAATATCACCCTCGTGGGTGGTAACGGCGACGGTCAAACCTGCAAAGTGGCAAACCAGATTATCGTGGCGCTCAATATTGAAGCGGTTTCTGAAGCCCTGCTGTTTGCTTCAAAAGCCGGTGCGGACCCGGTACGTGTGCGCCAGGCGCTGATGGGCGGCTTTGCTTCCTCACGTATTCTGGAAGTTCATGGTGAGCGCATGATTAAACGTACCTTTAATCCGGGCTTCAAAATCGCTCTGCACCAGAAAGATCTCAACCTGGCACTGCAAAGTGCGAAAGCGCTAGCGCTGAATCTACCAAACACCGCGACCTGCCAGGAGCTATTTAATACCTGTGCGGCAAACGGTGGCAGCCAGTTGGATCACTCTGCGTTAGTGCAGGCGCTGGAATTAATGGCGAATCATAAACTGGCCTGATGCCCGCAATAAAAATGGCCGATATCAGCAAATGAATCGGCCAGCAATATTAAAAAAAGAAAGCAGCCAACGACGTTGCTTCAGTATTAAAAATAATATTTTTATTTGTTCCTCATAGCTAGATTAAAACAACGTTATTCGATACGTGAAATTAAGAGGGATTTATGGAACATCAGAGAAAACTATTCCAGCAACGCGGCTATAGCGAAGATCTATTGCCGAAAACGCAAAGCCAGCGGACCTGGAAAACATTTAACTATTTTACCTTATGGATGGGTTCGGTTCATAACGTTCCCAATTATGTGATGGTCGGCGGCTTTTTTATTCTCGGCTTGTCTACCTTTAGTATTATGCTGGCAATTATCCTCAGCGCCTTTTTCATTGCCGCGGTAATGGTATTAAACGGTGCGGCGGGCAGTAAATACGGCGTACCGTTTGCCATGATCCTGCGTGCTTCTTACGGCGTACGCGGCGCACTGTTTCCCGGATTATTAAGAGGTGGTATTGCTGCCATTATGTGGTTTGGCCTGCAATGTTACGCGGGGTCACTGGCCTGCTTGATCCTGATTGGCAAAATCTGGCCGGGATTTTTAACTCTCGGTGGTGATTTCACGCTATTAGGACTTTCTCTACCAGGCTTAATCACTTTCTTACTCTTCTGGCTGGTTAACGTTGGTATTGGTTTTGGCGGCGGCAAAGTTTTAAATAAATTCACCGCCATTCTTAACCCGTGCATCTATATCGTTTTCGGCGGCATGGCGATTTGGGCGATTTCGCTGGTTGGGATCGGTCCAATCCTCGACTACATCCCCAGTGGAGTGCAGAAAGCAGAAAATAGCGGTTTCCTGTTCCTGGTGGTGATAAACGCGGTGGTTGCGGTTTGGGCGGCACCGGCGGTGAGTGCATCTGACTTTACGCAAAACGCCCACTCTTTCCGTGAGCAGGCGCTGGGGCAAACGCTGGGATTAGTGGTGGCCTATATTCTGTTTGCGGTCGCCGGGGTAAGTATTATTGCTGGCGCCAGTATTCATTACGGCGCTGATACCTGGAACGTGCTGGATATTGTTCAGCGTTGGGACAGCCTGTTTGCCTCGTTCTTTGCGGTACTGGTTATTCTGATGACGACCATTTCCACTAACGCCACCGGTAATATTATTCCAGCCGGTTATCAGATTGCCGCCATTGCACCGACAAAACTGACCTATAAAAACGGCGTACTGATTGCCAGTATTGTCAGCCTGCTGATCTGCCCGTGGAAATTAATGGAAAATCAGGACAGTATTTATCTGTTCCTCGATATTATCGGTGGGATGCTGGGTCCGGTAATTGGTGTCATGATGGCGCATTATTTTGTGGTGATGCGCGGACAAATTAATCTTGATGAACTGTATACCGCTTCAGGTGATTTCAAATATTACGATAACGGATTTAATCTCACGGCCTTCTCAGTAACTCTGGTAGCCGTTATTTTATCTCTCGGCGGTAAATTTATTCCGGTCATGGAACCGTTATCGCGTGTTTCATGGTTTGTCGGCGTTATCGTCGCCTTTGCGGCCTACGCTTTATTAAAAAAACGCACAGCAGTCGAAAAAACAGGAGAACAAAAAGTCACAGGTTAATTAATCCCGATATTCAAAATTGAGTCAGAAAAACCAATCTGTATTTTACAAGGAGTTTGTTATGTCTTTTGATTTAATTATTAAAAACGGCACCGTCATTTTAGAAAACGAAGCTCGCGTTGTAGATATCGCCGTTAAAGGCGGAAAAATTGCCGCTATCGGGCAGGATCTGGGCGATGCAAAAGAAGTTATGGATGCGTCTGGTCTGGTGGTTTCGCCGGGCATGGTTGATGCGCACACCCATATTTCTGAACCGGGTCGTAGCCACTGGGAAGGTTATGAAACCGGTACTCGCGCAGCGGCAAAAGGTGGTATCACCACCATGATCGAAATGCCGCTCAACCAGCTGCCAGCAACGGTTGACCGCGCTTCAATTGAACTGAAGTTCGATGCTGCTAAAGGCAAGCTGACTATTGATGCGGCACAACTCGGTGGCCTGGTATCTTACAACATCGACCGTCTGCATGAGCTGGATGAAGTGGGCGTTGTCGGCTTCAAATGCTTCGTTGCGACCTGTGGCGATCGCGGTATCGACAACGACTTCCGTGATGTAAATGACTGGCAGTTCTTCAAAGGCGCGCAGAAGCTGGGCGAACTGGGTCAGCCGGTGCTGGTGCACTGCGAAAACGCGCTGATCTGTGACGAACTGGGTGACGAAGCGAAGCGTGAAGGTCGCGTAACCGCTCATGACTATGTAGCTTCGCGTCCGGTATTTACCGAAGTGGAAGCGATTCGCCGCGTGCTGTACCTGGCGAAAGTTGCTGGTTGCCGTCTGCACGTTTGCCACGTCAGCAGCCCGGAAGGTGTTGAGGAAGTGACTCGTGCACGTCAGGAAGGTCAGGACGTTACCTGTGAATCCTGCCCGCATTACTTTGTGCTGGATACCGATCAGTTCGAAGAAATTGGCACCCTGGCGAAGTGTTCTCCGCCGATCCGCGATCTGGAAAACCAGAAAGGCATGTGGGAAAAACTGTTTAACGGTGAAATCGACTGCCTGGTTTCCGACCACTCTCCATGCCCGCCGGAAATGAAAGCAGGCAACATCATGAAAGCATGGGGCGGTATCGCCGGTCTGCAAAGCTGCATGGACGTGATGTTCGATGAAGCGGTACAGAAACGCGGTATGTCTCTGGCAATGTTCGGCAAATTAATGGCGACTAATGCAGCAGATATTTTCGGTCTGCAGCAAAAAGGCCGTATCGCCCCAGGAAAAGATGCCGACTTCGTCTTCATTCAGCCGAATAGCAGCTATGTTCTTACCAATGACGATCTGGAATATCGCCACAAAGTCAGCCCGTATGTTGGCCGTACTATTGGTGCGCGTATCACGAAAACCCTCTTACGTGGTGATGTGATTTACGACATCGAACAGGGCTTCCCTGTTGCGCCGAAAGGTCAATTTATCCTTAAACATCAGCAGTAATCTGGCCCCTGCAATGCCCGTCCTTGCGGCGGGCATTCTTCGGTTAAGGTGTGTTTATGTTCAATTTTGCAGTGGGCCGCGAAAGCCTGTTATCAGGATTTCAGTGGTTTTTCTTTATTTTTTGCAACACGGTTGTGGTTCCTCCTACGCTACTTTCTGCTTTTCAGTTGCCGCAAAGTAGCCTGCTTACGCTCACGCAATATGCTTTTCTTGCAACCGCGCTGGCCTGCTTCGCTCAGGCATTCTGCGGTCATCGTCGCGCAATTATGGAAGGGCCAGGCGGCCTGTGGTGGGGAACCATCCTCACGATTACTCTCGGCGAAGCCTCGCGCGGGACACCGATCAACGATATCGCTACCAGCCTGGCGGTGGGGATTGCGCTCTCTGGCGTGCTGACGATGTTGATTGGTTTTAGCGGATTAGGTCATCGCCTGGCGCGGTTATTTACGCCGTCGGTGATGGTCTTGTTTATGTTGATGCTGGGCGCGCAGCTGACCACTATCTTTTTCAAAGGTATGCTCGGGCTGCCGTTTGGCATAGCCGACCCGAATTTTAAGATTCAGTTACCGCCGTTCGCGCTCTCAGTGGCGGTGATGTGCCTGGTACTGGGGATGATTATCTTCCTGCCGCAACGTTTTGCCCGTTACGGCCTGCTGGTTGGCACCATAACCGGCTGGTTGTTGTGGTACTTTTGCTTTCCTTCTTCGCATTCGCTCTCCGGTGAGTTGCACTGGCAGTGGTTCCCGCTCGGCAGTGGCGGTGCTTTGTCGCCGGGGATTATTCTGACGGCGGTGATTACAGGTCTGGTAAATATCAGCAATACCTACGGTGCGATTCGTGGCACGGATGTTTTTTATCCGCAGCAGGGTGCGGGGAATACGCGTTATCGTCGCAGCTTTGTGACGACCGGATTTATGACACTGATAACCGTGCCGCTGGCGGTAATTCCATTCTCACCGTTTGTTTCATCCATTGGTTTATTAACCCAGACTGGCGATTACACGCGGCGTTCATTTATTTATGGCAGCGTTATTTGCCTTCTGGTGGCGCTGGTTCCGGCACTCACGCGACTGTTTTGCAGTATCCCCTTACCAGTGAGTAGCGCGGTCATGCTGGTTTCTTATCTGCCTTTACTCTTTTCCGCGCTGGTGTTTAGCCAGCAAATAACCTTTACCGCTCGCAATATTTATCGACTCGCATTGCCGTTATTTGTCGGCATATTTTTAATGGCATTACCGCCTGTGTATCTGCAAGACCTTCCATTAACGCTTCGTCCTCTGCTCAGTAACGGCTTACTGGTCGGAATTTTACTGGCTGTTCTTATGGATAATCTTATTCCGTGGGAACGCATCGAATAATTTGTTGAAAAAGGATTGATAATGAAGATTGTCATTGCGCCAGACTCTTTTAAAGAGAGCTTAAGTGCAGAAAAATGTTGTCAGGCAATTAAAGCCGGGTTTTCGACCCTCTTTCCCGATGCGCACTATATCTGTTTGCCAATCGCGGATGGCGGCGAAGGGACGGTGGATGCGATGGTCGCCGCGACGGGCGGCAAAATCGTGACGCTTGAAGTCTGTGGACCGATGGGCGAAAAAGTGAATGCTTTTTATGGCCTTACCGGCGACGGGAAAACGGCGGTGATTGAGATGGCAGCGGCAAGTGGTCTGATGCTGGTCGCGCCTGAAAAGCGTAATCCGTTGCTGGCCTCCAGTTTTGGTACGGGGGGGTTAATTCGCCATGCGCTGGATAACGGCATTCGCCATATTATTCTCGGCATTGGTGGCAGTGCGACGGTCGACGGCGGTATGGGCATGGCGCAGGCGCTTGGTGTGCGTTTCCTTGATGCCGACGGTCAGGTGCTGGTGGCTAACGGCGGCAATTTAGCGCGCGTGGCAAGCATTGAAATGGAGGAATGCGATCCGCGTCTGGCGAACTGCCATATTGAAGTGGCGTGCGATGTTGATAACCCGCTGGTAGGGACACGCGGTGCGGCGGCGGTGTTTGGCCCGCAAAAAGGGGCAACGCCGGAAATGGTCGAAGAGCTGGAGCAGGGGCTGCAAAATTACGCCCGTGTTTTACAACAGCAAACTGAAATTAATGTCTGCCAGATGGCGGGCGGCGGCGCTGCGGGCGGTATGGGTATTGCGGCGGCGGTATTCCTCAATGCGGATATTAAACCGGGCATTGAGATTGTGTTGAATGCGGTCAATCTTGCGCAGGCAGTGCAGGGTGCAGCGCTGGTGATCACCGGGGAAGGGCGCATCGACTCGCAAACGGCAGGCGGTAAAGCGCCGCTGGGCGTGGCGTCGGTGGCGAAGCAGTTTAATGTCCCGGTGATTGGGATTGCTGGCGTATTGGGTGACGGCGTGGAAGTGGTACATCAATATGGCATTGATGCAGTGTTCAGTATTCTGCCGCGTCTGGCGCCTTTAGCTGAAGTGCTAACCAGCGGTGAAACCAATCTCTTCCACAGTGCGCGTAATATTGCCTGCGCCATTAAAATAGGTCAGGGAATTAAACTCTGATTATTACCATTAGAGCGGATGCGGTTTATATCGCATCTGCTTCAGATTGCTGACAACGTGCGTGTTGTGTATGCCGGATCCATCCCGGAAATTATCATGTAGGCCTGATAAGCGAAGCGCATCAGGCAATGTTACAAAAAAAGCCACGGTATAAACCGTGGCGAAATCCAACATAGCTAAAAATAATCAGGCGAGTGGTATGACTTAAATCTCTACGTCGCGGTTGCAATCTTTCGAATAAATATAACTAAACGCTTCACCACGCCCTACGCCATAACCAGCCTGTAAAGAATAAGCGCCCATAAAGATGTAATCGCCTTTTTTCACCGGGATCCAGTTATTGTCGAGGTTATAAACCCCCTGACCGGAAAGAATATAGGCACCGTGTTCCTGAACGTGTGTTTCGATATAACCGTGGCTGGCACCTGGCGCAAAAGAGAGGATATGCATGTTCATATCAAAACCTAACTCTTTGGGCAGGAAATCCAGCAGGATCACATCGTCCATACCTTCATAATGAATGCGTTCCAGTTCGCTGGCATTGCCAGAAACCAGCCACGGCGCATGACCTTCTACCGGAGCATAGCGACGCTTATATAAAAAGATTTGGCTGTCTTCGGCCTGGGCGTTAATAAACGTCATTAGGGAGCCTGGCGGGCAATAAAGATAGCCACCTTCGCTTAAGGCAAATGTTTTCCCTTCGGCTTTGGCAGTGATATTTCCAGAGATCACATACAGGAACGTTTCAATACCTTCGCCACCGAAGCCCTGTTGGTTGCCGCCGTTTTGATGCAGTGTGACCAGATAATCAACAAAAGAGGCACCCAGCTTTGGCGTGGAGAGGATTGTCGCGTCACAATTTTCAAAGCCCGGAATAATATTTTTTACCAGGCCATCTGGCGTTAACAGCGCGAAATTACCGTGTTTCACAATTGCACGGTTAGCCAGTAAATCATCGCGGTAACCGGTGACGTTATTTAAATATCCCATTTATGACTCCTTATTTCTGCCAGGCAAGTTGATAAAGCATGAGTGCCAACGTTTTGACCCCTTCGGCAAGGTCGGTAATATTGGTGCGTTCCGCCGGGTTATGGCTGATCCCGTTAATGCTGGGAATGAAAATCATGCAGGTCGGTACGCGAGGCGCGAAAATTTGTGCGTCGTGCCCGGCACCACTGTGCATCACCCGGTAATTCAGTATTTCGCTTTCACACAATTGTGTCAGGGTGGCGACCAGCTCCTTGTTCATCGGCACGGGTTCTTCGTCCATCCATAAATCGATATCAATACCAATGTCCATTTCATCGCAAATCGCCCGCATGTCGTTTTCTAACTGTTGGGTGAAATCGCGCAGCACGGCGGCGTCGGTATGACGACAATCAATGGTGAACGTGGTTTTCCCCGGCACCACATTCACCGTATTCGGGCGCGGCTCTACTTTGCCAAAAGTCAGCACCAGCGGGTCGCCCATCTTTTTCGCTTTTTCGACCGACTGATGGCAAATGCGACTGAAAGCGTAAACCGTATCACGACGATAGCCCATCGGCGTGGTGCCTGCATGGTTTGATTCACCGTTCAGCGTCACCGTATAGCGACGTTGCCCGACAATTGCATTCACCACGCCAATTGACTGCCCATTACTTTCCAGCACACAGCCCTGTTCAATATGCAATTCAACAAAAGCTTTAATATCCCGGCGTGGAGTTAGTGGGGCGTTCGGCAGAGTAAATCCGCAAGCCTTCATCGCATCGACAAAGCCATTTCCTTTGGCATCACAGATATTCCGCACGTCGTCAGGATTCGCCAGCCCAAAGATATTTTTACTGCCCCAGAAGACATACGGGAAGCGGCTGCCTTCTTCTTCTGCCATCGCCACCACTTCGACCGAACGCAGCGGCGCGCCGTATTGCGTTTTCAGCCAGTCAATTGCCAGCCACGCCGCCAGCGCACCGAATTGCCCGTCGAGGTTACCGCCGTTGACCACGGTATCGATATGCGAACCGCTCAGAATCACTTCCTGTGGATATTCGGTGCCATTCAGGCGACCGTATAAATTCCCCACTTCATCGAAACGTGTTTCCAGCCCGCTTGCTGCCATTCTTTTTTTAAATTGCTGCTGGGTTTCCAGCCATTCCGGCGAATAAAGTAAACGGGTCATCCCACCCGTTGGGTCAGCGCCAAAAGAGGAAAGCCAGGGCAGCGTTTCTTCTATGGCTTGACGAAAATGTGTAATCATAAGAAAGTCCTGTCTCAATAATTATTGCGCAAAGGGATTTTTCGTTTCGTATGACGTGTTATAAAGCGCGTCGGAAATTAAATAGTGGTAAATATCATCAACAATTTCGATGCCTTCGACGGCGGCTTTGCGTTGTTTAATATCCTGATCCTGTCCGAGATAATAAACCTGGTTAAAACCGGGCGCGGGGGTAATGGCATTTAATTCGCGCATGGTCTGGCTAAGATGTTGACGGAATAATTCGCTGGAGGAGAAAAAGTTCGGGTTAATAACTACATGTAATTGCCCCAAATTACGCCCGGCGTGTAAATCGTCATACATCGAACTAACCTGTCGCCCGAACGGTAAGCCGAGTAAGACGCCTGAGAGGACGTCAATCATCATCATCAGGCCATACCCTTTCGGCCCAGCGGCGGGGAGCAGAGCATGTACCGCGAACGGATCGGTTGTTGGTGCACCGTTTTTATCGACCGCCCAGGTGTCCGGGATAGACATATTACGCGAGCGGGCGTCGAGCACTTTTCCCCATGCCTGTACGGTAGTCGCCATATCAAAGGTAAGGATCTCGTCGCCTTCTCCCGGCGCGGCAAAGGCCAGTGGGTTAGTACCGTAGTAAATTTCCGCGCCGCCAAACGGCACCACCATTGGATCGGACTGGCACATCGAAATGCCAATTAATCCGGCGCGAGCTGCCTGCTGCACAAAATAAGAGATTGCGCCGCTGTGACCCATCCGGCTGATGCCGACCACCGCAACGCCATTTTGCTGGGCGGTTTTGATGGCATGTTCCATACCCATTTTCGCCGCGACCTGCCCGGCGGCATTGTCAGCATGTAAAATTGCCGAGCACGGCCCGGTTTCCTCAAGACGAAACTCCGGTTCGCGGTTGGTGCCGCCTTTTGAAATGCGTTCGGCGTAGTATTCAACGCGTACCGCGCCATGAGAGTGGATCCCTCTGGCATCGGCGTAAACCAATACTTCAGCCACGGTTGCAGCGTGCTCACGTTTTAACCCAGCCTGGCAGAGTTTATTCTCAATTAGCTGGTGGAGTGTTTCCCGACTGATTTTCATCTGTCTTCCTTTTTAACGACGGTGTGAAGCATGACTGCAATTAACATACAGGGAAAATATCTGGATTATGTGATCCAGACAGGCAAAAAAATATAGTTAGAATTTATTTGATAATCCGTTCGCTTTTAACCTGATTTTTAAAACAACCACGCTTATTAAAAAATAACGCGTAATAGCTTAGCGGTTATTTGAATTATTTTGTTAATAATCCCTGTGTGATATTCATCACCTTATTTATCCGTTGTCATCGATACCGTAATCGCCACATTAACACTGCTCGTGCAATTGCCATGAGTGCAATTTTTAAGGAGTTGTTATGATCCACGCCTTTATTAAAAAAGGGTGTTTTCAGGATTCAGTCAGTTTAATGATTATTTCACGAAAACTCAGCGAATCAGAAAATGTTGATGATGTTTCCGTAATGATGGGGACGCCCGCCAATAAAGCGTTATTAGATACCACAGGTTTCTGGCATGACGATTTTAATCACGCCACGCCGAATGATATTTGCGTGGCAATTCGTAGTGAAGCGGCGGATGCGGGGATCGCGCAGGCGATTATGCAGCAGCTTGAAGAGGCGTTAAAACAACTGGCGCAGGGTTCAGGCAGCAGCCAGGCGTTGACGCAGGTGCGTCGCTGGGACAGCGCCTGTCAGAAATTACCCGACGCCAATCTGGCGCTGATTTCAGTGGCTGGTGAGTATGCGGCGGAGCTGGCAAACCAGGCGCTGGATCGCAACCTCAACGTGATGATGTTCTCCGATAACGTCACGCTGGAAGATGAAATCCAACTTAAAACCCGCGCGCGGGAAAAAGGCCTGCTGGTGATGGGGCCGGACTGCGGTACATCAATGATTGCCGCCACGCCGCTGGCTTTTGCTAACGTGATGTCGGAAGGCAACATTGGCGTCATTGGCGCTTCCGGTACCGGGATTCAGGAACTGTGTTCGCAGATTGCGCTGGCAGGTGAGGGAATTACTCACGCGATTGGTCTTGGCGGGCGCGACCTCAGCCGTGAAGTGGGCGGCATCAGTGCGCTAATGGCGCTGGAAATGCTCAGCGCAGACGAGAAAAGCGAAGTGCTGGCATTTGTTTCAAAACCACCTGCCGAAGCTGTGCGTCTGAAAATTGTTAATGCCATGAAAGCAACCGGAAAACCGACGGTGGCGCTGTTTTTAGGTTATACCCCGGCGGTGGCCCGCGACGAGAATGTCTGGTTTGCCTCCTCGCTGGATGAGGCCGCACGCCTGTCTTGCCTGCTTTCACGCATCACGGCGCGACGTAATGCGCTAGCGCCTGTCAACAAAGGTTTTATTTGCGGTTTGTATACCGGCGGTACGCTGGCTGCCGAAGCGGCGGGATTACTTGCCGGACACCTTGGCGTGGCAGCCGACGATACCCATCAACATGGCATGATGCTGGACGCCGACGGACATCAGATCCTCGACCTGGGCGATGATTTTTACACCGTCGGGCGTCCCCATCCGATGATCGACCCGACCTTACGCAACCTGTTAATTGCCGATCTCGGCGCTAAACCACAAGTGCGCGTGTTGCTGCTTGATGTGGTGATTGGCTTCGGCGCGACCGCCGATCCTGCCGCCTCGCTGGTGAGCGCCTGGCAAAAAGCTTGTGCCGCGCGTTCAGACAGCCAACCGCTGTACGCCATTGCCACGGTGACAGGTACCGAACGTGACCCGCAATGCCGCTCGCAGCAAATCGCCACGCTGGAAGATGCCGGGATCGCAGTAGTGAGTTCGCTGCCGGAAGCCACCTTGCTGGCGGCGGCGTTAATTCGTCCGCTTTCGCCTGCCACTCAGCAACACACACCGTCATTACTGGAAAACGTCGCCGTGATTAATGCCGGATTACGCAGTTTTGCGCTGGAGCTACAAAGTGCCAGCAAACCGGTAGTGCATTACCAATGGGCGCCAGTCGCTGGCGGTAATAAAAAACTGGCTCGTTTATTAGAACGTTTGCAATAAGGGGTTCCCATGTTTACATCAGTGGCGCAAGCCAATGCTGCGGTTATCGAACAAATTCGTCGCGCTCGTCCACACTGGCTGGATGTGCAACCGGCTTCTTCACTTATCAGCGAACTAAACAAGGGCAAAACACTGCTTCACGCCGGGCCGCCAATGCGCTGGCAGGAGATGACCGGACCCATGAAAGGGGCGTGTGTCGGGGCATGTCTGTTTGAAGGATGGGCGAAAGAGGAAGCGCAGGCACTGGCGATGCTGGAGCAGGGGGAAGTGAACTTCATTCCTTGTCACCATGTGAATGCCGTCGGGCCAATGGGCGGCATTACTTCTGCCAGTATGCCGATGCTGGTGGTCGAGAACGTGACCGACGGCAACCGGGCGTACTGCAACCTCAACGAAGGTATCGGCAAAGTGATGCGTTTTGGCGCTTACGGCGAAGATGTCCTGACTCGCCATCGCTGGATGCGCGATGTGTTAATGCCAGTATTAAGCGCGGCGCTGGGGCGCATGGAGCGCGGTATCGATCTTACGGCGATGATGGCGCAGGGCATTACGATGGGCGATGAGTTCCATCAACGCAATATTGCTTCCTCAGCACTGTTAATGCGTGCGCTGGCCCCACAAATTGCTCGCCTCGATCATGATAAACAGCACATTGCGGAAGTGATGGATTTCCTCAGCGTGACCGATCAGTTCTTCCTCAACCTCGCGATGGCCTACTGCAAGGCGGCGATGGATGCTGGCGCGATGATCCGCGCAGGCAGCATCGTTACGGCTATGACCCGCAACGGCAATATGTTCGGGATTCGGGTAAGCGGGCTGGGTGAACGCTGGTTTACTGCGCCTGTAAACACTCCGCAAGGTCTGTTTTTCACCGGCTTCTCGCAGGAGCAGGCGAACCCGGATATGGGCGATAGCGCGATTACCGAAACCTTTGGTATCGGAGGTGCGGCAATGATCGCCGCTCCTGGCGTAACGCGCTTTGTCGGTGCGGGTGGCATGGAAGCGGCCAGAACGGTATCTGAAGAGATGGCGGAAATCTTCCTTGAGCGCAATATGCAGTTGCAGATCCCCGGCTGGGATTTCCAGGGCGCGTGCCTGGGGCTGGATATTCGTCGCGTGGTAGAAACCGGCATTACGCCACTCATCAATACCGGAATCGCCCATAAAGAGGCGGGGATCGGGCAGATTGGTGCAGGCACCGTGCGAGCACCGCTGGCGTGCTTTGAACAGGCGCTGGAAGCACTGGCTGAAAGCATGGGGATTGGTTGAGGAACGCGCAATGACGGTAATCCATCCTCTGCTTGCCAGCCATAGCGCACCGAATTATCGCCAGTCCTGGCGGTTAGCGGGAGTGTGGCGGCGGGCGATTAATCTGATGACGGAAAGCGGCGAACTGTTAACGCTGCATCGTCAGGGAAGTGGTTTCGGCCCCGGAGGATGGGTACTTCGCCGCGCGCAATTCGATACGTTATGCGGTGGATTATGCGGCAATGAACGACCACAGGTTGTGGCACAAGGGATTCGCCTCGGGCGTTTCACGGTTAAACAGCCACAGCGTTATTGTTTGCTGCGTATTACGCCGCCTGCGCATCCTCAACCGCTTGCAGCTGCATGGATGCAACGCGCGGAGGAAACCGGGCTTTTCGGGCCACTGGCGATGGCGGTAAGCGATCCGCTTCCCGCTGAATTACGCCAGTTTCGCCACTGTTTTCAGGCCGCGCTCAATGGCGTTAAGACCGACTGGCGGCACTGGCTGGGTAAAGGCCCCGGATTAACGCCAAGTCATGATGACACGCTGAGCGGAATGCTGCTGGCGGCCTGGTATTATGGCGCTTTAGATGCGCGCTCCGGTCACCCGTTTTTTGCCTGTTCCGACAATCTTCAACTCGTTACCACAGCGGTGAGCGTCAGTTATTTACGTTATGCCGCGCAAGGATATTTCGCCTCGCCACTCCTGCACTTTGTTCATGCTCTGAGTTGCCCGAAACGTACCGCAGCGGCGATTGATTCGCTGCTGGCGCTGGGGCATACGTCAGGGGCAGATACGCTGCTGGGGTTCTGGCTTGGTCAACAATTATTACAAGGAACACCATGAAAACACTGGTTGTAGCTCTTGGGGGCAACGCCTTACTCCAGCGCGGTGAGGCGCTGACGGCAGAAAATCAGTATCGCAATATCGCCAGTGCTGTACCCGCCCTGGCACGCCTGGCCCGTTCTTATCGGCTGGCGATTGTTCACGGCAACGGGCCGCAGGTGGGGCTGCTGGCGTTACAGAATCTGGCGTGGAAAGAGGTAGAACCGTATCCGCTGGATGTACTGGTGGCGGAAAGCCAGGGGATGATTGGCTATATGCTGGCGCAGAGCCTGAGCGCGCAGCCGCAGATGCCGCCGGTGACGACGGTGCTGACGCGCATTGAAGTTTCGCCTGATGATCCGGCGTTTTTGCAGCCAGAGAAATTTATTGGTCCGGTTTATCAGCCAGAAGAACAAGAGGCACTGGAAGCGGCTTACGGCTGGCAGATGAAACGTGATGGTAAATATTTGCGCCGGGTGGTGGCGTCTCCGCAACCGCGTAAAATTCTCGACAGCGAAGCCATCGAGTTGTTGCTCAAAGAGGGGCATGTGGTGATTTGCAGTGGCGGCGGCGGTGTGCCGGTGACAGATGACGGAGCAGGGAGTGAAGCAGTGATTGATAAAGATCTTGCCGCTGCGTTGCTCGCCGAGCAGATTAATGCCGATGGACTGGTGATCCTCACTGATGCCGACGCGGTTTATGAAAACTGGGGAACGCCGGAGCAACGTGCCATTCGCCGTGCCACACCGGATGAGTTAGCGCCGTTTGCCAAAGCCGATGGTTCGATGGGGCCGAAGGTAACGGCGGTGAGTGGTTATGTCAGAAGCCGTGGTAAACCCGCGTGGATTGGGGCGCTATCGCGGATTGAAGAGACGCTGGCGGGCGAAGCGGGGACCTGTATTTCGCTGTAGTCGTAGGCATCCGGAAATCGGTGCACCATGCCTGATGCGACGCTTGCCGCGTCTTATCAGGCCTACAATGGGTGCCGGATCTGTAGGCCGGATAAGGCGTTTACGCCGCATCCGGCAAGAATATGAGCACCAGGTTAACTGAACTTACTCTGCGCCCACATCACGCCGCTGGCATACTCTGGCGGCAGCAGCGGGATTAAGGCTTCCAGCGTTGCGGTCAGACGCGATGTGTCGCTGTCGGTCAAATTCAGATGCCCCACTTTACGCCCCGGACGGACTTCTTTGTCGTACCAGTGCAGATGCACCAGCGGCAGTTTCAGCCAGTCATAATTCACATCGCTACCAATCAGGTTGATCATCACCGACGGACTATTCACTACCGGTTGCGGTAACGGCAGATCGGTAATCGCCCGCAGATGCAGCTCAAACTGGCTGATGCTGGCACCGTTTTGTGTCCAGTGACCGCTGTTATGCACACGCGGAGCCAGTTCGTTGATCAGCAGACCTTGCGGGGTGACAAAACACTCCATCGCCATCACGCCCACATAGCCCAGCTCCTGCATAATCGCCGACAGCATCTCTTCGGCTTGCGCCTGCAGCTGTGCGTTGGCCTGCGGGAAAGCGACGCTTGTGCGCAAAATACCGTCCTGATGCAGGTTATGCGTCAGCGGATAAAACACGGTGCTGCCATCAAAGCCGCGCGCGCCAACCAGCGATACTTCGCCAGAGAAGTTAATGCCTTGCTCGACAATACATTCACCGTAACATTCAGCCGGTAACTGTTCGGTTTCATCGGCGCGTAAACGCCATTGACCGCGACCGTCATAGCCACCAGTGCGACGCTTAACAATCGCCAGTTCACCTAAACGCTCAAACACCGCAGGCCACTCGCTGCGATCGGCAAGTAACTGCCACGGCGCGGTCGGCAGGTGGAGCTTGTCGAAAAGCTGCTTCTGGGTCAGACGGTCGGCAATAATCGGGAACACATCGCGGTTCACAAAGGCCGGAT
This sequence comes from Escherichia sp. E4930, assembly GCF_005845405.1. NCBI lineage: Bacteria > Pseudomonadati > Pseudomonadota > Gammaproteobacteria > Enterobacterales > Enterobacteriaceae > Escherichia > Escherichia sp. E4930. Next base: position 403,083 of record NZ_VCDZ01000004.1, on the reverse strand, counting down.
GGCGCGCCAGCTCGCGGGTTAATGCGGTTTCCGGCCAGCGTTCGATCTCAGCGGTAATCACGCTTTGTTGAAAAGGCACCGCCGCCGGTTCAGCGTCCAGCCCGACCGGCCAGACAGCAATGCCTAACGGTTCGCCCGCCTGGCGCAGCATTCGGCCTAACTGCCCGTTACCGAGGACGCAAACCTGTTTCATGCCGCACCTCGCGGGTCCGGGTTTTCCAGCACTTCATCAGTTTGTGCTTTGCGCCAGTCATTCAGACGCTGGTGCAGTTCTTTATCGTGAGTTGCAAGAATTTGTGCTGCCAGTAATGCCGCGTTTGCCGCGCCAGCTTTACCAATCGCCAGCGTACCCACCGGAATGCCGCGCGGCATTTGTACGATGGAGTAGAGGCTATCGACACCGCTCAGTGCGGCGCTCTGTACTGGCACGCCCAGCACCGGCACCAGCGTTTTGGCGGCAATCATGCCTGGCAGGTGCGCTGCGCCGCCTGCGCCCGCAATAATCACCTGATAACCGTTCTCTTCGGCGCTTTCGGCGAAGCTGAACAGTTTATCGGGGGTGCGGTGAGCAGAAACCACTTCAACGTGGTGCGGGACATTCAGGATTTCGAAGATTTCGGCGGCGAACTGCATGGTAGCCCAGTCGCTTTTGGACCCCATCACGATGGCGACACGCGCCGGATTATTGCGGGAAGACATGCGTCTTAAAACTCCTGTGGTGCACAACTCTCGGCTTTAGAGGGCACAGAGAATAGCACGGAAAGAGAGCAAGGAAAACGGTTGCGTAGCTGTGGAGTCAGCAAAGTCGCGGGTATTTAAAACGGAAAATGGATCAGCTCCACGTCATCCGCCGTGACTTTCACCATCGAACCTTCGGTATGCCAGGCACCCAGTACCACGCGAAAAGCCGGTTGCTGATTGGCGATAAGTTCATGGACCGCCGGGCGATGGGTATGCCCGTGGATCAGCCATTGCACCTGATGCTTTTCCATCGCACTGACCACCGCGTTTTGGTTAACGTCCATGATCGCCAGCGATTTACTGCTGTTGGCTTCTTTACTGTTCGCGCGCATTCGCGCGGCAATACGTTTGCGCACAAACAACGGCAGGGCGAGGAATAGCGTTTGCAGCCAGGGTTTGTGGACTTTGGCGCGAAAAGCCTGATAACCCGCATCATCGGTGCACAGCGTGTCGCCATGCATAATCAACACCCGACGACCATAAAGTTCGAGCACCTTTTCTTCCGGCAATAACGTCATGCCGCTTTCACGGGCAAAGCGTTTGCCGAGCAGAAAATCACGGTTGCCATGAATGAAATAACAGGGAACGCCGGAATCGGACACCGCTTTGATCGCTGCGGCCATCTGGCGATGGAACGGGCTGGGATCGTCGTCGCCAATCCAGGCTTCAAACAGATCGCCAAGAATATACAGCGCGTCGGCGTTGCGGGCTTCTCCCGCTAAAAAACGCAGAAAACCGGCGGTGATCGCCGGTTCTTCCACGCAGAGATGAAGATCTGCAATAAAGAGTGTCGCCACGATTACTCGCTAACGGTCACGCTTTCAATGATAACGTCTTCTTTTGGCACGTCCTGGTGCATACCGCTACGACCAGTTGCCACACCTTTGATTTTGTCTACCACGTCCATGCCTTCAACCACTTCAGCAAACACGCAGTAGCCCCAACCTTGCAGGCTTTCGCCAGAGAAGTTCAGGAAGTCGTTATCAACCACGTTGATGAAGAACTGGGCAGTTGCAGAGTGCGGAGCCTGAGTACGGGCCATTGCCAGCGTACCACGAGTGTTTTTCAGACCGTTGTTGGCTTCGTTTTTGATCGGCTCTTTGGTGGTTTTTTGTTTCATGCCCGGCTCAAAACCGCCGCCCTGAATCATAAAACCGTTGATAACACGGTGGAAAATGGTGTTGTTGTAAAAACCTTCGCGGCAGTAGTCCAGGAAGTTTTTAACTGTTTCAGGTGCTTTATCGTCAAAAGTTTTGATGACAATATCGCCGTGATTGGTGTGGAAAGTAACCATTTTTGCATCCTGTTCCGTTTGATTGGTGCTTCAACCCTGTTCGGGTCATATATAGGGTGGTGTTATAGCATAACCGCACGATTGGATCATCTCGCAATGTATGCTGATTCGCGCGGGAAATATGGGTATTATACGCAACTCAATTACCCACACATGTCTAAACGGAATCTTCGATGCTAAAAATCTTCAATACTCTGACACGCCAAAAAGAGGAATTTAAGCCTATTCACGCCGGGGAAGTCGGCATGTACGTGTGTGGAATCACCGTTTACGATCTCTGTCATATCGGTCACGGGCGTACCTTTGTTGCCTTTGACGTGGTTGCGCGCTATCTGCGTTTCCTCGGCTATAAGCTGAAGTATGTGCGCAACATTACCGATATCGACGACAAAATCATCAAACGCGCCAATGAAAATGGCGAAAGCTTTGTAGCGCTGGTGGATCGCATGATCGCCGAAATGCACAAAGATTTTGATGCTTTGAACATTCTACGCCCGGATATGGAGCCGCGCGCGACGCACCATATCGCAGAAATTATTGAACTCACTGAACAACTGATCGCCAAAGGTCATGCTTATGTGGCGGACAACGGCGACGTGATGTTCGACGTCCCGACCGATCCGACTTATGGCGTGCTGTCGCGTCAGGATCTTGACCAGCTGCAGGCAGGCGCGCGCGTTGACGTGGTCGACGACAAACGCAACCCGATGGACTTCGTTCTGTGGAAGATGTCGAAAGAGGGCGAACCGAGCTGGCCGTCTCCGTGGGGCGCGGGCCGTCCAGGCTGGCACATTGAGTGTTCAGCAATGAACTGCAAACAGCTGGGTAACCACTTTGATATCCACGGCGGCGGTTCTGACCTGATGTTTCCACACCACGAGAACGAAATCGCTCAGTCCACCTGTGCGCATGATGGTCAGTATGTGAACTACTGGATGCACTCCGGAATGGTGATGGTTGACCGCGAGAAGATGTCCAAATCGCTGGGTAACTTCTTCACCGTGCGCGATGTGCTGAAATACTACGACGCGGAAACCGTGCGTTACTTCCTGATGTCGGGCCACTATCGCAGCCAGTTGAACTACAGCGAAGAGAACCTGAAGCAGGCGCGTGCGGCGCTGGAGCGTCTCTACACTGCGCTGCGCGGCACAGATAAAACCGTTGCGCCTGCCGGTGGCGAAGCGTTTGAAGCGCGCTTTATTGAAGCGATGGACGATGATTTCAACACCCCGGAAGCCTATTCCGTACTGTTTGATATGGCGCGTGAAGTAAACCGTCTGAAAGCAGAAGATATGGCAGCGGCGAATGCAATGGCGTCTCACCTGCGTAAACTTTCCGCTGTATTGGGCCTGCTGGAGCAAGAACCGGAAGCGTTCCTGCAAAGCGGCGCGCAGGCAGACGACAGTGAAGTGGCTGAGATTGAAGCGTTAATTCAACAACGTCTGGATGCCCGCAAAGCGAAAGACTGGGCGGCGGCAGATGCGGCGCGTGACCGTCTTAACGAGATGGGGATCGTGCTGGAAGATGGCCCGCAAGGGACCACCTGGCGTCGTAAGTAATTGCGCTATTGCCGGATGCGAGTTTTCGCATCCGGTTATCGCCTGCGCCACCACAACATTCCCATCAGCACCATCCCCGGCAACCATACCCACATCAATTCAGAAATTATCACCTGATGCCCGTTCGGCGTGGTGTAACGAGACAACGCAAACGGCGCGACTTTAATCACCTGCCAGGGAGCGAAAAAGCGTTCATCTGACCACGGCCACAGCCAGCCAACGCCCTTACCGCCAGTGGTTACCGAATCCAGCAAACTGTGCGATAACAACGAGACGGTTAAAAACAGCCAGCAGCGAATCAGCCCAGCCCTGAACCATCGATGTCCAATTAGCACGCATAACAGCGGGACAACAAACGCAAACACCAGCGAATGGGTAAACCCGCGATGACCAAAAACATTGCCGTAAGCAACGCCAAATTTAAACGACAATACGTCGGCATCGGGCAGCATCGCCAGGACGATTCCGGCAAATAACAGACGCGGCGGGATGATTTTCGAACCCAACCCCAAACCAATGCATAGGGGAACGGCGGCGTGCGTAATAACGGTTGGCATGATGGTCGCTTCGGCAAAATGTCGATGCTATCAGCATGGCTGAACGGGGCGTAGAGGGTAAAAGTCTGAAAAGAGAACCGGCCTGTTGATACAGGCCGGGAAAGGGATCAGGCAACAACCTGTACGCTGTGACCTGCAAAACTCACTGTCTGACCGGCGACGATTTTGCAGCGTTTGCGCGTTTCAACCGCACCGTCGACTTTCACCTGGCCTTCGGCTATCGCGATTTTCGCCTGCGCGCCGCTTTCGCTCCAGCCTTCCAGTTTCAGCAAGTCGCACAGCTCAACGTGCGGATGTTTACCTAAAGAAAATGTCGCCATGTTACTCACCCTGTGGATCATGATATTCAACGCACGCCTGTAGCGTGTTTTCAATCAGCGTGGCAACCGTCATCGGGCCAACGCCGCCCGGAACAGGCGTAATGTATGAGGCGCGTTTAGCCGCGTCTTCAAACACGACGTCGCCCACAACTTTGCCATTTTCCAGACGGTTGATGCCGACATCAATCACAATTGCGCCTTCTTTGATCCAGTCACCAGGAATAAAGCCCGGCTTACCGACGGCAACGATCAACAGATCGGCATTTTCTACATGATGACGCAGATTTTTAGTGAAGCGGTGAGTCACGGTGGTGGTGCAACCTGCCAACAGCAGTTCCATGCTCATCGGGCGGCCAACGATATTCGATGCGCCAATCACCACGCGTTGAGGCCGAAAGTATCAATGTTGTAACGCTCAAGCAGCGTGACGATACCGCGCGGAGTGCAGGGACGTAGACGCGGCGCGCGCTGGCACAGACGACCGACGTTGTAAGGATGGAAACCGTCCACGTCTTTGTCCGGGTGAATACGTTCCAGCACTTTGACGTTATCAATACCTGCCGGTAATGGCAGTTGTACCAGAATGCCATCGATGGTGTTGTCGGCATTCAGTACATCGATAAGCTCCAGCAGCTCTGCTTCGCTGGTGGTTTCCGGAAGGTCGTATGAGCGGGAGATGAATCCCACCTCTTCGCAAGCTTTGCGTTTGCTTGCGACATAAATTTGCGATGCAGGGTTGCTACCCACCAGCACAACGGCCAGCCCTGGCGCCCGCAGTCCGGCTGCAATACGCGCCTGAACTTTTTGAGCAACCTCAGAGCGCACCTGCTGCGCAATCGTTTTACCATCTATAATCTTTGCTGCCATCAGAGAGAGGATTCCATCTGTTACGTAGGTCGAAGGGGATGCGCCTATTTTGTCAGAAGCGGGGCGCGCTGTCAGGTTTCGTTTTCTGGACTATCCGTAATCCGCTGTTTTTTTGGGCAACAGCGCGTTGCTGGTTTGATAGTTACCCGGCTCATATAAACGCACAATTTTCTGTAACGTAAGAAAATAGTACTCTTTATAAATGAAAAACAGGTTTACCTGTTCCAGACAGAGGGCGGATATGTGTTTCCTTGCTTTCATGGTGAGATAAATAGACACCGCCGTACACTTGTTCAGCAACCGGTTCAAAAGCCATTGACTCAGCAAGGGTTGACCGTATAATTCACGCGATTACAGCATCTCGCGGTGTAATGCGCCCTTAGCTCAGTTGGATAGAGCAACGACCTTCTAAGTCGTGGGCCGCAGGTTCGAATCCTGCAGGGCGCGCCATTACAATTCAATCAGTTACGCCTTCTTTATTTCCCCATAATTTCAGAAATGGAACATCTTTGGGACATCATCACCAAAAATGTCGTCAGTTTTCCTCGCGTGCTCCGTCAAATGATTAGGCGCAAGGTGAGCATATCTACGCACCATTTCTATGGATTCTCATCCGCCCATTTCCTGAAGCACTGATGAAGAACATCAATGAATGCACCAGGAGGAAACTGATGAGTTAGGTTCAAACTGTAGTACAATTCTCTTCGGTATTAACAGGAAAGAATAGGCTATGAACCCTTATATTTATCTTGGTGGTGCAATACTTGCAGAGGTCATTGGTACAACCTTAATGAAGTTTTCAGAGGGGTTTACACGGTTATGGCCCTCTGTTGGTACAATTATTTGTTACTGTGCATCATTCTGGTTATTAGCTCAGACGCTGGCTTATATTCCTACAGGGATTGCTTATGCTATCTGGTCAGGCGTCGGTATCGTCCTGATTAGTTTACTTTCCTGGGGATTTTTCGGCCAACGGTTGGATCTGCCGGCCATTATCGGCATGATGTTGATTTGTGCCGGAGTGTTGGTAATTAACTTATTGTCACGAAGCGCACCACATTAAAAATAGTTTCGTTCGAGTTTAATAAAAAGCAGCCCGTATGTTTATATGGGCTGCTTTTTTACGCTGCAATAATTCAAATGATAGTGGACAAAAAACGTAATCAGTCGATGGGGTCACTGTAGGATGCAACTGCCTGAGCGGGGAAACCCCCGCTCAATTCCTGTCTGACCCCATCATTTTTCAGCCAATAATAAGTATTATTTTCTTTATTAAAAGCGTAAATGCTACAAATACCTGCACCCTCACTATTTGTGTTCCATCCGCTATTAGCTACATTGCCCCATTCCTGGTAAAGTCCTGCGTTAACTTCTCGCTTGATAATATGTCCTGAATTATGATCATTATAATCGTAACTGTCGATATCCTGCGCGTCAGGAAATTCTCCGTTCATGTTTTCAATCCACGGTAAAATATTTTTAACTGATTTATAATTTTCAATGCTGTATTTGAAAAAACGCTTCACGAGAAAAGTATAAGCGCCGGCGGATTTATTCGTTATTTTATCAGTGGCGAAAATAGCAAAAATCTTCCAAACGCACCTTTCATCTACATTCGGAAAAGTCACTGTGCCATCCTGACTCACTGCCAGAGCATTATTGTCTGCATCAGTGCTACAGCTCCATGTTACCTTATCATTATTAACAGGGTCATTATCAATGACCATCTTGAAGGTGGCGCCTGGGAACAGGCTATTAGGAAAATTGTAACCACCCTTCATATCATTTTTAATATCATAGATATGGTTATCAACTAAAACACCTGTAATTTTACTCATCATTGACTCTCTTTGTGTATTAGATAAAAGTATATTTCCGTGTAAAGGAATATACTGATACTAATGCAACTGATGAATAATTGGTCTTATTTAAAAGTTATATGGTGGCATGAATATGATTATATAATGCCTCTGAGTAGGGGCTACACAGATTATTTGTGTCCAATTAATATTTGACCAGGAAAGTGAAAAGGAAAGGAGCAAGCAAAGTTGCTCCCTTAAATCATTAATACTCAAGAATGCCGTGAGCGACAGGCAAATAGCGCAGGGAGAAATAGAGCACGTCTTTGCCGCAGGAGGAACGTTTCGCTAACAGCGAAGCAATTTCTGCATCCGGTTTTGGTTTTGCTTCGAAGGTTTTACCTTTACCGGCGACAAACAGTTCATAAACAACGCCGCTGGCGGGGGAGAATGTTTGGCAATCGGCACTGGCCTGCAGATAACGCTCACGCTGTTCGGCAGTAAGTTTATCGACGCCGCTACCATCCTGAACCCAGACGTGGATGCCAGTAGATTTCACTTGTTCCAGCAGTTGCCGATAGCCATCGGGCGACATGTTTCCGGCGAAAAAGCTACTGATATAAACCGGTTTTGCCGAAACATCACTGATCAGCCGTTGTGAGTTGTTTAACCACTTCAGCAATGGCTGGCGAGCGGCTTCGCTGCGCCAGTTCAGGTCGTCAATTTCTGCGCTGATATACCAGCCATCCGGCGTAACGCCGGGTGCGGCGCTCCATAATCTGGCCTGCTGGAGATCGGCGACCAGCAGGCGATTAAGATAGCTCTCCAGCGCCGCAGATGACTGCTTCTGATGCAGAAAAAATTCCGGATCGGCATTCAAACCAACAATCAGCTTCAGGCCAGCTTGTTGCGCAGCTGCGGCACGCTTAAACAATAATGCCCGCTGTTCTGGCTGGGTGAACGCATCGCCGTAACGGGTCCATTGCATAATCAGGGTGTCGAATCCTTGCAAATGCAACTGACTCATCAGCCCACGCCACTGGGCGTCGGTGACCTGACTATCGCGATTTTGTGGCTGCCAGATAATACCTTTCATCGCAAAGGAAAAAGGACTGACCAACAAAAGTGTCAGCAATACGAAAATTAACTTGCGCATTTACCAGTGCACTCCAATGGTGAGAAACGCGTTGTTGCGCTCCCCTGTACGTTGATTAATCGCCTTAAAGGTATGTTGATATTCGACGCCGAGACTGACTTTGTGCGGCCAGGCGTCGTAGTGCGTCTCGCCGGTCCAGATGTTCCAGCGAACGCCGACGCCGCCCACCTGCGCGCCCTGAGTACCTTTATCCCGATAGCCGTTACCTTGTACGTGAGCGTAAGGTTCAATAGTCTGCCCGTTCGCTACCTTCTGGTGCCAGCTAACTCGATAATCTGCCGTCCACGCCTGAATATCCTGACGAAAATATTGCGCCGCATCGAGATACAGATTTTGCGCAAACCAGCCAGGACCGTTCGGGTGCCACTCATCGCTGTATTTTCCGCCGTTAAAGAACGAGGCGCTGGCACGTAGCATGGTGTCGGAGGCGCCATTTTGCCCGTTTAGTGGGAACTGCTGTTCAACGGCGAGGAAAAAGATCTGATCGCGCAGCGGCTTCCAGCGCAATCCGGTGCCGGACATCGGATTTTTCACCGGCATCATCACTCCGTTTTCTCCGGTTTCGGCAAAGACGCGGCTATAAACTGAGAGCAGGTCGCCTTCCAGCAGCATATTGCGTCCGATGCGGTACTCGGCTTCCAGTTGTCCGTAGCTACGATAGCTTTTCCCAGGCGCTGCGCCGCCGACATTATTGTTAGCGGTACTCATTGCGCCGGAACGCAAGCCGATAGAAGAATCGAAACTGAACGTCCAGCGGCGACCGACCTCCTCATGCAAACGGCGGAAATTGAAGCGTTGTTGATTTTGTTCTGGCGTCAATGGGGTTATCAGCGCCTGATTATCAATGTCATCAATCACCAGCCGGGCGTAGTGCTGCGTCGCAGGCATGTCATCCAGACGCTGGTTCACGTAGGCCAGTTGTCGGATCAGTGCCGGATCGTCCGGTAGCCCTTTATGCGCCTGTTCCAGCATTTCCCGCGACTGCGCGATATCACCGCTATCCCACAGGGCGTAGCCGAGCGCCGCCTGGGTGTTGCTGTTATTGGGCTCCAGTTCAAGCGCGGCGCGCAAATCACTCACCGCCGCTGAGACATTATGACGTTGCCGATAAATCGTTGCCCGCGCGACGTAAGCGTTGGCAGAAGGCGCAATATTGATTGAGCGCGTGAGATCGTTCAGTGCGAGTTCTGGCTGAGCTGGGATATAACGTTGCGCATGCAGCCACCAGTATTGGGCATTGTTTCCCAGCCCACGTTGTTCTGCCTGTTGAAGCCAGCGATCGCGAGCCGCGCCATTTCCCGCTGCCTGAGCGGTGTTGGCGGCGGCGAGCAGATCCTCATTGCTCATTTCGTGAAGGCTGATTTTCTCCCAGGCTGCCAGGGCGGTGCTGTAATCTTCCACCTGGTAAGCCTGATAAGCCACGGCGCGATGTTGCCAGGCGTTCGGTTGCCTTTTTTCCGCCTGAAGCCATGCATATAACGCCACGCCGGGGAGTGTTTCCCGATAACACTTCGCCAGGCGGTTCCAGGCGGCAGCATCGTAAGAAGGTGACATATCCCCAAGCAAACGAACGATTGCTGGGCAATTATCTGCAATACCTGGTAACTGGCTTTGCCACTGACGTTGCGCCGCCAGCGGCAAGGGTTTCGATAAAATCGCCACTTTTGCAGGCGTCGCCAGGTAAGGATGACTTTCCAGCAGAGACGCCAGTCGCGCCATTAAAGTATGGCTGACGGTCGCATCACCCTGGAAGGGATAGCGTTGCAGCAATAAATCGGCAGCTTCGCGTGACTGCCCGGCCTGCATCAGTTGCCAGGTGAGTTGATCCAGGCGGGTAAGATTTGCCGGTTCTTGCTGATACAGCAATCGTGCCAGACGCAGGGCTTCAGCCTTGTTACGGGTCGCTACGCTAACGGCATAACGCTCTTCAAGCATTTCATCGGCGGGGAGGGTAGCGAGCAGTCTTTGCGCCGCGTCGTACTGACCTTCTTTTAACAGCACCGGTAGCGTTGCGCCAACAACATACTGGCGGTTATCGGCAAACTGTACCTGATGATTCGCCAATGCCTGCACGGGGTTGGCGCTGTATTTCGATAACAGATAGAGCCAGCTTTTCTCTTGTGCGTCCGTGGTAAATAGCGGCGTATTTTCAGCGAGATAACGCTGGAGGCGTGCTTTTTCGCCACGATAAGCCAGCGCGGTCGCGTAAGTAATGTACGACTGTGGATCGGTGAAGATCCCCTGTGATTGCAGCGCCAGGATCCGATCGTCCAGCTGCCCGGCAAGAAGCACGTCAAACCACTGACGGCGTTCTGCCGCGCTTAATGTGTTCTGCTGGCGTGCTTCATTGTATAGCGTATCTGCCTGCGACCATTGTTTCAGGTAGATTGCGCGTTGCAGCAGATCGGTTCGCAACGTTTTTCCTTCCGGCGATGCAGCAAACTTTGCATCGTCCAGTTGCGCTCTGGCGACAGGCAACTGCGCCAGCCGCAGCGCATTCTGCCCGACTTCGCTGCGACAACGCAGGGTCGGCGCAGCCTCGCACGCTTTTTGCTGGGCGAGCAACTCTTCAACAGTCGTAACGCTTTTCACTTCCACTGGAATTGCCGCCAGACTGCGCTCAAGTCGGGCATCTCCAGGGTGACGTTTCAGTTGATCCTCAAGCAATAATCGCGCGCGGTCATCATGACCAAAATGGCGATAGGCTTCCGCCAGATATAACGTCAGCGGAATATTATCCGGCACCTGCTGGTGTATATATTCAAATTCGCGGATGGCGGTTGCTTCGTCGTTATTTTTCTGTGCCTTCAGCGCCTTATCGAGACGGGGATAAATAACAAAATGGCGATAATCGCTCAGCCCCAGCTCTTCTGCGCTGGTGCCGATAGTGTCTGCGAGTGCGCTGGTACTCAATAAGGACGTCAGCAGCAAACCAGACCATCCGATGATGCGATTAAGGTTATTCTCCTTCATTTTCGGACTCCAGTTGTGCAACCTGTTCGGTGGTTAAACCTGCTTTTAGTAATAGTGATTGCATCGAAACTTGTAATTCGCGCTGAATTGACAGTACGCGATCCAGCGTTTCCTGGCTGATAACGCCTTCGGTGACCAAAAATTTGCCGAGCGGCAGAGAGCTGCGCTCATGGCGCAATAACAACACGTTAATGGCTGAACGATTAATATGACCGAGCGTGGTCAGTATTTCGGCGAACAGGAACTGATGCGGCACATATTGCCGCCAGATTTCACCGGCCTGCTGTTCCGTGAGCCACTGATGCTGAACCGCATTGTACAACATTGCCCGCGGGTCATGGCCGCGCCGACGTGCATACCAGTGACGTAATCCGGTGACAATTTGTCCACGCAGAACAATGACGTAACGTACTTTTCGCCCGACCTTACGCGCCAGCGCCGCCAGCGAAACGGGGTCAATACCATCTTCACTGCCGACAATTAACTCATCATTTTCCAGACGCAGCGGCAGTACCGCATAATGCAGCGCCACGGAGGCCGGCATTTCGGCAATCAGCGAGGAAGGGATCTGCCAGGCATCGATGGATTCCCACGCCACGCCGTTTTGCTCTGCCAGCGCCTGTGCCAGCTGCTCGGCGCTAATCAGCCCCTGCATCAGCATTGAACCGCCCAGGCGTAGACCTTCGACGCGATTACGCAGTGCCGTATCGAGTTGTTCTTCGGTGATGACCTGATTTTCCAGCAGAATTTGACCTAATGGGCGCAACGAACGGGTATCGCCAGTCACGCTGGGGAAATCGTGCGTCGTTTTATCCCACGCGACGCGACGCGGATCGCCGTGCTGAAGAACCTGTTTCAGCGCGCGCCAGTTAGCCATAAAGTTAATCAGGTTGCCCCAGAACAGACGCAGGACGGAAAGCAGGCCCTGTGTCAAACCGTAGTAACCGGTGACAAAAATCACCCGCTGCACAATGCGGTTAACCATCAGGCCAAAGTTTAGCCACAGCAGGGTCATTAACCATGCGCTGCCGCTGAAAATAGAAAGAAAATGCCAGGCATCGGGCCACAAGCTTTCATACGCCATCAACAGCAAAAGCTGGATCATCACCAGCATCGCGAGGAAGCTGACAAAGTTACTGATTGCCCCTTTGCGATCGCGCCACAGAAAGTAGTTCAACGTCAGGCTGGAGGTCCATTTATGGGTTTTAAAGCCCTGGAAAACAATGCCGATGATCCAGCGAGATTTTTGTCGAACCGCGGTCGAAAAGGTATCGGGGAAATATTCGCGCACGCAGATCATGTTTGACGTCCGCGCCTGCTGTAAAAATTTACGCTGCTCGCGTTCTTTGGCTTCGTCGACCACTGGAAAACGGACAAAAATTTCCGTCATGCCTTTTTCTTTCAGGCGGAAACCAATATCGTAATCTTCGGTAAGACTCTGCACGTCGAAAGCGATACCGTCACCGTCGGCCAATAGTGCGGTCACGGCGCGGCGGCTAAAGCAGGTGCCGACGCCTGCGCTGGGCACCTGTCCGGCGAGGGCTTCACGCACCGGAACATCTTTGCCATGCAGTTCTGAAAACTCATCAATGTAGGTCATGCTGGTGAAGTGCGTCCATTCGCGTTCGAACGGATACACCGGGATCTGAATCAGATCTTTACGCTCGACCAGATAGTTGAACAGACGCAATTCCATTGGCGAAATCACGTCTTCAGCATCATGCAGGATAAAACCAGCAAAGGCGAAATTGGCGCTACGTTCAAACTGGGTAATGGCATCCAGCACATTGTTCAGACAGTCTGCTTTACTGGTGGGGCCAGGACGCGCGCAGACCACCTTGTGCACATTCGGGAAGCGAGCGCACACTTCGTCAACATCACGCTGGGTGTCAGGGTCGTTGGGGTAAGTGCCAACAAAGATATGATAGTTTTCGTAGTCGAGCGTGGTTGCCGCCAGTTCGGCCATATTGCCGATGACGCCAGTCTCATTCCACGCCGGAACCATAATCGCTAACGGTTTTTCATCTGGTTTATACAGTTCGCGGTAACTCATTCGCGGGTAGCGGCGATAAACACTCAACTTGCGCTTAATGCGGCGTACCCAGTAGACGACATCAATGAAAAAATCGTCCAGCCCGCTGATGAACATAATGACCGCTAACGTTATCGCGATTACTTTTAAGCCATATAGCCAGGTAGCAAAAACATCAAGAAGCCAGTCCACACAAAAACCTTACATTAACGCTGGTTATGTTTAGGGTGGCGTATATTAAGGTTTTTTATGAATCGTGACAGCTTTTTATCATTAATAGGTAGGATTATTGCGGCACGTTATTTTTACACTGGTTATAAAAGCTGCCATTTGCTGAATGATTAAGCGGGTAATGTGATAACAAACCTTGTCCCCCGCGCATCCGACGTTACCGCAACCGTGCCTTTATGCGCGACAACAATCGATTTCACTATCGCCAGCCCAATGCCGCTACCTTCGCCTTTTCGCTGGCGGGAGGGGTCAACGCGGTAGAAACGGTCAAACAATCTCGGTAAGTGTTCGGGCGCAATGGGCGTACCGGGGTTTTCGACGGTAACTTGCACCAGGTGATCGACCGTCTGGCAGCGCACTACAATTGTCTCTCCGGGCGGCGTATAACGCAGGGCGTTAGAAAGCAGGTTGCTTAACGCCCGACGCAGCATCAGCGGATCGCCCGCAACCTGACACTTGTCGCCAACAAACCGCAGCTCCACGCCGCGATCTTCTGCTAACGCCTCGAAAAAATCGAACACTTTGCCGACTTCATCCGCCAGGTTGAGCATTTTCTTTTCGGGGATTAGCTGGTTGTTATCGGCCTGGGCGAGAAACAGCATATCGCTGACCATTTTCGCCATTCGCGTCAGCTCTTCGAGATTAGAGTAGAGCACATCTTCCAGCTCTTTCTGGCTGCGCGACTGGCTGAGGGCGATTTCCGTTTGCGTAATGAGATTAGTAATCGGCGTGCGAATTTCGTGAGCGATATCCGCTGAGAAATTGGACTGGCGGGTAAAGACATCCTCAATGCGCTCAATCATATGGTTGAACGACAATACCAACTGTTCCAGCTCAATCGGCACGGTCTGCGGGTCAAGGCGAACGTCGAGATCTTTCGAGGTGATATTCTGGATTTGACGGCTGACGCTGCGGATCGGCGCGTGACCTTTATGTACCGCCAACAGCACGATAAAGACGATCAGGATGCTGATTACCGATGCGGTCATAATAAGTTTATTCATCAAATCATTTATGTAATGAAGATGAAAATCGATCGAAAGCGCGATGTAGAGCGTATAAATCGGTTTGCCGTCAACCAGCGGGCCAACCGGCAAGTTAATCATCCGCCAGTTGCTGTGTTCCATATGCCCGTGACCGTGCCCTGGCATCATCATCGTCGGGCCGGAAAGGAGATACACCTCGCCGCCCTGCGCGTCTTTATCGGGTATGGCGTCACGCGTAAACTCGCGGATATCCGGCGCACCGGGGGAGTGATACACCGTTTTGCCGTGGCTATCTGCCAGGGAAATCAACACATTGGAATAACCACTGACGATATCTTCCAGCGTCATTAAGCGTCGGGCTTGCGTTTCGTCAGGGTGATTAAGAACGCGCTTGAGCGTGGCGCTAATCTCTTTTAAATCATTAATATCCTGCTCGGCAAAATGCACTTTTACCGAGTGGATCATGATCCAGGCAAAGGCGAAAAACGCCGCGATGGTGGCCAGGCTGATAAAAAAGGTCAGGCGTGTTGCCAGCGAAAACGGGCGCTGAAATGGCTTACTGACCATCCGGCACCTCTAGCATGTAACCCACGCCGCGCACGGTCTGAATCAGCTTTGGCTCAAAGTCGTTGTCGATTTTGCCGCGCAGCCGCTTCACCGCCACATCAATGGCGTTGGTATCGCTGTCAAAATTCATGTCCCACACCTGCGAGGCGATAAGCGAACGGGGCAGCACTTCGCCCTGATGGCGAAGGAAAAACTCCAGCAGAGTAAACTCTTTACTGGTCAAAGTGATGCGCGTGCCGCTGCGGGTGACTTTGCGGCTGACGAGATCGACCATCAGGTCGGCAACCTGAAACTGACTTTCGATAATTACCGCCGCCCCGCGCCGCAGTAGAGTGCGCACCCGCGCCAGCAGTTCAGCAAACGCGAACGGCTTCACCAGATAGTCATCCGCCCCCAACTCCAGCCCCTTGACGCGATGTTCAATGGTGCCAAGCGCGGTAAGCAACAGAATCGGCATCCCCTTATTGGCGGAACGCAACATGCGCACGATATCCCAGCCGTTCACGTCCGGCAGCATAATATCGAGGATTATCAGGTCATAATCACCGGTCATCGCCAGATGGTAGCCATTCAGTCCGTTGTCGGCTAAATCGACCACAAAACCGGCTTCGGTTAACCCTTTGGTCAAGTATTCTCCGGTTTTCTTTTCATCTTCGACAATCAACAGTTTCATATTTCCTCCGCATGTTGCCCGGGCAATTCTAGAGTAGCGGGATCAGATGGCAATCGCTTATTGGCAAAATGACAATTTTGTCATTTTCCTGTCACCGGAAAATCAGAGCCTGGCGAGTAAAGTTGGCGGCATAAAATCACCAGAAATTATGAGCCTATGTCTCCTTGTAAACTTCTGCCATTTTGTGTGGCCCTTGCGCTAACTGGTTGTTCACTGGCACCGGATTATCAGCGTCCGGCAATGCCCGTGCCGCAGCAGTTCTCACTCAGCCAGAACGGCCTGGTTAACGCAGCAGATAACTACCAGAACGCGGGCTGGCGCACCTTTTTTGTTGATAATCAGGTGAAGACGCTGATTAGCGAGGCGTTGGTGAATAACCGGGATTTGCGCATGGCGGCGCTGAAAGTGCAGGAAGCGCGGGCGCAATATCGTCTGACCGATGCCGACCGCTACCCACAGCTCAATGGCGAGGGCAGCGGCAGCTGGAGCGGCAATCTTAAAGGCGATTCAGCCACGACGCGGGAGTTCTCGACTGGCCTTAACGCCAGCTTTGATCTCGATTTTTTCGGTCGCTTAAAGAACATGAGCGAAGCCGAGCGCCAAAATTATTTAGCCACTGAGGAAGCTCAGCGCGCGGTGCATATTCTGCTGGTTTCTAATGTCGCGCAAAGCTATTTCAATCAGCAACTGGCGTATGCGCAATTGCAAATAGCCGAAGAAACGCTGCGTAATTATCAGCAGTCATATGCGTTTGTCGAAAAACAACTGTTGACCGGTAGCAGCAATGTTCTGGCGCTGGAACAGGCTCGCGGGGTGATAGAAAGTACCCGCAGCGACATCGCTAAACGTCAGGGGGAACTGGCGCAGGCGAATAATGCATTGCAACTGTTGCTGGGAAGCTACGGCAAGCTGCCGCAAGCGCAGACAGTAAACAGCGACAGCCTGCAAAGCGTTAAATTACCGGCGGGCTTGTCGTCGCAAATCTTATTGCAGCGCCCGGATATTATGGAAGCTGAACACGCGTTAATGGCGGCTAATGCCAATATTGGCGCTGCACGCGCGGCATTTTTCCCGTCTATAAGCCTGACCAGCGGAATATCGACCGCTAGTAGCGAACTGTCGTCATTATTTAACGCCAGCAGCGGGATGTGGAATTTTATTCCCAAAATAGAGATCCCCATTTTTAATGCCGGACGCAACCAGGCCAATCTGGATATCGCCGAAATTCGCCAGCAGCAGTCGGTGGTGAATTATGAACAGAAAATCCAGAACGCCTTTAAAGAAGTGGCAGATGCGCTGGCATTACGTCAAAGCCTGAACGATCAAATCAGCGCCCAGCAGCGTTATCTGGCGTCGCTGCAAATTACTTTGCAACGGGCGCGGGCATTATATCAGCACGGCGCGGTAAGTTATCTGGAAGTGCTGGATGCCGAGCGTTCTTTATTTGCAACCCGACAAACTTTACTTGACCTGAATTATGCCCGTCAGGTTAACGAAATTTCTTTATATACCGCCTTAGGGGGCGGTTGGCAGCAGTAATTTTTAACTCCAGGAGAGAATAAATGAAAAAAGCACTGCAAGTCGCAATGTTCAGTCTGTTTACCGTTATTGGCTTTAATGCCCAGGCTAACGAACATCATCATGAAACCATGAGCGAAGCACAACCACAGGTTATTAGCGCCACTGGCGTGGTAAAAGGTATTGATCTGGAAAGCAAAAAAATCACCATCCATCACGATCCGATTGCTGCCGTGAACTGGCCGGAGATGACCATGCGCTTTACCATCACCCCGCAGACGAAAATGAGTGAAATTAAAACCGGCGACAAAGTGGCGTTTAATTTTGTCCAGCAGGGCAACCTTTCTTTATTACAGGATATTAAAGTCAGCCAGTAACCCAGGTTTAATGAGATGAAAAAAATCGCGCTTATTATCGGCAGCATGATCGCGGGCGGTATTATTTCTGCGGCAGGTTTTACCTGGTTTGCAAAGGCTGAACCGCCCGCAGAAAAAACGTCGACCGCAGAACGTAAAGTCTTATTCTGGTACGACCCGATGTATCCCAATACGCGGTTCGATAAACCAGGTAAATCGCCGTTTATGGATATGGATCTGGTGCCGAAATATGCCGATGAAGAGAGTTCTGCGTCTGGTGTGCGCATTGACCCGACTCAGACGCAGAATCTGGGGGTGAAAACGGCTACCGTCACGCGCGGGCCGCTGACTTTTGCCCAGAGTTTTCCGGCGAATGTCAGTTACAACGAGTATCAGTATGCCATTGTGCAGGCTCGCGCTGCCGGGTTTATCGACAAGGTGTATCCGCTTACCGTGGGCGATAAAGTGCAAAAGGGCGCGCCGCTTCTCGACCTGACCATTCCCGACTGGGTGGAAGCGCAGAGTGAGTATTTACTGCTGCGCGAAACCGGCGGTACGGCGACCCAGACTGAAGGCATTCTTGAGCGACTGCGACTGGCGGGAATGCCGGAGGCTGATATTCGCCGCCTGATCGCCACGCAAAAAATCCAGACTCGCTTTACGCTCAAAGCGCCCATTGATGGCGTGATCACCGCGTTTGATCTGCGCGCGGGAATGAATATCGCCAAAGATAACGTGGTCGCGAAAATTCAGGGTATGGACCCGGTGTGGGTCACTGCTGCGATCCCGGAGTCCATCGCCTGGCTGGTGAAAGATGCCTCGCAGTTTACGCTCACCGTTCCGGCACGACCTGATAAAACACTCACCATCCGCAAATGGACGCTGCTACCTGGCGTGGATGCTGCGACCCGCACGCTGCAACTGCGTCTGGAAGTCGACAACGCCGACGAGGCGCTAAAACCGGGAATGAACGCCTGGTTGCAACTCAATACTGCCAGCGAACCGATGCTGCTCATTCCGTCACAAGCGCTGATTGATACCGGCAACGAACAGCGGGTGATTACCGTTGATGCCGACGGACGCTTTGTACCGAAACGCGTTGCTGTTTTCCAGGCATCGCAAGGTGTCACCGCGTTACGCTCTGGTCTGGCGGAAGGTGAAAAGGTGGTTTCCAGCGGCCTGTTCCTGATTGATTCTGAAGCCAATATTTCTGGCGCACTGGAGCGGATGCGCTCTGAAAGTGCTACCCATGCGCATTGAGGGAATAGCCAATGATTGAATGGATTATTCGTCGCTCGGTGGCGAACCGTTTTCTGGTGCTGATGGGCGCGTTGTTTCTGAGTATCTGGGGCACCTGGACCATCATTAACACGCCAGTGGATGCACTGCCGGATCTCTCGGATGTGCAGGTGATTATTAAAACCAGCTATCCCGGTCAGGCTCCGCAAATCGTTGAAAATCAGGTCACTTATCCGCTGACCACCACCATGTTGTCGGTGCCGGGCGCGAAGACCGTGCGCGGTTTCTCGCAGTTTGGTGATTCTTATGTGTATGTCATTTTCGAAGATGGCACTGATCCATACTGGGCGCGCTCGCGGGTGCTGGAGTACCTCAACCAGGTACAGGGTAAGCTGCCTGCGGGAGTCAGCGCCGAGCTGGGACCAGATGCCACGGGTGTTGGCTGGATCTATGAATATGCACTGGTGGATCGCAGCGGTAAGCACGATCTGGCCGATTTACGCTCATTGCAGGACTGGTTTCTCAAATATGAGCTAAAAACCATCCCTGACGTTGCGGAAGTGGCGTCGGTGGGCGGCGTGGTGAAAGAGTATCAGGTGGTTATCGATCCCCAGCGCCTGGCGCAATATGGTATCAGTCTCGCCGAAGTAAAAAGCGCGCTGGATGCTTCAAACCAGGAAGCGGGCGGTTCGTCGATCGAACTGGCGGAAGCGGAATATATGGTGCGCGCCAGCGGCTATCTGCAAACGCTCGACGACTTTAATCACATCGTTTTAAAAGCCAGTGAAAATGGCGTGCCTGTTTATCTGCGTGATGTTGCAAAGGTCCAGATTGGACCGGAAATGCGCCGGGGCATTGCCGAACTGAACGGCGAAGGCGAAGTGGCTGGCGGGGTGGTGATCCTGCGCTCCGGCAAAAACGCCCGTGAAGTGATCGCCGCCGTGAAGGACAAACTGGAAACGCTGAAAAGCAGTCTGCCGGAAGGCGTGGAGATAGTGACAACATACGATCGCAGCCAGCTCATTGACCGGGCCATCGACAACCTCAGCGGCAAGTTGCTGGAAGAGTTTATTGTGGTGGCGGTAGTCTGCGCGCTGTTTCTCTGGCATGTGCGCTCGGCGCTGGTGGCGATTATTTCGTTGCCGCTGGGGTTGTGTATTGCTTTTATTGTCATGCACTTCCAGGGACTGAATGCCAATATTATGTCGCTGGGCGGTATTGCGATTGCCGTCGGGGCGATGGTCGATGCCGCTATCGTCATGATCGAGAATGCGCATAAACGGCTGGAAGAGTGGCAGCACCAGCATCCTGACGCCACGCTGGATAATAAAACGCGCTGGCAGGTGATCACCGATGCATCTGTTGAAGTGGGTCCGGCGCTGTTTATCAGCCTGCTGATTATCACGCTGTCGTTTATCCCGATCTTCACCCTGGAAGGGCAGGAAGGGCGTCTGTTTGGCCCGCTGGCGTTCACCAAAACGTATGCGATGGCGGGCGCGGCGCTGCTGGCGATCGTAGTGATCCCGATCCTGATGGGTTACTGGATCCGTGGCAAAATTCCGCCAGAAAGCAGTAACCCGCTCAATCGCTTTTTGATTCGTGTTTATCATCCGCTGTTGCTGAAAGTACTGCACAGGCCGAAAACCACGCTGCTGGTGGCAGCGCTTTCGGTGCTGACGGTTCTCTGGCCGCTCAATAAAGTTGGCGGGGAATTTTTACCGCAGATCAATGAAGGCGACTTGTTGTATATGCCATCGACGCTGCCGGGGATTTCCGCAGCGGAGGCGGCGAGCATGCTGCAAAAAACCGACAAGCTGATTATGAGCGTACCTGAAGTGGCGCGGGTATTTGGCAAAACCGGGAAAGCGGAAACCGCCACCGATTCTGCTCCGCTGGAGATGGTAGAAACGACCATCCAGCTTAAGCCGCAGGATCAGTGGCGGCCTGGCATGACGATGGACAAAATCATCGAAGAGCTGGATAACACCGTGCGTCTGCCGGGGCTGGCGAATCTGTGGGTGCCGCCAATTCGTAACCGTATCGATATGCTCTCAACCGGCATTAAAAGCCCCATCGGCATTAAAGTTTCCGGCACTGTGCTGGCGGATATCGACGCGATGGCGGAGCAAATTGAAGACGTGGCGCGAACGGTGCCAGGCGTGGCTTCTGCTCTTGCCGAGCGTCTGGAAGGTGGGCGCTATATCAACGTTGAGATTAACCGTGAAAAAGCCGCGCGTTACGGTATGACGGTGGCGGATGTGCAGTTGTTTGTGACCTCTGCGGTGGGCGGGGCGATGGTTGGCGAAACGGTGGAAGGGATTGCCCGTTATCCAATTAATCTGCGTTATCCGCAAAGCTGGCGCGATAGTCCGCAGGCGCTGCGCCAGCTACCGATCCTGACGCCGATGAAGCAGCAAATTACCCTGGCAGACGTAGCCGACGTTAAAGTCTCTACCGGACCGTCGATGCTGAAAACCGAGAATGCGCGCCCGACGAGCTGGATTTATATCGATGCCCGCGATCGTGACATGGTGTCGGTGGTTCACGATCTGCAAAAAGCGATTGCTGAGAAAGTGCAGTTGAAACCAGGCACCAGCGTGGCGTTTTCCGGGCAGTTCGAGTTGCTGGAGCGCGCCAACCATAAGCTGAAACTCATGGTGCCGATGACGCTGATGATCATCTTCGTGCTGTTGTATCTGGCGTTCCGTCGCGTGGGCGAAGCGTTACTGATTATCAGCAGCGTACCGTTTGCGCTGGTGGGCGGCATCTGGTTGCTGTGGTGGATGGGCTTTCATCTTTCTGTGGCAACGGGCACTGGCTTTATCGCCCTTGCCGGGGTCGCCGCCGAATTTGGCGTGGTGATGCTGATGTATTTACGTCACGCCATAGAGGTCGAGCCGTCGCTGGATGATCCACAAACATTCAGCGAGCAGAAGCTGGATGAGGCGTTGTATCACGGCGCGGTACTGCGCGTGCGCCCGAAAGCGATGACGGTGGCGGTGATTATCGCTGGTCTGCTGCCGATTCTGTGGGGAACGGGAGCAGGTTCAGAGGTGATGAGTCGCATCGCCGCGCCGATGATTGGCGGCATGATCACCGCACCTTTGCTGTCGCTGTTTATTATTCCGGCGGCGTATAAGCTGATGTGGCTGCACCGACATCGGGTACGGAAATAAAAGCAGGATACCCCATTTAACCGTGTGGATTGTGTCTTGCGACGATGGGCACTAAATGTTAAAAGGTGCCCCTCAACAAAAAAGACACACAGGGGAAAGGCGTGAAAAACGCGTCAACCGTATCGGAAGATACTGCGTCGAATCAAGAGCCGACGCTTCATCGCGGATTACATAACCGTCATATTCAACTGATTGCGCTGGGTGGCGCAATTGGTACTGGTCTGTTTCTTGGCATTGGCCCGGCGATTCAGATGGCGGGTCCGGCTGTATTGCTGGGCTACGGCGTCGCCGGGATCATCGCTTTCCTGATTATGCGCCAGCTCGGCGAGATGGTGGTCGAAGAGCCGGTATCCGGTTCATTTGCCCACTTTGCCTATAAATACTGGGGACCGTTTGCGGGCTTCCTCTCTGGCTGGAACTACTGGGTGATGTTCGTGCTGGTGGGAATGGCAGAGCTGA
Source organism: Escherichia sp. E4930 (assembly GCF_005845405.1). Lineage (NCBI taxonomy): Bacteria > Pseudomonadati > Pseudomonadota > Gammaproteobacteria > Enterobacterales > Enterobacteriaceae > Escherichia > Escherichia sp. E4930. The sequence goes on along the minus strand of NZ_VCDZ01000004.1, from coordinate 380,580 downwards.
CCGCTGCGGGCATCTATATGCAGTACTGGTTCCCGGATGTTCCAACGTGGATTTGGGCTGCCGCCTTCTTTATTATCATCAACGCCGTTAACCTGGTGAACGTGCGCTTATATGGCGAAACCGAGTTCTGGTTTGCGCTGATTAAAGTGCTGGCGATTATCGGCATGATCGGATTTGGCCTGTGGCTGCTGTTTTCTGGTCACGGCGGCGAGAAAGCCAGTATCGACAACCTCTGGCGCTACGGTGGTTTCTTTGCCACGGGTTGGAAGGGGCTTATTTTATCGCTGGCGGTGATTATGTTCTCTTTCGGCGGGCTGGAACTGATTGGTATTACTGCCGCTGAAGCGCGCGATCCGGAAAAAAGCATCCCTAAAGCAGTGAATCAGGTGGTGTATCGCATCTTGCTGTTTTATATCGGTTCACTGGTGGTTTTACTGGCACTCTATCCGTGGGTGGAAGTGAAATCCAACAGTAGCCCGTTTGTGATGATTTTCCATAATCTAGACAGCAACGTGGTAGCTTCTGCGCTGAACTTCGTCATTCTGGTGGCATCATTATCGGTGTACAACAGCGGGGTTTACTCTAACAGCCGGATGCTGTTTGGTCTTTCTGTGCAGGGGAATGCGCCGAAGTTTCTTACCCGTGTTAGCCATCGCGGCGTGCCGATCAACTCGCTGATGCTTTCCGGAGCGATCACTTCGCTGGTGGTGCTGATTAACTATCTGCTGCCGCAAAAAGCGTTTGGTCTGCTGATGGCGCTGGTGGTAGCAACGCTGCTGTTGAACTGGATTATGATCTGTCTGGCGCATCTGCGTTTTCGTGCAGCGATGCGACGTCAGGGGCGTGAAACACAGTTTAAGGCGCTGCTCTATCCGTTCGGCAACTATCTTTGCATCGCCTTCCTCGGCATGATTTTGCTGCTGATGTGCACGATGGATGATATGCGCTTGTCAGCGATTCTGCTGCCGGTATGGATTGTATTCCTGTTTGTGGCGTTTAAAACGCTGCGTCGGAAAGCGAAATAATAGTGCAGGTTGGATAAGGCATTCACGCTGCATCCGACAACACGATGACAACAATCTGAAGCCGCTCTCATCCATTCGATGAGAGCGGTTTTTTAATTACTGCTTAAATGCTTCTGCCAGGGAGCGAATATCATTGCTGGTTGGCGACTGATGAAGTCGCAGACCAAACTCTTCGACGATCGCAAATATGTGGTCGAATATATCAGCCTGAATGCTTTCATATTCCAGCCACACCACGGTATTAGTAAACGCGTAGATCTCAAGCGGTAAACCGTTATCGCCCGGAGCTAACTGGCGTACCATTAAGGTCATATCTTTACGAATCCGCGGATGATTGCGCAGATATTCATTCAGATAGGCACGAAAGGTTCCAACATTGGTCATTCGGCGCAGGTTTAATACTGACTCCGTAGACCCTTGCAGGCGGTTCCACTCATTAATTTCCTGATGGCGACTGGTTAAATAAGGCTTTAACAGATGCGCTTTATTCAGCCGCTGCATTTCAGTTTCATCAAGAAAACGAATACTGGTGACATCAATACTGATACTGCGCTTAATACGCCGCCCGCCAGAGGCTGACATCCCGCTCCAGTTTTTAAAGGAGTCAGATACCAGCGACCAGGTGGGAATAGTGGTAATAGTATTGTCCCAGTTGCGCACTTTGACGGTGGTTAAGCCGATATCGATCACCGCGCCATCCGCGCCGTATTTTGGCATTTCCAGCCAGTCGCCCAGTTTCAGCATATCGTTCGCGGAAAGCTGAATGCCTGCAACCAGACCAAGAATCGGATCTTTAAATACCAACATCAGCACGGCGGCCATCGCGCCAAGACCACTGATCAGAATTGCCGGTGACTGACCAATCAGCAGTGAGATCATCAAAATTCCGACCAGAATCGCGCCGATCAGTTTAATCCCCTGAAATATCCCTTTTAACGGCAACTGTTTTGCCGCCGGGAATTTCTGTGCCAGATTCAAAATAACATCCAGCAGAGAGAAGACAGAAAGCAGCGCATACATCATGATCCACAACTGCGCGCAGGTAGTCAGAATATCTGCCGCTTCGGTGCCTTTTTGCAGCCAGAATACCGCCTGAATATTGACGATAATCCCCTGGAGGGTAAAAGCTAAACGGTGGAAGAGTTTATTCTGGGTAATGATTTGCAGCCACAGCCGTGAACTGGCAATGGCGCGTTTTTCGAAGGTACGCAGTACCACCCAGTGCAAAATAATATGCACTACAACGGCGGTCAGAATAATAATACCGAAAATCATCACCATCGAGGTGGTGTGATCAAACTCAATACCCGCTAAATCTTCAACCTGGGATATTAAATCCTGCATAACGTCTCCTATATACAACAGCGGCCTATGATGACGGCTGAAACAGGGTTATGCAAATCAGGAGAATCTGATGGGAGAATTTCCTGCGAGGGCTGATGGCAAATATAAAATTGCCTGATGCGCTACGCTTATCATGCCTACCTTGAATGAATTGGCACGAACTTGTAGGCAGGATAAGGCGGTCACGCCGCATCCGGCATAAACAAAGCGCACTTTGTCAGCAATCTGAGCCGGGATAGGGTCCCGGCTGTCAGGATAATTACACTTCGGTTAAGGTGATACTTTGCGGCAGACGAGATTTCGGCAGCGTCGCGTTAAAATCTTCAACGCTGTGATGACCTACCGGAACAACCACCAGACTGGTGTAGCCTTTCTCTTTCAAACCAAATTCTGCATCGAGGATGGCGGCGTCAAAACCTTCGATGGGTACCGCGTCCAGACCCAGCGCCGCCACGCCGAGCAGGAAATTACCGACGTTGAGATAAACCTGTTTTGCCATCCACTCTGCATCATCATGTAGATCTTTACGGTGCATATCGGCGAAGAACTTGCGACCTTTATCGTTCGCGGCTTTCGCTTCCGGCGTGGCAAAGCGGCCATCGGCATCTTCCTGGTCAACAACCAGCTTCAGCCAGGCATCGTCCATCGCAGTTTTCGCGCAGAACACCACGACGTGCGAGGCATCAAGCATTTTACGCTCGTTGAACACGTAATTACCGGCAGCGGATTTGGCAACACGCGCTTTACCTTCTTCCGTGCTGGCAACAATAAAATGCCACGGCTGGGAGTTGGTGCTGGATGGGCTGTATTGCAGCAGAGTTTTGATCTGCTCGGCCTGTTCCGGGGTAAGTTTTTTGCTGGCATCAAATGCCTTAGTGGAATGACGCTTTAAGGCGACAGAAATGATATCCATAAAGACTCCATGTGTAAGTAATTTTGCGTGCCAGCAGATTACAAGGATCGCAGTAAAATGGTAAGCGAGAAAAATGCGCTATAGATTTCCACTTTAGCCAGGGCGCAGCCTTTTTTGATCGCGTTTAGCCAGACCATCAACCACCAGATTCCACGAATCGTTGATCAGATCGCAAAGTAACGCTTCGGAGATTTCCTCGCCGGGATACACCGAAATCCAGTGCTTTTTATTCATGTGATACCCTGGCTTAATGCTTGGGTATATTTGCTGATTTAACAGGGATTTTTGTGGATCGGACTTCAGATTGATAAAGGGGACGCCGCGCAGTTCTGACGACAACATAAAAATCTTGCCGCCAATTTTAAACACATCGAACTCCGGGCCAAAAGGCCAGCAAAGCTCGACAAAGGGTAACTCAAGGGCCAGGCGTTTCGCCGTTTCGTGCAGTGATTGCTTATCCATAAACGTTCCTTTAGGCGAAGGAGAATAAGCAAAGTATGCCGCGAAGTACGGCGATAATCGACGTTTAATCCGCCAGCGAGAACCAGCGTCGCCAGATAAAGCGCAGAACAAAATACTCAATAGCGCCCAGCACTAAAAACCACAGGCAAAACAATAAAGTGTAAAGCTGGCTAAGATCCATCAGATGGAACGTGGTCACCAGTTTTTGTGCCAGCGTCAGCCCCAGTGCGGGGGCGGGCAGCAGCAGGCAAGAGAGGAAAGCCATCAGCAAAATGCCTGCTGCGGTGGTCAAGGTTTCTAAAGGGTGTTTCATAACATTGTTAAATGTAAGTTAAAACACCATTGTCAGGGATATTCTGCTGTAAGGCAATTCCCGGCTTAGTCACCGGCCCAGATCTCACAATGCTTTTTCACCAACCCAATCAGCGAGCCGCCATCGGCGACGAAATCACGCATCAGCTGCGCTTCATTCAGACCGCTGACGACCTGGCGATGCAGGGCCTCAATCGCACTCGATGCGCCAATTTTATGTGCGGAAGGGGCGATTTTTTCCAGTAAACGCAAGGTGTCTTTCGCTAGTGGCCTACGATCGCCAGTGTGCGGATCGGTGATGACGCCTTCCAGACCATAACGGCAGGCCTGGAAACGGTTGAATTTATACAGCAGGTAATCTTTCTCCTGATGTTTGAACGGGCGTTCCGTCAGTAACCAGTGGGCGGTAGCCTGAATTAATCCCGCCATATTTACCGCATGGCTAAGGGTTAACGGAGTATCCATCACCCGAACCTCCACCGTGCCAAAATGAGGACTGGGGCGAATATCCCAGTGCAAATCTTTAATGCTGTCGATCATCATGGTGTAACTCAGGCAGCGAAACAGGGCTTCAAATTGTTGCCAGTTACTGACCCACGGCATCGGGCCATTATCGGGAAAGGCGGAAAAAATATTCGGTCGTGAGGAGGCAAAACGCGTATCCGTTCCCTGCATATATGGCGACGCGGCGGAAAGGGCGATGAAGTGTGGCACAAACCGTGACAGGCCGTGCAGCAAATAAATGGCGTCATCGCCACTGGCGCAGCCAACATGGACATGCTGACCAAAAACGGTCGCCTGCTGAATGAGATAGCCAAAGTTTTCCAGCGTTCGTTGATAGCGTTCGTTGTCGCATACCTCCTGACGCTGCCATTTCTGAAACGGGTGCGTGCCACCGCCGCAAATTTCCAGATGATGGTCTGCGGCTGCCTGCAATACGACTTTCTGCATCGCTGAAAATTGCCCGGCAGCCTGGTTGATATCACGGCAAACATCCGTCGCCAGCTCCAGCATACTTTCGGTGATATCGTGCTTTACCTCTCCGGCCGTGATCTCATTTTTAACCGCGTCAATCAGTGTTGAAGAGTCCTGGCTTAAGTCATAGCCCGGCGGATTAACCACCTGCATTTCCAGTTCAATACCGAGGGTAAAAGGTTCAGAAACATGAAAATCGGGTAATGGCATAGGTTTCTCTTATGTTGGCGTTTTCTATTCAGTATAGAAGTCGGAGCGGCTGGGCGAGATGCGGAAGTTCTGGAATGTTTCTTTCTTTGGTGATGGTGAACTGATTGTGACTGAAGCAATTTGGCTACTTTTGCAATGTGACCAGTTGCGTCATAGCTGGCTGGCGGCGAAGAATTTTGACGATTGAGGCATGCAGAAAAAAACGGGTTCAGCTTCGGTTGATCAAATGGGGAGTGAGAAGTCCGAAACAGGATTTACTGTATAAATAAACAGCCATTTTGCTAAGGAAGGGTAAGATAACGGCGGGTGCCTGAAGCTTTCCGGTTTCAGGTTTACTTTGAGGTCTGGAAAGATGAAGCCCCAGGACGATATTTCTATCAACCCTGGGGCTACCTACCCAAACCTGAACAATTTGGATGGTAGTCCCTTCTTCGCATGGAGGCAATATAAACATGCTGACGAAATATGCCCTTGTGGCAGTCATAGTGCTGTGTTTAACAGTGCTGGGATTTACGCTTCTGGTCGGAGACTCACTGTGTGAGTTCACTGTAAAGGAACGTAATATTGAGTTTAAGGCTGTTCTCGCTTACGAACCGAAGAAGTAGCCGTTGTGCGGGGAGTAATCCCCGCATATCCGGTTGTCAGGTCAGGGGGGTAAGGCACCTGCTTTACACTTTCGCCCGCGGTCAGTGATGGCTGCGGGCGATTTCGTTTTAAGGGCAATGATCAGTTTTGCCGACAGAAGTCCGAAACAGGATTTACTGTATAAATAAACAGCTATTTTGCTAAGGAAGGGTAAGATAACGGCGGGTGCCTGAAGCTTTCCGGTTTCAGGTTTACTCTGAGGTCTGGAAAGATGAAGCCCCAGGAGATATTTCTATCAACCCTGGGGCTGCCACTCCAAACCAGACAATTTGGATGGTAGTCCCTTCTTCGCATGGAGGCAATATAAACATGCTGACGAAATATGCCCTTGTGGCAGTCATAGTGCTGTGTTTAACGGTGCTGGGATTTACGCTTCTGGTCGGAGACTCACTGTGTGAGTTCACCGTGAAGGAACGTAATATTGAGTTTAAGGCTGTTCTCGCTTACGAACCGAAGAAGTAGCCGTTGTGCGGGGAGTAATCCCCGCACATCCGGTTGTCAGGTCAGGGTGGTAAGGCACCTGCTTTACACTTTCGCCCGCGGTCAGTGATGGCTGCGGGCGATTTCGTATTAAGGGCAATGATCAGTTTTGCCGACAGAAGTCCGAAACAGGATTAACTGTATAAATAAACAGCTATTTTGCTAAGGAAGGGTAAGATAACGGCGGGTGCCTGAAGCTTTCCGGTTTCAGGTTTACCCTGAGGTCTGGAAAGATGAAGCCCCAGGAGATATTTCTATCAACCCTGGGGCTGCCACTCCGAACCTCAACAACTCGGATGGTAGTCCCTTCTTCGCATGGAGGCAATATAAACATGCTGACGAAATATGCCCTTGTGGCAGTCATAGTGCTGTGTTTAACGGTGCTGGGATTTACGCTTCTGGTCGGAGACTCACTGTGTGAGTTCACCGTAAAGGAACGTAATATTGAGTTTAAGGCTGTTCTCGCTTACGAACCGAAGAAGTAGCCGTTGTGCGGGGAGTAATCCCCGCATATCCGGTTGTCAGGTCAGGATGGTAAGGCACCTGCTTTACACTTTCGCCCGCGGTCAGTGATGGCTGCGGGCGAACCGTACCAGATGTTGTCAATTAATCGTGTTGGCACAGCGTTATGACTATCTTTTGTTTAAGCTGCCAGTGCACAGCAAACTTCTCACCATCTCGACGAATGATGATCGGCTGTTTATTCCAGTTAATTATTTGATAATTCAGAAAACCTTGTTCTGTCTGTAACTTGCTTGCCTTAAATGCACTTTCTTTTGCTGAAAATGCCAGTGTAAGCGCCATAGGGAAAGGTAAATCGCAGCCTGTAATAATCTCGTGTTCAGTGTGGGTAATAATGTTGTCTGTCAATTCTGCCGCTGTTTGCGCAGAAAAAATTTCTTCAATATCAATGCCAATCGGTTGACGGGATACCACGGCTAATGCCGTAGTCCCGCAGTGGCTAATACTGCCGTATACCTCCGCAGGCCACACCGGTTGGCGTAGCTCGCCGATTGCGGGCACACATTTATAGCCATATTCCCGCAAGGCATAAACAGCAGCGATCCGCCCGGCCAAATGTTCGGCTTTGCGTTTCCGCCCAGCGTTTTGCAGTTGCGCGTAGTGCGGCAGCCAGAGTAAATCCTGCTCGCGAAAACTCGCCGGATCAAACTCAACAAAATGCAGCGTATGTCCGGCAAAGGGGAGGGGGGTATGCGTAGTTTTCATGTCGACCATATTAGAGACTGATGACAAACGCAAAACGGCCTGATGCGCTACGCTTATCAGGCCTACGTGATCCTGCAATATATTGAATTGGCAAGATTTTGTAGGCCGGATAAGGCGTTCACGCCGCATCCGGCATGAACGACGCGCACTTTGTCAACAAGCTGACGTTAGCATCAGAAGTGAGTATTAACGCTCATGTACCACGTACGTCCCGGCTCGTTATAGGTATACGCCCCGGCACCGGCAATATAGTTGGCTCCTGCCAGATCGCCTGTGGTCTGGGCATTACCCGCACGCCACAAACGTTTGTCGAACAGGTTGTCCACGCCGCCGGTCAGACTGACATTCTTCGTCACATCCCAGGTCGCGCTCAGACCCACAATGCTGTAAGGACTGATTTCTTTGGTTTCCGGGCCAACCGCTGGCTGACCTTTATAGTTGTACTTCTTCGGCTGCTGCTTGCCGTACCAGGTGAAGGTCGTTTGCATCGACAAATCTTCCCGTGCCTGCCAGCTCAGCGTTGAGTTCAACGTATACTCCGGGATGATCGACAAACGGTCGCCCGTGGTTTTGTTTTCACTCTTCAGCATATAAGTGATGTTATTGGTCCACATCACCGTTTCGCTAACCGGTACGTTTAACGATCCTTCCAGACCTTCAACCACCGCTTTCGGCACGTTATCCCACTGATAGAGATCGGTGCCGGCTGCGTTTTGCCCTACAGCCACATAGCCCGCTTCAATCTTATTGCGATAATCGTTACGGAACCAGGTGACGCCCGCCAGCCAGCCGTTGCGTTTGAACTCCAGGCCAATCTCTTTGTTGATACTGGTTTCCGCTTTCAGGTCATCGTTCCCCTGCAGATAGCAGCCGCCCGCGCTGGCGTAACAGCCCTGACCTTTACTGTAGAGAATGTAGTTCGGGTTAGTCTGGTACAGGCTCGGCGCTTTATAGGCGCGGGCAATGCCCATTTTCAGCGTGAAGTCATCGCCTAAACCTTGCGATATGTTCAGCGCCGGACTCCAGTTATCGCCAACAACGCTGTGATGATCGAAACGCAGCCCCGGCGTTACGATGGTGCTGTCAGTCAGCTCCATGTTGTTTTCGGCAAACAACGAGAAAATTTCTGCTTTTGAATATGGGCTACGGTCGGTGGCGCTCACGCCATCAATAGCACCACCGGTATTCGTTCCGGTCAGCGCCTGGGTGTTGGAACTCAAGTCCTTCATCCGCTGCTGATTCCACTCCGTACCCAGCGTCAGCGTTTGGTTAACGAGGAAATCAATCGGCAGGTTAACTTCGCTGTGCAACATCACGTCATCAAGATCGATATCGACGAAATCCTGTGTCGCTTTTTCGTTAAATTTCCCTTCGGTGCCGCCCGCCAGACCTTCCGGAATACGCGAGTTACGCGTGTGTTCGTACTGTACCCAGTTGCTGGTGGTCACACCGTTATCCCAGCCGCCGTTCCAGGTCAGCGAGTAGTTCTGGCGATACAAGCGGTTAGTTTCATCACCATATTTTGAGCGGGTATAGGAATCGGAGTTGGTGTTCTGTGTGTCGCCCGCATACAGGTTGCCCTGGCGGCTGTAGCCTGCTTCCAGTTCAAGTGATTGCAGAGGCGCGAAGTCCCAGCGAACTACGCCATTAATATCCTTGTTGATCACCCCTTCGCGCCCGGCGGGCAGCGTATCCGCATATGTACCGGCACGCGCGGACTGATGCCCCCGGTTAATATCCCACGCGTCAGCTTGAGTTTTGTCGAGGTTGCCATATAAACGGAAGCTGAATTCATCGCCCAGCGGACCGGTCAGGCTGAAGTTGGTACGTTTGGTGGCACCTTCCTCTTTATGTTCTGGTGCATTGAAATAAGCATCCCAGGAGCCGTGCCATTCGCCGCTGCCTTTTTTGGTAATGATGTTAACCACGCCGCCCGCCGCGCCGTTGCCATAACGCGCAGCTGCCGGACCACGCAGAACTTCAATACGTTCAATCATTTCAGGCGGCACCCAGGAAGTATCACCACGGGTATCGCGCTCGCCACGCCAGCCCTGACGCACCGAGTTACGGCTGCTGACTGGCTTGCCGTCAATCAAAATCAGCGTGTTTTCCGGCCCCATGCCGCGAATATCAATCTGGCGGTTATTACCACGCTGACCACTGGTGGAGTTACCGGTCAGGTTAACGCCTGGCATGGTACGGATAATCTCCGACACATCGCGGGCGACGGGGTTTTTGCGGATTTCATCTGCGGTGATGGTCGAAACGCCAGGCGCCTGCAAGTTCTGCTCGGCGGCGGTAACGACAATGGTATCGTCATGTGAAACAGGAGTATCGGTCGGCTCTTGTGCCTGCGCTACCCCATAAATCCCCAGATTGACCAACAAGGCCAGGGAATGAATCTTCTTGTTCATTGTTTTATTCCTGCATTTTTGCCACGAATTGCAACTGTCGGGCATGGTCGTCATCAACACGACGCATCCCGCTACCGCGAAAACCTTTGATCCTGAAAGACACGCAGTGCAGTTGGTTAATTAATGTCCGCGCTTCCCACGGCGCGCCATTACGCTATTGCAAATGCAAATAGTTATCAATAATATTATCAATATATTTCTGCAATCAATGAAAAATTGCACAGGAAACATGGGGTTATGGTGTGACGGCGTTAAAAGTAGGAAGTGAGAGCTGGTGGCAGTCGAAACATGGCCCGGAATGGCAGCGTCTGAATGACGAAATGTTTGAGGTCACTTTCCGGTGGCGTGATCCCCAAGGTTCTGAAGAATACTCGACGATAAAGCGCGTATGGGTCTACATCACGGGTGTGACCGATCACCATCAGAACAGCCAGCCCCAGTCGATGCAGCGAATTGCAGGTACCAACGTCTGGCAGTGGACGACACAACTCAATGCCGAATGGCGCGGCAGCTACTGCTTTATTCCCACCGAACGCGATGACATTTTTTCTGCACCATCCCCTGATCGCCTCGAGTTACGCGAGGGATGGCAAAAATTACTCCCCCAGGCGATAGCCGATCCGCTGAATCCACAAAGCTGGAAAGGCGGGCGAGGGCACGCTGTTTCTGCACTCGAAATGCCGCAAGCGCCCGTGCAACCTGGTTGGGATTGTCCGCAAGCGCCAGAAACGCCTGCCAAAGAAATTATCTGGAAAAGTGAACGGTTGAAAAATTCACGGCGTGTATGGATTTTTACCACCGGTGATGTACCAGCAGAAGAACGCCCGCTGGCAGTTTTGCTCGATGGCGAATTTTGGGCGCAGAGTATGCCCGTCTGGCCTGTGCTGACTTCGCTGACCCATCGTCAGCAACTTCCTCCCGCCGTGTATGTGTTGATCGACGCTATCGACACCACGCACCGCGCCCACGAACTGCCGTGTAATGCCGATTTCTGGCTGGCAGTACAGCAAGAGTTATTACCCCTGGTGAAAGCTATTGCCCCTTTTAGCGATCGCGCCGATCGCACCGTGGTCGCCGGGCAGAGTTTTGGTGGGCTTTCCGCGCTGTATGCCGGACTGCACTGGCCTGAACGCTTTGGCTGTGTATTAAGCCAGTCAGGATCGTACTGGTGGCCGCATCGGGGCGGGCAGCAAGAGGGCGTGTTACTTGAAAAGCTTAAAGCTGGTGAAGTTAGCGCCGAAGGTCTGCGCATTGTGCTGGAAGCGGGTATTCGCGAGCCGATGATTATGCGGGCCAATCAGGCGCTGTATGCGCAATTACACCCCATAAAAGAATCCATTTTCTGGCGTCAGGTTGACGGCGGACATGATGCGCTTTGTTGGCGCGGTGGCTTGATGCAGGGGCTAATCGACCTCTGGCAACCACTTTTCCATGACAGGAGTTGAATATGGCATTCAGTAATCCCTTCGATGATCCACAGGGAGCGTTTTACATTTTGCGCAATGCGCAGGGGCAATTCAGTCTGTGGCCGCAACAATGCGCCTTACCGGCAGGCTGGGCCATTGTGTGTCAGCCGCAGTCACAAGAGTCCTGCCAGCAGTGGTTGGAAGCCCACTGGCGTACTCTGACACCGGCGAATTTCACCCAGTTGCAGGAGGCGCAATGAGCCAGCATTTACCTTTGGTCGCTGCACAGCCCGGCATCTGGATGGCAGAAAAACTGTCGGATTTACCCTCCGCCTGGAGCGTGGCGCATTACGTTGAGTTAACTGGAGATGTTGATGCGCCATTACTGGCCCGCGCGGTGGTTGCCGGACTAGCGCAAGCAGATACGTTGCGGATGCGTTTTACGGAAGATAACGGCGAAGTCTGGCAGTGGGTCGATGATGCGCTGACGTTCGAACTGCCAGAAATTATCGACCTGCGAACCAACATTGATCCGCACGGTACTGCGCAGGCATTAATGCAGGCGGATTTGCAACAAGATCTGCGCGTCGATAGCGGTAAACCACTGGTCTTTCATCAGCTGATACAGGTGGCAGATAACCGCTGGTACTGGTATCAGCGTTACCACCATTTGCTGGTCGATGGCTTCAGTTTCCCGGCCATTACCCGCCAGATCGCCAATATTTACTGCGCATGGCTGCGTGGCGAACCAACGCCTGCTTCGCCGTTTACGCCTTTCGCTGATGTAGTGGAAGAGTACCAGCAATACCGCGAAAGCGAAGCCTGGCAGCGTGATGCGGCATTCTGGGCAGAACAGCGTCGTCAACTGCCGCCGCCCGCGTCACTTTCTCCGGCACCTTTACCGGGGCGCAGCGCCTCGGCAGATATTCTGCGCCTGAAGCTGGAATTTACCGACGGGGAATTCCGCCAGTTGGCTACGCAACTTTCAGGTGTGCAGCGTACCGATTTAGCCCTTGCGCTGGCAGCCTTGTGGCTGGGGCGATTGTGCAATCGTATGGACTACGCCGCCGGATTTATCTTTATGCGTCGACTGGGCTCGGCGGCGCTGACGGCTACCGGACCCGTGCTCAACGTTTTGCCGTTGGGTATTCACATTGCGGCGCAAGAAACGCTGCCGAAACTGGCAACCCGACTGGCAGCACAACTGAAAAAAATGCGTCGTCATCAACGTTACGATGCCGAACAAATTGTCCGTGACAGCGGGCGAGCGGCAGGTGATGAACCGCTGTTTGGTCCGGTACTCAATATCAAGGTATTTGATTACCAACTGGATATTCCTGGTGTTCAGGCGCAAACCCATACCCTGGCAACCGGTCCGGTTAATGACCTTGAACTGGCCCTGTTCCCGGATGAACACGGTGATTTGAGTATTGAGATCCTCGCCAATAAACAGCGTTACGATGAGCCAACGTTAATCCAGCATGCTGAACGCCTGAAAATGCTGATTGCCCAGTTCGCCGCGGATCCGGCGCTGTTGTGCGGCGATGTCGATATTATGCTGGCAGGTGAGTATGCGCAGCTGGCGCAGATCAACGCCACTCAGGTTGAGATTCCAGAAACCACGCTTAGCGCGCTGGTGGCAGAACAAGCGGCAAAAACACCGGATTCTCCGGCGCTGGCAGATGCGCGTTACCAGTTCAGCTATCGGGAAATGCGCGAGCAGGTGGTAGCGCTGGCGAATCTGCTGCGTGAGCGCGGCGTTAAACCGGGCGACAGCGTGGCGGTGGCACTACCGCGCTCGGTCTTTTTGACCCTGGCGCTACATGCGATTGTTGAAGCAGGTGCGGCCTGGTTACCGCTGGATACCGGCTATCCGGACGATCGCCTGAAGATGATGCTGGAAGATGCGCGTCCGTCACTGTTAATCACCACCGACGATCAACTGCCGCGCTTTGCCGATGTTCCTGATTTAACCAGCCTTTGCTATAACGCCCCGCTTACCGCACAGGGCAGTGCGCCGCTGCAACTTTCACAACCGCATCACACGGCTTATATCATCTTTACCTCTGGCTCCACCGGCAGGCCGAAAGGGGTAATGGTCGGGCAGACGGCTATCGTCAACCGCCTGCTTTGGATGCAAAATCATTATCCGCTTACAGGCGAAGATGTCGTTGCCCAAAAAACGCCGTGCAGTTTTGATGTCTCGGTGTGGGAGTTTTTCTGGCCGTTTATTGCCGGGGCTAAACTAGTGATGGCTGAACCGGAAGCGCACCGCGACCCGCTCGCTATGCAGCAATTCTTTGCCGAATATGGCGTAACGACCACGCACTTTGTGCCGTCGATGCTGGCGGCATTTGTTGCCTCGCTGACGCCGCAAACCGCTCGCCAGAGTTGCGCGACGTTGAAACAGGTTTTCTGTAGTGGTGAAGCCTTACCGGCCGATTTATGCCGCGAATGGCAACAGTTAACCAGCGTGCCGTTGCATAATCTATATGGCCCGACGGAAGCGGCGGTAGATGTCAGCTGGTATCCGGCTTTTGGCGAGGAACTGGCAGAGGTGCGCGGCAGCAGTGTGCCGATTGGTTATCCGGTATGGAATACGGGTCTGCGTATTCTTGATGCGATGATGCATCCGGTGCCGCCGGGTGTGGCGGGAGATCTCTATCTCACCGGTATTCAACTGGCGCAGGGGTATCTTGGACGACCCGATCTGACCGCCAGCCGCTTTATTGCCGATCCTTTTGCCCCAGGTGAACGGATGTACCGTACCGGCGATGTGGCCCGCTGGCTGGATAACGGCGCAGTGGAGTACCTCGGGCGCAGTGACGATCAGCTAAAAATTCGCGGGCAGCGTATCGAACTGGGCGAAATTGATCGCGTGATGCAGGCGCTGCCGGATGTCGAACAAGCCGTTACCCACGCCTGTGTGATTAACCAGGCGGCAGCCACTGGTGGTGATGCGCGTCAGTTGGTGGGCTATCTGGTGTCGCAATCAGGTCTGCCGTTGGATACCAGCGCATTACAGGCGCAGCTTCGTGAAACATTGCCACCACATATGGTACCGGTGGTTCTGCTGCAACTTCCACAGTTACCACTTAGCGCCAACGGCAAGCTGGATCGCAAAGCCTTACCATTGCCTGAACTGAAGGCTCAAGCGCCTGGGCGTGCGCCGAAAGCGGGCAGTGAAACGATTATCGCCGCGGCATTCTCGTCGTTACTGGGTTGTGACGTGCAGGATGCCGATGCTGATTTCTTTGCGCTTGGCGGTCATTCGCTACTGGCAATGAAACTGGCAGCGCAGTTAAGTCGACAGTTTGCTCGTCAGGTGACGCCGGGGCAGGTGATGGTCGCGTCAACCGTCGCCAAACTGGCAACGATTATTGATGGTGAAGAAGACAGCTCCCGGCGCATGGGATTCGAAACCATTCTGCCGTTGCGTGAAGGTAATGGCCCGACGCTGTTTTGTTTCCATCCGGCATCCGGTTTTGCCTGGCAGTTTAGCGTGCTCTCGCGTTATCTCGATCCACAATGGTCGATTATCGGCATTCAGTCGCCGCGCCCTTATGGCCCCATGCAGACAGCGACGAACCTGAATGAAGTCTGCGAAGCGCATCTGGCAACGTTGCTGGCACAACAACCGCACGGTCCTTATTACCTACTGGGGTATTCGCTGGGGGGGACGCTGGCGCAGGGCATTGCGGCGCGACTGCGTACCCGTGGCGAACAAGTGGCATTTCTAGGTTTGCTGGATACCTGGCCGCCAGAAACGCAAAACTGGCAGGAAAAAGAAGCTAATGGTCTGGATCCGGAAGTGCTGGCGGAGATTAACCGCGAACGCGAGGCCTTCCTGGCGGCACAGCAGGGAAGTACTTCAACGGAGTTGTTTACCACCATTGAAGGCAACTACGCTGATGCTGTGCGCTTGTTAACCACCGCCCATAGCGTACCGTTTGATGGCAAAGCGACGCTGTTTGTTGCGGAGTGTACACTTCAGGAAAGTATGAGCCCCGAACGCGCCTGGTCGCCGTGGATAGCTGAGCTGGATATTTATCGCCAGGATTGCGCGCATGTGGATATTATTTCTCCAATAGCATTTGAAAAAATTGGACCAATTATTCGTGCTGCTCTAAATAAATAACTTTATCTTAAATGCAAATCCATAATTACGATAAATAATTATGGATTTTGTTATTTGTTGTATTAATATTTGCTGAGTGGTTTGTCTGAAAATGCGCCAAACATTGCGTTTGCTGCGTGGAATTTACAAAGTTCAGCTTCGGATAATTCTCACCAACTGGTAAAGTGTGCGCCGTGGAAATTTACCCTCATTGGACTCATTTTCAGGTTATACCGTATGTCAACACTGAATATTAAGCAGGAAAGCGACTCGCATTTTCCCGATTATCATCTGGCGCCAGCCAGTAATAATGAAATTGATTTACTTAATCTTATCGAAGTTTTATGGCACGCAAAAAAACAGATCATGGCTGTCGTTTTTGCCTTTGCCTGTATCGGGTTGCTGGTGTCATTTATCCTACCGCAAAAATGGACCAGTGCGGCGGTTGTAACGCCGGCAGAACCTGTTCAATGGCAAGATCTGGAGAAAACATTTACTAACCTTCGGGTACTGGATCTGGATATCAAAATTGATCGTACAGAAGCATTTAACCTGTTTATCAAGAAGTTTCAGTCCATTAGTTTGTTGGAAGATTATCTTCGTTCATCCCCGTATGTTATGAACCAATTGAAAGAGGCGAAAATTGATGAACAGGAGTTGCATCGGGCTATTGTCACATTGAGCGAGAAGATGAAAGCGGTTGATGACAACGCCAGTAAGAAAAATGAGCCGTCCGCGTTATATACTTCCTGGACGCTAAGTTTCACCGCACCCACCAGTGAAGAGGCACAGAAAGTGTTGGCCGGGTATATCGATTATATCTCTGCGTTGGTGGTGAAAGAGTCGATAGAAAACGTCCGTAATAAACTGGAAATCAAAACCCAGTTTGAAAAAGAAAAGCTGGCGCAGGATCGCATTAAAACGAAAAACCAACTTGATGCAAACATTCAGCGTCTCAATTATTCACTCGATATTGCTAATGCAGCAGGCATTAAAAAACCTGTTTACAGTAATGGTCAGGCAGTAAAAGATGACCCTGATTTTTCTATTTCTCTCGGCGCAGACGGTATTGAACGCAAACTGGAAATTGAAAAAGCGGTCACCGATGTTGCGGAACTGAATGGTGAATTACGTAATCGTCAGTATCTTGTCGAGCAATTAACAAAAGCAAATGTCAACGATGTTGATTTTACGCCGTTTAAATATCAGTTGCGTCCGACTTTGCCGGTGAAAAAAGACGGTCCGGGCAAAGCGATTATTGTGATCCTTTCCGCGTTGATCGGCGGTATGGTGGCTTGTGGTGGCGTGCTGTTGCGCCATGCGATGGCATCCAGAAAACAGGATGCCATGATGGCAGACCACTTAGTTTAAATCTTCGCGGTTGAAGGTGCCGTTCGTCCGAGCGGCACCACGAGCGGCGTTCCGGCAACTGGATCGTCAATAATCATGCAGCGCAGACCATAAATGCGCTCGATCAATTCAGCAGTGACAATCTCCTTCGGCGCTCCCTGAGCAACAATTTTCCCTTCCCGCAATGCAATCAAATGGCTGGCGTAACGACAGGCCTGATTAAGATCGTGCAGCACCGCCGCCAGGGTATAGCCTTTCTCGCGGTTCAGCTCGCTTAACAACTCCAGCAAATCAATCTGATGACTGATATCCAGCCAGGTCGTGGGTTCGTCGAGCAGCATAATTGCCGTTTCCTGGGCCAGCACCATCGCGATCCACGCCCGCTGGCGTTGTCCGCCAGAAAGGGTATCCACGCTTTGATCCGCCAGATGAGTTATTCCCGTGGCTTGCATCGCTTTCGTTACCGCTTCTTCATCTTCTTTGCGCCAGCGGGTAAACAGCGGTTGATGCGGGTAACGCCCACGCGCTACCAGCTCCTGCACGGTGATATCTCCCGGTGTGGTAGCATTTTGCGCCAACAGACCAATCCGGCGTGCAACCTCTTTACTGGCGTAATGTTGAATGTGCTCGCCATCCAGCCAGACATGCCCGTGAGCAGGCGTTATCAGGCGGCTTAAGGTACGCAGTAACGTGGATTTACCGCAGCCATTTGGCCCGATAATCGCCGTGAAGTGACCATCAGGTATTTCTACAGTCAGATTTTCCGCAACGGTATATTTGCCATATCCGAGGGTTAACTGTTCGCCGCGCAAACGGGCTACTGATTCGGTCATTTTTTGCGAGACTCCTGAATTAACAAGACGATAAGGTAAATACCGCCGAGGCTGACGGTAACGACGCCAACCGGAAGTTGATACGGCATAAACAGTTGCTGAGCGCAGAGATCGGCTGCCAGCAGTAACAGCGCCCCGCACAGCGCCGCCTGGGTCAGCCCCCAGCGAGCGGTGCCGCTAATGCGTCGGGCAATGTGCGGCGCGACTAAAGCAATAAAGGAAATCGGCCCGGCAAGCGCTGTTGCCGCAGCGGTAAGCACCACCGCCACCAGCATCATTAACAGACGCGAGCGTTCGACGCTGACGCCCAGCGCACACGCGGTATCATCGCCCATTTCCAGCAAGCGCATTCGCCGCACCAGTAAGGCGGCGGCAATGAGCATCAATATAATGATGGGTGCGGAAGGCGAGGTTTTTGCCCACGTCAGGCCGTTGAGCGATCCGGCATTCCACAAACCCGCTGTTAGCGCCGTTTCTAAAGACGCTTTCAGCAACAGCCAGGTATTAAAGGCCACCAGCATGGCACGAACACCGATACCGATGATAATCAACCGAAAGGTATCGATACCGTTACGCCAGGCGAGCAGCCAGACCAACAGCGAAGTGACAATGCCGCCCATCATTGCTGCCAGCGCGATAGCCGTCAGGTCCTGACCAAACAGCACCATCGCCACCAGCACGCCGCTCCACGCCCCGGTGTTAAAGCCCATTACGTCAGGGCTGCCGAGCGGGTTACGCATCAGCGACTGAAAAATCGCGCCGCTGACGCCCAGTGCCGCGCCAATCAACAGCGCCATCAGCACGCGTGGTAAACGCCATTCGGTGACCACCATCGTCATACTGCGCGGCGCATCGCCCATCAACGCGGCGAATACCTGCGAGGTTTCCAGCGTCACGGCACCGCTGCGTAATCCCCAGACACTCGCCACCACGCAGGCGGTAATCAGCAGTAAGCAGGTGATGATTAATCGGCGAGAGACGTAAATCATGCGCCACCTCGTGTTTTACGTCGCACGAGGAAGATCAGCACCGGAGCACCAATAAAGGCACTGACCACGGAAACGCGCAGTTCGCCGGGCACAATCACCCGCCCGATGATATCGGCAAACAGCAGCAGGGCAGGGGTAGCGAGTAGCGTGACGGGCAGCGACCAGCGATGATCGGCACCTACCAGCCAACGCGCCATATGCGGCATCATCAGGCCAATAAAGGCAATCGGGCCAACTACCGCCGTCGCACTACCACAAAGCACGGTAATCGCCAGCAGACCAATCAACTGTGTGCGCGCCACGCGACTGCCCAGCGCCGTCGCGGTGTCACTGCCGAGGCTCAAACTGTTCAGCGCGCGACTCAGTAATAGCGCAGTTGCTCCGGCGATCAGCACCGGGATCAGCACCACTTTTAAGGTATGTAGATTGCGAATATCCAGCGAACCGGCTTGCCAGAAACGCAGTTGATCGTAGACGTCAGGATTAAGCAGGGCGATGCCGCTGGTCAGCCCTTCCAGCACCGCCGCCAGCGCCACGCCCGCCAGGGTTAAACGCACCGGACTTAACTGCCCGCCGCCCTGGCTGCCGGTAAAGGCAACAATCAACGAGGCCACCAGCGCCCCGGCGAAGGCCATCGCCAGTTGTTCCTGCGCGGATGAGTAACCAAACAGCGCAGCTCCCAGCACAATGGCAAAGCTGGCTCCGGCGTTCACGCCAAGCAAGCCGGGGTCGGCAAGTGGGTTTCGGGTGAGGGTTTGCATTAACGCCCCGGCAAGCCCAAGCGCACCGCCGGCCAGTAAACCGGCAAGGGTGCGCGGCAGTCGCGCGTCGAGCACGATGGTGCAGTCGGCGCTCTGACAGGTGCCGGAGAAGGCCTCCAGCACTACGGAAGCGGGGAGTGATTTTGCCCCAATGAGCAGGCTTAATGCCGTCGCGATAATCAGTAATAACAGCAATCCGGGCACGGCAATGGCGCGTGTCACGGCAACAGAACCAGACATACGAACTTCCATGATAATGAAATTAATTATCGTTATCGATCTTATTTGGATATGTTAGCATGTGCAGCCTAAGAATAGGTATTTAAAATATTTGATGGCAAGGCATTGTAATGAATAAACAATCCTGGCTGCTTAACCTCAGCCTGTTGAAAACGCACCCGGCGTTTCGCGCAGTATTCCTCGCTCGTTTTATCTCAATTGTGTCTCTGGGTTTGCTCGGCGTCGCGGTGCCGGTGCAGATCCAGATGATGACGCATTCTACCTGGCAGGTGGGGCTTTCGGTGACGCTGACCGGCGGCGCGATGTTTATTGGCCTGATGGTCGGCGGTGTGCTGGCGGATCGCTATGAGCGCAAAAAAGTGATTTTGCTGGCGCGCGGCACCTGTGGCATTGGCTTCATTGGACTGTGCCTGAACGCGCTGCTGCCGGAGCCATCTCTATTGGCAATCTATTTACTTGGTTTATGGGATGGTTTTTTCGCATCGCTTGGCGTTACGGCGCTACTGGCGGCGACACCTGCACTGGTAGGGCGTGAAAACTTAATGCAGGCCGGGGCGATCACCATGTTGACCGTGCGTCTGGGGTCGGTGATTTCGCCCATGATTGGCGGTTTATTGCTGGCGACCGGAGGCGTAGCCTGGAACTACGGGCTGGCGGCGGCGGGCACGTTTATTACCTTGCTACCGTTGTTAAGCCTTCCGGCGTTGCCACCGCCACCGCAGCCGCGTGAGCATCCGTTGAAATCATTACTGGCAGGATTTCGTTTTCTGCTCGCCAGCCCGCTGGTGGGAGGGATTGCGCTGCTGGGTGGTTTATTGACGATGGCGAGCGCGGTGCGGGTACTGTATCCGGCGCTGGCTACCAACTGGCAGATGTCGGCGGCACAGATTGGTTTTCTCTATGCGGCGATCCCGCTCGGCGCGGCTATTGGCGCGTTAACCAGTGGGAAGCTGGCACATAGCGCGCGACCAGGGTTATTGATGCTGCTCTCCACGCTGGGATCGTTCCTCGCCATTGGTCTGTTTGGCCTGATGCCGATGTGGATTTTAGGCGTGGTTTGTCTGGCGCTGTTCGGCTGGCTGAGCGCGGTTAGTTCGTTGCTGCAATATACAATGCTGCAAACGCAAACCCCGGAAGCGATGTTAGGGCGGATTAACGGTTTGTGGACGGCGCAAAACGTGACCGGCGATGCCATAGGCGCGGCGCTGCTGGGCGGTTTGGGAGCGATAATGACACCGGTTGCTTCCGCAAGCGCGAGCGGTTTTGGTTTGTTGATTATCGGCGTGTTGTTGTTGCTGGTGCTGGTGGAGTTGCGGCGTTTTCGCCAGACGCCGCCGCAGGTGACAGCGTCCGACAGTTAATGCTTAAAACAGCGCCTTAAGTCGTTCCAGCACTTGCATGGCGCTGTAGTAATCCAGGCGGAACGTCTCGGTTCCCAGCGCATAAACCTGCTTGTTTTGTACTGCGGGCAGGTGCGCGAGCAGCGGATTAGCATAAATAGCATCGGCGTCTTTATGATCACCGGCGAACAGGAATAGTGACTCGCCATTTAACCCTGCAGCCAGATTTTCTCCACCAAGCTGAATGATGTCATGGCGTTTGCCCTGGCTTTGGCTGGCGTTTAAGCCTGCGGGCAACTTCGCCAACGTAAAGCCGAGTTGTTCCAGCATCTGCCCTTGTGCTGATTCCGGCGTCCAGAGATTGGCACTGTGTGCAGCGGCGGTATAGACAATGGCAGTGACCGGCTGCGGCGGTAATTTGATTTGCTCTTTCGCCGCTGCCAGTTGCTTATCAAACTGTGCAATCCGCTCTGCCGCTTGTTTCTCATGCCCGGTAATTTCGCCAAGCTGCGTTAGCAGCGACTGCCAGCTTTTGTCGTCGTAATTGATGATTAATGTCGGGGCGATGGTAGAAAGCTGATCATACAGCGCCAGCGCCGAATCCCCGCCAGTTGCGCTAATTAAAATCAGATCCGGCATTTGCGCGGCAACGGCTTCTGCACTCGGTTCGCCGATATAGAGTCGTTGCAGTTTGCGTTCTTTCGCCACATCGCTCCACTGGCGCAAGAATCCTTGGTCGTCCGCGACGCGGTTATTTGGCGTGGTCGCGCCGCTGGCGATCACCGGAGCATCAATCGCCAGCAGTGAGCCAGTCAGGGTGACGCTGGTAGAAACAATACGCTGCGGCTGGCTTTCCAGGGTATGAGTGCCCCGGCTGTCCGTAATCTGACGCGGCCAGTCGGCGGCCTGAACTGCGGCTATTCCTGAAAGCAAAAGTCCTGTTAATAGAAGGGCGTTGCGGTAGAGCGGGGCGATTCTCACAAATCAGCTTCCTGTTATTAATGAAGTTAATGCTTCTCATTTTCATTGTAACCACAACCAGATGCAACCCCGAGTTGCAGATTGCGTTACCTCAAGAGTTGACATAGTGCGCGTTTGCTTTTAGGTTAGCGACCGAAAATATAAATGATAATCATTATTAAAGCCTTTATCATTTTGTGGAGGATGATATGGATACGTCACTGGCTGAGGAAGTACAGCAGACCATGGCAACACTTGCGCCCAATCGCTTTTTCTTTATGTCGCCGTACCGCAGTTTTACGACGTCAGGATGTTTCGCCCGCTTCGATGAACCGGCTGTGAACGGGGATTCGCCCGACAGTCCCTTCCAGCAAAAACTCGCCGCGCTGTTTGCCGATGCCAAAGCGCAGGGCATCAAAAATCCGGTGATGGTCGGGGCGATTCCCTTCGATCCACGTCAGCCTTCATCGCTGTATATTCCTGAATCCTGGCAGTCGTTCTCCCGTCAGGAAAAACAAGCTTCCGCACGCCGTTTCACCCGCAGCCAGTCGCTGAACGTGGTGGAACGTCAGGCAATTCCGGAACAAACCACGTTTGAACAGATGGTTGCTCGCGCTGCCGCACTTACCGCCACGCCGCAGGTCGACAAAGTGGTGTTGTCACGGTTGATTGATATCACCACTGACGCCGCCATTGATAGTGGCGTATTGCTGGAACGGTTGATTGCGCAAAACCCGGTTAGTTACAACTTCCATGTCCCGCTGGCTGATGGTGGCGTCCTGCTGGGGGCCAGCCCGGAACTGCTGCTACGTAAAGACGGCGAGCGTTTTAGCTCCATTCCGTTAGCCGGTTCCGCGCGTCGTCAGCCGGATGAAGTGCTCGATCGCGAAGCGGGTAATCGTCTGCTGGCGTCAGAAAAAGATCGCCATGAACATGAACTGGTGACTCAGGCGATGAAAGAGGTACTGCGCGAACGCAGTAGTGAGTTACACGTTCCCTCCTCTCCACAGCTGATCACCACGCCGACGCTGTGGCATCTCGCAACTCCCTTTGAAGGTAAAGCGAATTCGCAAGAAAACGCACTGACGCTGGCCTGTCTGCTGCATCCGACCCCCGCGCTGAGCGGTTTCCCGCATCAGGCCGCGACCCAGGTTATTGCTGAACTGGAGCCGTTCGACCGCGAACTGTTTGGCGGCATTGTGGGTTGGTGTGACAGCGAAGGTAACGGCGAGTGGGTGGTGACCATCCGCTGCGCGAAGCTGCGGGAAAATCAGGTGCGTCTGTTTGCCGGAGCGGGGATTGTGCCTGCGTCGTCACCGTTGGGTGAGTGGCGCGAAACAGGCGTCAAACTTTCTACCATGTTGAACGTTTTTGGATTGCATTAAGGAGCGAGGATGAGCATTCCATTTACCCGCTGGCCGGAAGAGTTTGCCCGTCGCTATCGGGAAAAAGGCTACTGGCAGGATTTGCCGCTGACCGACATTCTGACACGACATGCTGCGAGTGACAGCATCGCGGTTATCGACGGCGAGCGGCAGTTGAGTTATCGGGAGCTGAATCAGGCGGCGGATAACCTCGCGTGTAGTTTGCGCCGTCAGGGCATTAAACCTGGTGAAACCGCGCTGGTACAACTGGGTAACATCGCTGAACTTTACATTACCTTTTTCGCGCTGCTGAAACTGGGCGTTGCGCCGGTGCTGGCGCTGTTCAGCCATCAGCGTAGTGAACTGAACGCCTATGCCAGCCAGATTGAACCCGCATTGCTGATTGCCGATCGCCAACATGCGCTGTTTAGCGGAGATGATTTCCTCAATACTTTCGTCACAGAACATTCCTCAATTCGCGTGGTGCAACTGCACAACGACAGCGGTGAGCATAACTTGCAGGATGCGATTAACCATCCGGCTGAGGATTTTACTGCCACGCCATCACCTGCTGATGAAGTGGCCTATTTCCAGCTTTCCGGCGGTACCACCGGCACACCGAAACTGATCCCGCGCACTCATAACGACTACTACTACAGCGTGCGTCGTAGCGTCGAGATTTGTCAGTTTACACAACAGACGCGCTACCTGTGCGCGATCCCGGCGGCTCATAACTACGCCATGAGTTCGCCTGGATCGCTGGGGGTATTTCTCGCTGGCGGCACTGTGGTTCTGGCGGCCGATCCCAGCGCCACGCTTTGCTTCCCATTGATTGAAAAACATCAGGTGAACGTCACCGCGCTGGTGCCGCCAGCAGTCAGCCTGTGGTTGCAGGCACTGGCCGAAGGCGAAAGCCGGGCGCAGCTTGCCTCGCTGAAACTGTTACAGGTCGGCGGCGCACGTCTTTCTGCCACACTTGCGGCGCGTATTCCCGCTGAGATTGGCTGCCAGTTGCAGCAGGTGTTTGGCATGGCGGAAGGGCTGGTGAACTACACCCGTCTAGATGATAGCGCGGAGAAAATTATCCATACCCAGGGTTACCCAATGTGTCCGGACGATGAAGTATGGGTTGCTGATGCTGAAGGAAATCCACTGCCGCAAGGGGAAGTTGGACGCCTGATGACGCGCGGTCCGTACACCTTCCGCGGCTATTACAAAAGCCCACAGCACAATGCCAGCGCCTTTGATGCCAACGGTTTTTACTGTTCCGGCGATCTGATCTCTATTGATCCAGAGGGTTACATCACCGTGCAGGGGCGCGAGAAAGATCAGATCAACCGTGGCGGCGAGAAGATCGCTGCCGAAGAGATCGAAAACCTGCTGCTGCGCCATCCGGCGGTGATCTACGCCGCACTGGTGAGCATGGAAGATGAGCTGATGGGCGAAAAAAGCTGTGCTTATCTGGTGATAAAAGAGCCGCTGCGCGCGGTGCAGGTGCGTCGTTTCCTGCGTGAACAGGGTATTGCCGAATTTAAATTACCGGATCGCGTGGAGTGTGTGGATTCACTTCCGCTGACGGCGGTCGGGAAAGTCGATAAAAAACAATTACGTCAGTGGCTGGCGTCACGCGCATCAGCCTGAAGGAGAGAACACGATGGCTATTCCAAAATTACAGGCTTACGCACTGCCGGAGTCTCACGATATTCCCCAGAATAAAGTCGACTGGGCCTTTGAACCGCAACGTGCCGCGTTGTTAATCCATGATATGCAGGACTATTTTGTCAGCTTCTGGGGTGAGAACTGCCCGATGATGGAGCAGGTGATCGCGAATATTGCTGCGCTGCGCGACTACTGCAAACAGCACAATATTCCGGTTTATTACACCGCCCAGCCGAAAGAGCAGAGCGATGAAGATCGGGCGCTGTTGAATGATATGTGGGGGCCGGGCCTGACCCGTTCACCGGAACAGCAAAAGGTGGTGGATCGCCTGACGCCAGATGCCGACGACACGGTGCTGGTGAAGTGGCGCTACAGCGCGTTTCATCGTTCTCCGCTGGAGCAAATGCTCAAAGAGAGTGGACGTAACCAGCTGATTATTACCGGGGTATATGCCCACATTGGCTGTATGACCACCGCAACCGATGCATTTATGCGCGATATTAAACCGTTTATGGTGGCGGATGCGCTGGCCGATTTCAGCCGTGACGAGCATTTGATGTCGCTGAAATATGTGGCCGGACGTTCTGGCCGGGTGGTGATGACCGAAGAATTACTGCCAGCACCGATCCCCGCCAGCAAAGCGGCGCTGCGTGAGGTGATCCTGCCGTTGCTGGACGAGTCCGATGAGCCGTTCGATGACGACAACCTGATCGACTACGGTCTGGATTCGGTGCGGATGATGGCGCTGGCGGCGCGCTGGCGCAAAGTGCATGGCGATATCGACTTTGTCATGCTGGCGAAAAACCCGACCATCGACGCCTGGTGGAAGCTACTCTCCCGCGAGGTGAAATAATGGATTTCAGCGGTAAAAATGTCTGGGTAACTGGCGCGGGGAAAGGTATCGGCTACGCTACGGCGCTGGCGTTTGTTGAAGCGGGAGCGA
The DNA here is from genome assembly GCF_005845405.1 of Escherichia sp. E4930. Classification (NCBI taxonomy): domain Bacteria; kingdom Pseudomonadati; phylum Pseudomonadota; class Gammaproteobacteria; order Enterobacterales; family Enterobacteriaceae; genus Escherichia; species Escherichia sp. E4930. Next base: position 354,611 of record NZ_VCDZ01000004.1, on the reverse strand, counting down.
AAGTCACAGGTTTTGATCAAGTGTTCGCTCAGGAGCAATATCCCTTTGCGACCGAAGTGATGGATGTTGCCGATGCTGCGCAGGTGGCGCAGGTATGTCAGCGACTGTTAGCTGAAACGGAGCGACTGGACGTGCTGGTCAATGCGGCGGGAATTTTGCGCATGGGCGCGACCGATCAGCTCAGTAAGGAGGACTGGCAGCAGACTTTTGCGGTTAACGTCGGCGGTGCGTTTAACCTGTTCCAACAGACCATGAACCAGTTTCGCCGTCAGCGGGGCGGGGCGATTGTTACTGTTGCGTCCGACGCCGCACACACGCCGCGTATTGGCATGAGTGCTTACGGTGCGTCGAAAGCGGCGCTGAAAAGCCTGGCGTTGAGCGTCGGGCTGGAACTTGCGGGTAGTGGCGTGCGCTGTAATGTGGTTTCGCCGGGCTCCACCGACACCGATATGCAACGCACGCTGTGGGTGAGCGATGACGCCGAAGAGCAGCGTATTCGTGGCTTTGGCGAGCAGTTTAAACTTGGCATTCCGCTGGGGAAAATCGCCCGTCCACAAGAGATCGCCAACACGATTTTGTTCCTCGCCTCTGACCTCGCCAGCCATATCACGCTACAGGATATTGTGGTAGATGGCGGCTCAACGCTGGGGGCATAAGCATGATCTGGAAACGCCATTTAACACTCGACGAGCTGAACGCCACCAGCGATAACACAATGGTGGCGCATCTGGGAATTGTGTATACCCGTCTGGGCGATGATGTACTCGAAGCCGAAATGCCGGTTGATACCCGTACTCATCAGCCGTTTGGCCTGCTGCATGGCGGCGCGTCGGCGGCGCTGGCGGAAACGCTGGGATCGATGGCCGGATTTATGATGACCCGCGACGGACAGTGTGTGGTGGGCACGGAACTTAACGCCACCCATCATCGCCCGGTGTCTGAAGGCAAGGTACGCGGCGTCTGCCAGCCGTTGCATCTTGGGCGGCAAAATCAGAGTTGGGAAATCGTCGTTTTCGATGAACAGGGGCGGCGTTGCTGCACTTGTCGGCTGGGTACGGCAGTTTTGGGATGAGCCCGACAGAATTAAATGAGATTGTTGGAAAACTCGGTTAACGGAGTGATCGAGTTAACATTGTGAAGTTAAATATTGGTTTCAACTCCGATTTACATGGTTGCTGTGTTGTTAAATTGTACAAAGATGTTATAGAAACAAAATGTAACATCTCTATGGACACGCACACGGATAACAACTATGAACAAATCAGGGAAATACCTCGTCTGGACAGTGCTCTCTGTAATGGGAGCATTTGCTCTGGGATACATTGCTTTAAATCGTGGGGAACAGATCAACGCGCTGTGGATTGTGGTGGCGTCGGTCTGTATCTATCTGATCGCTTACCGTTTTTATGGTCTGTATATCGCCAAAAATGTGCTGGCGGTTGACCCGACGCGTATGACGCCAGCGGTGCGCCATAACGACGGGCTGGACTATGTGCCGACGGACAAGAAAGTGCTGTTCGGTCACCATTTTGCGGCCATTGCCGGAGCAGGCCCGTTGGTGGGGCCGGTACTGGCGGCGCAAATGGGTTACCTGCCAGGGATGATCTGGCTGCTCGCCGGGGTGGTTCTTGCCGGTGCGGTGCAGGATTTCATGGTGCTGTTTGTTTCTACGCGCCGTGACGGTCGCTCGCTGGGTGAGCTGGTCAAAGAAGAGATGGGGCCAACCGCCGGGGTGATTGCGCTGGTAGCCTGCTTTATGATCATGGTCATTATCCTTGCCGTGCTGGCGATGATCGTGGTGAAAGCCCTGACTCATAGCCCGTGGGGAACGTATACCGTTGCGTTCACCATTCCGCTGGCGCTGTTTATGGGGATCTACCTGCGCTATCTGCGTCCAGGGCGTATTGGCGAAGTGTCAGTGATTGGCCTGGTGTTCCTGATTTTTGCCATTATCTCTGGCGGCTGGGTGGCAGAAAGCCCGACCTGGGCACCGTACTTTGACTTTACCGGCGTGCAGCTGACCTGGATGCTGGTGGGTTACGGTTTCGTGGCGGCGGTGCTGCCGGTGTGGCTGCTGCTGGCCCCGCGTGACTATCTCTCTACCTTCCTGAAAATCGGGACTATCGTCGGTCTGGCGGTAGGCATTTTGATTATGCGCCCGACGCTGACCATGCCTGCGCTAACTAAATTTGTCGATGGCACTGGCCCGGTATGGACCGGGAACCTGTTCCCGTTCCTGTTTATCACCATCGCCTGTGGCGCGGTGTCTGGCTTCCATGCACTGATCTCTTCCGGCACTACACCGAAGATGCTGGCGAACGAAGGGCAGGCGTGCTTTATCGGCTACGGTGGGATGTTGATGGAATCCTTCGTGGCGATTATGGCGCTGGTTTCCGCCTGTATCATCGATCCGGGTGTGTACTTCGCCATGAACAGCCCGATGGCGGTGCTGGCTCCGGCAGGGACGGCGGATGTGGTTGCTTCTGCCGCGCAGGTGGTGAGTAGCTGGGGCTTTGCGATTACCCCGGATACGCTAAACCAGATTGCCAGCGAAGTGGGTGAACAGTCGATCATTTCCCGTGCGGGCGGTGCGCCGACGTTGGCGGTGGGGATGGCCTACATTCTGCACGGCGCGCTGGGCGGCATGATGGATGTGGCGTTCTGGTATCACTTCGCCATTCTGTTTGAAGCACTGTTTATTCTGACCGCAGTAGATGCAGGTACGCGTGCTGCGCGCTTTATGTTGCAGGATCTGCTGGGCGTGGTTTCTCCGGGCCTGAAACGGACCGATTCACTGCCTGCTAACCTGCTGGCAACGGCGCTGTGCGTGCTGGCGTGGGGCTACTTCTTGCATCAGGGCGTGGTCGATCCGCTGGGCGGTATTAACACTCTGTGGCCGCTGTTTGGTATTGCCAACCAGATGCTGGCAGGGATGGCGCTGATGCTCTGTGCCGTAGTGTTGTTCAAAATGAAACGTCAACGTTACGCCTGGGTGGCGCTGGTACCAACGGCCTGGCTGCTGATTTGTACCCTGACCGCAGGCTGGCAGAAAGCGTTTAGCCCGGATGCGAAAGTCGGCTTCCTGGCCATTGCTAACAAGTTCCAGGCAATGATCGACAGCGGCAATATTCCGTCGCAGTATACTGAGTCACAGCTGGCGCAACTGGTGTTCAACAACCGTCTGGATGCCGGGTTGACCATCTTCTTTATGGTGGTTGTGGTGGTGCTGGCGCTGTTCTCGATTAAGACAGCACTGGCGGCGTTGAAAGAGCCGAAGCCGACGGCGAAAGAAACGCCGTATGAGCCAATGCCGGAAAATGTCGAAGAGATCGTGGCGCAGGCGAAAGGCGCACACTAAAGTCAGAGTGAGGGGGGATGTTGGTATAGTGCCGAGCGTTCCCCTTACTCTCAGCAATTCCAGTCCGGATAAGGCGTTCGCGCCGTATCCGGCAATATTTCAGCAACCTGATTACCGGAGGTATTGATGTTTGATTCACTGGCAAAAGCCGGAAAATATTTAGGTCAGGCGGCGAAGCTGATGATTGGTATGCCTGATTACGACAACTATGTCGAACATATGCGGGTTAACCATCCCGATCAAACGCCGATGACCTACGAGGAGTTTTTCCGCGAGCGGCAGGACGCGCGCTACGGTGGAAAAGGCGGCGCGCGCTGCTGCTAAATTTGTACGTCAGGCTTTAAACGATTCCACTTTTTTGAACGCTGCACGCAACGTATCTGGTGTCAGCGTGACTGGCAGATAATGAATGGATTCCACCGGACGTAAGGTGTGGGCAATCACTTTGTCGATCTCCGCCTGATTATTGATATCCACTTCCAGCTCCGCCAGCGTAGTCGGCAGATGAAAACGCTGATACGCTCCAGTTAATTGCGCGAGCACATCATCCTGACCCAGCAAGGCGCTTTGCACCAGAATTCCGTAGGCGACTTTGGTGCCGTGGAGAAACTTCTCGGTTTGCGGCAGGACAGTCAGACCGTTATGCACGGCATGAGCCGCCGCCACACGCGTAAAACGATCGCCCAGACCACCGACCATTCCGCCTCCGGCAATAATGGCATCCACCACATCGCAAAATGATTGTGTTAACTGCTGATTTTGCTGATCGGCAAGCGCCTGCTCGCTACTGTTTAACAAGACGTCGCGAATGGCCTGCGCGTTATTAATCCCCAGACGCACGGTTAGCGGCAACGTTTCTGGTTGCGGGGCCAGTACTACCGCTTCATACCATTTCGCCAGCGTGTCACCGATCCCCGCCAGCAGATATTGTTGCGGCGCATTGAGGATAATCTCCGGTTCCACCAGCACCATAAAATTGGCGTCGTCGAAAATCTCATAATGCAGCGCCTGTCCGGCATCGTTATACCAGACGGAGAGCGGTGTCCAGGCGGCGCAGGTAGCGGCGATCGTCGGAACGGCAACAAACGGCAGACCGAGACGGCGGGCGAGGGCTTTCGCGGTGTCGAGCAGTGCGCCGCCGCCGACGCCAATCACTACGCTGCGATCGTCACCGGACTCAGCCGCCAGTTGCTGTACATCGCTTTCGCTGCAATGACCGCGAAACAAAATATGCTTTGCCCCCCGCAGTTCAAACGCTGGCGGAAGTTTGGTTTGCGCCGCAGCAATGGCGCGTTCGCCGTAGATCCACACCGCGCGAGAAAGTTGTTCATCAGTGAAAAAATCGTGCAGGTGATTGAAACTTCCAGGATGAGAAAAGTAGTTAGCCGGGCCGACGACCACGCGGATAGGATTGTGAGGCATGTTGTGTTGTCCTTATTGTTTTATTTAGACATCTAAACGTCTTGATTGCCAAATACTAGCATCGTGTTATAGTGCCTTCAACACGCAACTTCGTCAGGTACAATAAAAATGACAAATAACCCTCTGATTCCACAAAGCAAACTTCCACAACTTGGCACCACTATTTTCACCCAGATGAGCACGCTGGCGCAGCAACATCAGGCGATTAACCTGTCGCAAGGCTTTCCTGATTTTGATGGTCCGCGCTATTTACAGGAGCGGCTGGCGTACCACGTTGCCCAGGGGGCAAACCAATACGCGCCCATGACCGGCGTGCAGGCATTGCGCGAGGCGATTGCTCAGAAAACGGAACGTTTGTATGGCTATCAACCAGATGCCGATAGCGATATCACCGTAACGGCAGGGGCGACGGAGGCGTTATACGCGGCGATTACCGCATTGGTGCGCAATGGCGATGAAGTGATTTGTTTTGATCCCAGCTATGACAGTTACGCCCCCGCCATCGCGCTTTCTGGGGGAATAGTGAAGCGTATGGCACTGCAACCACCGCATTTTCGCGTTAACTGGCAGGAGTTTGCCGCATTGTTAAGCGAGCGCACCCGACTGGTGATCCTCAACACCCCACATAACCCCAGTGCTACTGTCTGGCAGCAGGCTGATTTCGCCGCTTTGTGGCAGGCAATTGCCGGGCACGAGATTTTTGTCATTAGCGATGAAGTCTACGAGCACATCAACTTTTCACAGCAGGGCCATGCCAGCGTGCTGGCGCATCCGCAGTTGCGTGAGCGGGCGGTGGCAGTTTCTTCATTTGGCAAGACCTATCATATGACCGGCTGGAAAGTGGGTTATTGCGTTGCGCCAGCGCCCATCAGTGCCGAAATTCGCAAGGTACATCAGTATCTGACCTTTTCGGTGAATACCCCGGCACAGCTGGCGCTTGCGGATATGCTACGTGCAGAACCTGAGCATTATCTTGCGTTACCGGACTTTTATCGCCAGAAGCGCGATATTCTGGTGAATGCCTTAAATGAAAGCCGGCTGGAGATTTTACCGTGCGAAGGAACATACTTTTTGCTGGTGGATTACAGCGCGGTTTCTGCCCTGGATGATGTTGAGTTTTGCCAGTGGCTGACGCGGGAGCACGGTGTAGCGGCGATTCCGCTGTCGGTGTTTTGCGCCGATCCCTTCCCACATAAACTGATTCGTCTCTGTTTTGCCAAGAAGGAATCGACGTTGTTGGCAGCAGCTGAACGCCTGCGCCAGTTGTAGTTATTTAACTGTCCAGGCGCGGGAATATTGACGGTCGGCAAACAGTTCTTGCAGGCCGTTAATTTGTTTCAGGCGCAGCACCTCGTCGCTGTCCATTCCCAGCTCTTTGCCGATTTTATTGTCGTCCCATCCCAACTGGCTGAGTTCACGGACGATTTCTGACATGGCGGTGATTTGATGGCGTCCACGAGCGCGGTTGTGGCGAATTGTTGCAGCGATGCGTTGATTACGCGTACCTTCAAGACAGGTCACCGGTAAATAACCTTTTAAGCGTAATTTTAACGATGATAAGCCTTTACCTATTTCATGGCGGTGAAAACCATCAACAATTTCCAGAGCATTTTTATCTGTATGCGTGACCACAATGGGTTGCGTAAAGCCATCTATTTCAATGGATTTTTGCAGCAGTTTTTTCTCTGGTGGTGCCACATTATTGGGGTTGTAATCATTCGGCACGAGCTGGCTATTTTTAACCCACAGAACGCAATCCACGGGCTCTTCACGAAAGGGGCTAACCTGATGGATCGCCATGCGGATTTCATTAATCGCTTTGATGCGATCGTCTTCCGGCAAGCTGGCGAGAAATTGGGTTAAATCCTGCGTTAATCGTTGTTGCATAGTATCCCCCATTCCTGACGTTTTCCTTTTATCCGTTCGTTATAACGCTGATAGTTCTTCGCTTTCGTAGGACTAAATGATAATGCCCGGCACCAGTAATCGTTATTGAGTAAAACTTTGCATATTCGCCGCCAGGAGGGGATATCTTTCGTGCCAATGTCCCCTTGCTGGGTTTGTGGAACCTCGATGCCTTTTTTCTGATACCAGTGCAAATAAATGGCGATTTTATTGCGGTAATGCTCAGCTGTTTTCTTCGGCATGCTATCGAGCAGCAATAATGCATACTCTTGCCAGTCTAAATGCTCTGGCTTGAGGATTTTCCGATGCCCATAGAAATGATTGTCATGTCCGGCGTAAATGCCGCCGCTTTTTACACCGCTGACTCGTGCGCACATAGCAGCCCAGCGATCCGGTTCGATAACGTGATAGAGCCATAATCCCTGTCGTTGCTCCGGGCCAAAAGGTTCGCAAATTCGCATGTGACGCAGAGGGACGCCTGCCTGATACATTAGGTTATACAGAGGGTTGCAGAGACTTTGATGATTTGCATACCAGGTCCAGATATCAGCCACTTTCCAGTCGTAGATGGGGTAAATGTACCAGCTATGACCGCCTGGTGCAGCCGTAGTCCAGGGTTTATCGTCGGCAAAACGCTGTTTATTCGAACTGGCGATAGCAACGAAACGGTTATAGGACTCGTCAGCCCGGATGCCGATCATCATCGCCGCCGGACGTTTTTGCGAAAACCATTCGGCAAATTCACGCACGAAATGTTCAAAAGTCATGCCTGACTGGTAAAACGGGAAATAAGCAGGATCGGTTATTGCATCTTCCGGAGGCTGGCGTACCCATTCAACATCAGGTTCCCAGCATTGCCATTCGGGTTGATACTGAGAAAGAGAGTTTTGCGTCGTAAGAGGCAGCGCTACCCAATAAAACTCTTCAATGACATCTGCATACTGCTCTCGTAGGGACTGAATATAGTGAATAGTTAAAGAAAACTGTGCTTCCCAGTCGATAAACAGAACGTATATTTTTTTGCCCATTTTTCTGGCCAGATTCGCGGTTAGATGAAGCATTAAGCCTGAATCTTTACCGCCAGAAAATGAGACACAAACGCGGGGTAGGGTGTTGAGTGTCCAGGTAATACGCTCTTGTGCAGCTTCCAGAATATTGAGCGGAAGAGGAATTTTATAAATAGACATCTAAAGATGCTCTCTGAACCTGACAGGTAGATAATGCGATAGTTTTTTAATTATAAAGTAAATAAATTCAAATAAGATATATTATTTTATGTATTTACATTGTGAATTTTTCATTGAAAAACATTTTGCCAACGGATAGATGTTTATTATAAATTGTCATTCAAACGATCAATGAATCGTGAGAACGCAAGGTTATTTAATGATGATTTATTATAGGACATATAAAGTGTGTTTGAAGGCAACGGGTGTTCAAGTTTTATTTGTTTTAGCTGAAGTATTTTATGATAACTGCGGTATAATTCGTAAGGCACAATACCAATTAAATCGGTAACTGCAATTGTATTAATAATGGTAAACAGAGAGGAACTACGAAACGATATTTTACGGTTTGCCATGAGTGCTTCTATTTCCATCTGGAAATCTTCTAATCCAGGGATTTTAGATATCAGAAAGGTAAATTCTTCATCAAGAATTTGTGCATGGGTGCTCCGTTCATTTATTCTCGGATGGGTAGTACTACAGATGAGTGTATTACGAATTGACTGAAAAGGGATGCAGCTCACAGAACGACTGATAACTGGTGCCAATGTCACTACGAGATCCGCTTTGCGGTAAGCCAGTAAATCTTCGGCGCTTTCTGCGGCCATCATAATGTCATGATGTTCAATGTCGATAACCGCATCCTGGCGCAGACTATTGATCAAAAGGCTGCTGTTTGTCGCAGAGATGAATTGTGGACCATAAATTATAAATTTTTTCTTTAATTCAGATTTATTGACGATATTTATTGTTTGTTCCAGGTTTCTAAGGTTTTTCTCAAGATGATGATGAAGATTTAACCCAGTAGTCGTTGGCGTAATACCTTTTCCGGCACGAGTAAACAAAGGATCATTAAATTGCGTACGTAAGCGCTGCAGGGACTGACTAACCGCAGAGGGCGTTATATATAGCGATTCTGCAGCCTTACTAATGCTGAGATGTTGGTAAATGCACTCGAAGATTACCAGTAAATTCAAGTCAAATTTTTTTAAGTCGTAAAGATTGGCCATGATGTACTCCATTCATATCATTGCACTCATCATGATATTCATCAAATATATAATATGAATTAATATATTTGTATTTATTATGTTCTTTTACTTAACTCATGATTAAGTTTTTCTAAAATAGCATAGCCGATTTATTGTTTGTGATCAATTCTTGCGTTTTTCAGGATAACTGAAAAGCCGTATATATTCCAGTTATCCATGATTTAATATTATTTATTTCCCATGATGATATTTAAGGTCTTTTGATCCGGTAATCCGACCGCCTGTTGCAATGTATTCTCCGGGCTCATGTAGTAGATAGCAGGCGTGACGTTTGCGCCAAGTTCATCCATCAGTTTTTCATTGGCACTTAAGATTTTCATTTGCTCTGCACCAACGGTGGCCGGAATGTTTAGCTTTAGCTTCTTGTCTGATGCTTCATACTCTTGCCATGCTTTAGCCGGATCTTTAGCCGCGAGGATCGCCGCAGCGGTCGCTGGGCTTTCCGGTTTGATTACGCCAACCAGTAGTGTGCGAAGCTGAACTTTACCAGCCTCAACCCACGGGCGCGTCTGCTGCCAGAACTGTTTACAATACGGACAAAATGGATCGGCAAAGACATAAACCACAACAGGCGCATCTTTTTTGCCGTCGAGGATCCAGTGGGATTGCTCCATCCGTTGCCACATTTCTCGACCGACTGGCGCATAAATTTCTTTCTCAATAAGCGTGTTACTCAGGTTTTCACCTTTTTCGTTGTACATATAACCTGAGATGGCGTGCTTGCCGTCTGGTGTCAGGTAGATAGTAACTCCCATATCCTGATACTTTCCGAGATAACCTTTCATTCCCCCGGGGGCATCAAAAGATTTGAGGATAGTAATACCCTGTTTTTCAATGGCTTTTACTGGGGCTGGAAGTTCCTCTGCGAAGGCGACTGCAGGAAGCAGAGCCAATAAAAGTATCTTTTTTAACATTAATTTGTCCTTTTCAGTCAGTGCAAAATTTGAGTAAAAGGCATAACCTATCACTGTCATAGGTAAGAGCTTAGAACAGGTGATTGCCCTTTGTTTATGAGGGTGTTGTAATCCATGTCGTTGTTGCATTTGTAAGGGCAACACCGCAGCCTGCTGAACAGGCGCTGAAGATACCAAAGGGTAGTTCAGATTACACGGTCACCTGGAAAGGGGGCCCATTTTACTTTTTATCGCCGCTGGCGGTGCAAAGTTCACAAAGTTGTCTTACGAAGGTTGTAAGGTAAAACTTATCGATTTGATAATGGAAACGCATTAGCCGAATCGGCAAAAATTGGTTACCTTACATCTCATCGAAAACACGGAGGAAGTATAGATGTCCTTGATTAACACCAAAATTAAACCTTTTAAAAACCAGGCATTCAAAAACGGCGAATTCATTGAAGTAACCGAGAAAGATACCGAAGGCCGCTGGAGCGTCTTCTTCTTCTACCCGGCTGACTTTACTTTCGTATGCCCGACCGAACTGGGCGACGTTGCAGACCATTACGAAGAACTGCAGAAACTGGGCGTAGATGTATACGCAGTATCTACCGATACTCACTTCACCCACAAAGCATGGCACAGCAGCTCTGAAACCATCGCGAAAATCAAATACGCAATGATCGGCGACCCGACTGGCGCCCTGACCCGTAACTTCGACAACATGCGTGAAGACGAAGGTCTGGCTGACCGCGCGACCTTCGTTGTTGACCCGCAGGGTATCATCCAGGCAATCGAAGTTACCGCTGAAGGCATTGGCCGTGACGCGTCTGACCTGCTGCGTAAAATCAAAGCTGCTCAGTATGTAGCTTCTCACCCAGGTGAAGTTTGCCCGGCTAAATGGAAAGAAGGTGAAGCAACTCTGGCTCCGTCTCTGGACCTGGTTGGTAAAATCTAAATTTCCTTCGTCTTTCGCGCTACCAACTCCGGCGCGAAATACTTCGGAAATTCACCTAATTCTTCGGGTGCTGCGGCACCCGATTTTGTTCCCCGCACCATGATGCAAGCTGCATCCAGGTAGCCGCAGAGGCCGCTTGCATGATGATGTTTAAAGCCCAGGAGATAAACATGCTCGACACAAATATGAAAACTCAACTCAAGGCCTATCTTGAGAAATTGACCAAGCCTGTTGAGTTGATTGCCACGCTGGATGACAGCGCTAAATCGGCAGAAATCAAGGAACTGTTGGCTGAAATCGCAGAACTGTCAGACAAAGTCACCTTTAAAGAAGATAACAGCTTGCCGGTGCGTAAGCCGTCTTTCCTGATCACCAACCCAGGTTCCAACCAGGGGCCGCGTTTTGCAGGCTCCCCGCTGGGTCATGAGTTCACCTCACTGGTACTGGCGTTGCTGTGGACCGGTGGTCATCCGTCGAAAGAAGCACAGTCTCTGCTGGAGCAGATTCGCCATATTGACGGTGATTTTGAATTCGAAACTTATTATTCGCTCTCTTGCCACAACTGCCCGGACGTGGTGCAGGCGCTGAATCTGATGAGCGTACTGAACCCGCGTATTAAGCACACAGCAATTGATGGCGGCACCTTCCAGAACGAGATCACCGATCGTAACGTGATGGGCGTTCCGGCAGTGTTCGTAAACGGGAAAGAGTTTGGTCAGGGCCGCATGACGTTGACTGAAATCGTCGCCAAAATTGATACTGGCGCTGAAAAACGTGCGGCAGAAGAGCTGAACAAGCGTGACGCTTACGATGTGCTGATTGTCGGTTCTGGCCCGGCAGGGGCTGCGGCAGCAATTTACTCCGCACGTAAAGGCATCCGTACGGGTCTGATGGGCGAACGTTTCGGCGGTCAGATCCTCGATACTGTTGATATCGAAAACTACATCTCTGTGCCGAAAACCGAAGGCCAAAAACTGGCAGGCGCGCTGAAGGTTCACGTTGATGAATACGATGTTGATGTGATTGATAGCCAGAGCGCGAGCAAACTGATCCCGGCAGCGGTTGAAGGCGGCCTGCATCAGATTGAAACAGCTTCTGGCGCGGTACTGAAAGCTCGCAGCATTATCGTGGCGACCGGTGCAAAATGGCGCAACATGAACGTTCCGGGCGAAGATCAGTATCGCACCAAAGGCGTGACCTACTGCCCGCACTGCGACGGCCCACTGTTTAAAGGCAAACGCGTAGCGGTCATCGGCGGCGGTAACTCCGGTGTGGAAGCGGCAATCGACCTGGCAGGGATTGTTGAACACGTAACGCTGCTGGAATTTGCCCCAGAAATGAAAGCTGACCAGGTTCTGCAGGATAAACTGCGCAGCCTGAAAAACGTCGACATTATTCTGAATGCGCAAACCACGGAAGTGAAAGGCGACGGCAGCAAAGTCGTTGGTCTGGAATATCGAGATCGTGTCAGCGGCGATATTCACAACATCGAACTGGCCGGTATTTTCGTCCAGATTGGTCTGCTGCCGAACACCAACTGGCTGGAAGGCGCAGTCGAACGTAATCGTATGGGTGAGATAATCATTGATGCGAAATGCGAAACCAACGTCAAAGGCGTGTTCGCTGCCGGTGACTGTACGACGGTTCCGTACAAGCAGATCATCATCGCTACTGGCGAAGGTGCTAAAGCCTCTCTGAGCGCTTTTGACTACCTGATTCGCACCAAAACTGCATAAGAAGAAGTAAGATTCACCTGCAATTGCTTAGCCCGCCGGGGTCAAACCTGGCGGCTTTTTTTATAAAAAACGCCCTGCCGGGATTGCTCAGGGCAGGGCGTCATAAATGCGTTAATTTGTTAACGAACGACTAATACCGGCAGATTGGCGTGGCGGATCACGTTGGAAGCGTTGGAACCTAACAGATGGGTTGAAATCGATGGATTTCGCGAACCGATAACCACAACATCCGCATCCAGTTCTTTAGCTAATTCGTTCACTTCATCTCGCACGTTACCAAAACGGACATGTGGTTTGATACGGGATGGATCAATATTGAAATGGCCGACCATTGTCTGTAAGCGTTCTTCGGCTTCATGTTGCAAATGTTCTTCGAAACGACGCACATCAGCAGCAAAACGGTGCAGACTAAGGCTTGCGGCGCCCGGTAATACATGGAGTAAATGAATTACGCCATCATCCTGGGCGAGAAATTCAGCGTGACGAACGGCTTTGTCGCTCAATTCCATTTCAAATACGTCTACTGGCATAATGATTGTTTTGTACATAAGCATTCCCTCCTTGCTATTGCATGAACATATAACAGCATATTATTGATTATGATTCTATGATTTGCGAAGTTGATTTGATCTGGGATAGCAATTGATCTGGAAAATGGATTAAGTCAGCTACTACCAGCGTTGCTCAAGATATAGCACTGCCACAACAATAATTGCTGCAATGAATATATAAAACGCAGTAATACCGAGAGCTTCGCTCATAGGGGGGATCCGCTGGTGGATAACTTGTTCAGATTAGAACGCAGCGGTGAAGAGCAAAATGATAAATCTGGTTGATATTTGAGCGGAAAGAGGATGCAGAAGCATCCTCCGGGCAAAGCGAATAACGCTTGTGCAGATGGGATTAAAGCAGGTACTCGCCAGCGGCTTCAGGCTGGTATTCGAGTTCCAGCACTTCAAGGTGGGTAGCAACGCCGCCCGGAAGTTCCCAGTGGATGGTATCGCCAACGCGCAACCCCAGCAGTGCGGCACCAACCGGAGCCATAACGGAAAGTTGAGTATTGCTGTCGGTCATCTTTGCCGGATACACCAGTGTACGCACACGGACTTCGCCATCGCTAAGATTGCGGAATTTAACCCGGCTGTTCATCGTCACCACATCGTGTGGCATCTCTTCTGGCGAACACATTTGGGCGCGATCCAACTCTGCGTTTAACGCGTCGGCGATTGGCAAACCGGCATAGGCAGGTTGCTCCAGCAGAATATCGATGCGTTCGGCATCCAGGTCGTTAATGATGATTGTTGGTCTGGACATTTTTACTCCATGTCGTCGGTACTGCGAGTGTCGCAGATAAACATACCCAAAAGAAAACCCTCACCGTCAGGCGGCGAGGGTTTAGCTCATATGATGATACTGACTGTTGCTCACTCTTTGAAGTGATTTACATCACATTCAGGTAATTCCTTAATGCTGAGCGATTTGTATAAATCTTAATCGAAAAACAGCGTAAGGGATAAATTTTCGTGATGGATTAACTTCCGCTGCGCTGGATCTCAATAACCTGCTTTATCAATCACAAAGTTTTTGCCACAGTTGCCTGGGTGTGGTTGTGGCAAGAATGAGTTTGCAGAAAGCGGCGCATTGATGGCGTCAGCTTTGATTGAAATCTGGATTTCAGTCAAATATGCGGGATTACCCTGGCAGGTTAACTTGACTGCTTTGACGTTCTCTTTTCCCCAGCTTTTGGCAAAGGCGGCATCAAAGTCACGGCGGCTCACTGTTTTACCGTAGTTATCCGCAAGGAATTTTCCGGCTTCGCTCTCTTTAATTTCTTGATTCAGACGTACCATCGTACCGAAGTAAGCGTCCGGATCAAAACCAAAGCAGGCGCCGTGTTTCGCGTATTCATAACGTTCCAGACAGGAACGACCACCTGCGCCCGGCATAACTTCACTCAATTTAGCTGCTGTTTCCAGCGATAACCCTGTTTCCGGTGAAGAACACATCCGGCTGGCGCGAGCTTCCGGCAGGTTTGGGACTGGGCGAGTGGCGCAGCCGAAGCGCATCCAGCGGCGTTCATCAACGCCACGCGCAGCAACCGATTTAGGCAATCCTGGCCACAGGCCATGAACGGTCAGAAAATCGGCCTTGTTGTTCGTTTCGGTTTGCAGTCGACACTCATCGCGTTCGTTACGATTTCGATCGTGCTGACTCTGGCAAAACCCGGTTTGCCAGGAAAGAGCTAAAACGTAACGATCAAAATCGCCATATTGTTTTGCCTGTAATGCAGCGGCGTTGACAGAAGATAAGGGGAGCAGAGAAGCCGCCAGTAAAGCGGCGTTACGCCAGAATGTTTTCATAGTGGGTGTGGAACTCATACATGCACTGAATACTATCTATTAAATCATAAAAAAGCCCGCCAGGTTGGCTAACCTGGCGGGCGCGGTGATTTATTCAGCGTTTGGCGAACGTATTAGTTCCACATGGCGAGAATCGGCCAGCCTACCAGAAGCAGCATGGCAATATAAATCACCCCGAAGATAGCCCCAAGACGCCAGTAATCTTTTGATTTCACATAGCCGCAGCCGTAAATAATCACACCAGGGCCAGTAGCATATGGGGTCAGACAGCCCATGATACCGATAGACAGCACCAGCAGAATACACAGTTGTTCCATCGGTACGCCCGGAATCCCTTTACCGACCGCCAGAACGACCGGCAGCATGGTTGCAGTGTGCGCAGACAGACTGGCAAACAGGTAATGAGCAAAATAGAACACCAGCACGAGGACGATAACCGTCGCATTTGGCGAAAAACCTTCCAGATGCGTACTCATGGTGCTGGCGAACCAGTCGATAAATCCGGAACGAGTCAGGCCATTAGCCATGACGACCAGCGTTGCCAGGTTAACCAGCGTGTTCCATGCGCTGTTATAGCGGGTAATGTCTTTCCACGGCACAACGTGCAGGGCCAGCATCAGCGAAACTGCCAGCAGACCAACCGCAGTGGCGTTAATCACTTCGCTGCCAAATACCCATAAACCTAAGCTGAGTAATACAAGGCCAATCAGCGTCCACTCTCTGCGTGTCAGCGCCCCCATGGTTTTTAGTTCATCACCCGCCCAGGTTGCCACTTCTTCACTGTGTGTGATTTCCGGTTTGTACAGCACGTAGGAAAGCCACGGCGCAATGATAAGCAAGATAACCCCAACCGGCAGGAAGCAGAGGAACCACTGCAACCAGCTAATCTGGATGCCAGCAATTTTGCTGACGAACTCCAGACCCAGCACGTTTGGTGCTGCACCAGTGACAAACATGGAAGAACTCAGACTGGTACTAATGACCATCATCCACATCAAATAGCCGCCAATACGACGCGCGGACGGATCGTTCGGGAATGATTTAAATAGCGGCGGCAGGTTTTTAATGACCGGGAAAACCGTACCCCCGGTGCGCGCGGTGTTGGACGGTGTAAACGGTGCCAGCAGAATGTCGATAATGACAATCGCATAACCCAACGTCAGCGTGCGTTTGCCCATGAATTTCACCAGGAAAAGGGCAATGCGACGACCTAACCCGGAAACTTCATATCCTAATGCAAAAATAAATGCGCCAAATACCAGCCAGACTGTGGTACTGGAAAAACCAGCCAGCCCCCATTTCAGCGCCTGTTTTTGCGCATTAAACGCTGGGTCAGCTAATTCTTTGGCATCAAAGAGCAGGTAATTACTGCCAATCACGCAAATAGTAACCGCAATAAAACTGATCGCTGTTGCCGGGATTGGCTCGAGGATCATTCCGACAATCATTGCCACAAACACAGCGAAGTAATGCCATGCCTGCGGCGGCATACCGTCGGGGACAGGGATAAGAAACATGACACCCATCACCACCAGTGAGGCCAATAGTTTCCATATATTATCTTTTGCTAAAGACATACGGGCTCTCCGAAAATTAATATTTCCAAATTTATCAAGTGCTTAAATAATTAAATCTGTGCTAAAAACCAGGTAAGGATCAGCAGGTCGGCACTGCCGCCTGGACTGAGATTTCGTTCGATACACTCCCTGTCGAACTGCCGGAGATAATCGAGATCGGCGGGGGTTCGAATGCCCCCTTTTTGCAATAATGTTTGCGCCTCGCGCTGTAGCCAGCGCAGGCCCCCCTCGCCACCGCGCGATGCAACATTGGTATCGCCGTTGGTAGCCATCAGTAGGAGCAAGGTATCGAGCAATGCCAGTTCAGGATCTAACCCCTGATCCAGCAGAGTGAGGTAGTGCGGCAGGGCGTGGTTGATCACCAGTGGATAACCTGCTTCGGCTTCACCGCGCGCGCCGGTAAGGCCTAGTTGCTGGTACAACCGTTGACCTGCGGTCAGTTGTTGATTATTGGTACGCAGTTCGCGATCGGTCAGACCACGGCAGAAACTTGCCGCCGTAGAACAAACGGTTGCGGGCGTTACCGGCTGGTTGAGCTGAAGCAAACGGCCAATCGCCGCGCACAGTAGCCCTAAAGAAAAAATGCTGCCTTTATGCGTGTTTACGCCCGCTGTGGCACGGAACATATCGCCTTCACAGGCCATACCAATTGGGCGTAATCCGTGGAGTACTGCTTCGGGGGCCATTTCTGCACTATAGGCACCAAATTCGATAAAACGGGGTAACCAGGCCTGGATCGCCAGTGCGCTACGGTGGAAATCTTCCAGCGCCATATCTTTGTGCGCACCGCAGTTAATGCGATCCACGAGGCCTGGTTTCGGTGACAGATTGACTTCAGTCAGCATGGCGCGCCAGCCCAGCAGGGCGTACTCATCGATTAATGACGTCGCAAGCTTTGTGGTTTTAGTTGACGTTGCAGGCATCGACATCGTTCAGCAGCGCCTCCATGCGGTTGAGTAAATCGGTCAGTTGGTGGGTTTTTCCACGCGCGCAGACGGCTGCGCTTTGCTCGCATAGCAGGCAGCGGCGAGGCGGCAGCGAATAATCGCGGCGGGAGAGAATTTCGCCTTCGGGCGTCAGGACATCGATATCCCATAAACGCCCGAGA
This sequence comes from Escherichia sp. E4930, assembly GCF_005845405.1. Lineage (NCBI taxonomy): Bacteria > Pseudomonadati > Pseudomonadota > Gammaproteobacteria > Enterobacterales > Enterobacteriaceae > Escherichia > Escherichia sp. E4930. The sequence goes on along the minus strand of NZ_VCDZ01000004.1, from coordinate 337,016 downwards.
GGATGGCTATGTTCAAGCTCAATGGTGGCGAGCTTGAGGTCGCGAGCTGGAGCGGCAATGCTCAACATGCCCTCCGGCCCGCTGGCGGAAACCAGTGCAGCCTGCTCCTGAATTTGCCAGCCCTGTTTTGCGGCTAAGGCACGCAAGGCTGTCACGCCATGATTAAAAATTCGGCGTGTGACCTCGCTGTCTTTAATCGGACCCGGCGCAACCACGGTAAAGGAGACCAGTGGAACAGGATGGCGCTTGAGCCAGGCGTGTTGCCGTGCTTGCCTTTCATCCCGGCTGACGAGCAGCTCGGGAATTGACACCGCATGGTGGCTGGCGAGTTCAGGAAGCAGGTGCATGGCTTATTCCTTCACCTGATGCACAACGTCAATCACCGAGCCATCGCGGTAGCGCACGACGGCAACGACGCGGTCGGTGAATTCAATCGGCTGTGGTTCACCGGTCAGCAGACGCGCACGTTCGCGCAGCCACTCAATGGAAACCACTTTAATGCCTGCTTCCTGCAGACGTTCTGCCAGTTCCGGACGTGCCGGGTTAACAGCGATGCCGTGGTCGGTGACCAGAATATCGACGCTGGACCCTGGGGTAATGCAGGTCAGCACGTTATCCACCAGAGTCGGGATACGACCGCGCACCAGCGGCGCAACAATGATGGAAAGCGCAGAGGCAATTGCGGTATCGCAGTGACCGCCGGAAGCGCCACGCAGCACGCCATCAGAGCCGGTCAGCACGTTGACGTTGAACTGGGTATCAATTTCCAGCGCGCTCAGTACCACCACGTCGAGACGATCAACCGATGCGCCTTTAGAGCCCCAGTTAGCGTACTGGTTGGCACTGATTTCGATGTGATTGGGGTTACGGGCCAGCGATTGCGCAGCGTGGCTGTCAAAGCTCTGCACATCCAGCAGTTTGCGGATCAGACCTTTTTCGTGCAGATCAACCATCGTTGCGGTAATGCCACCGAGGGCGAAGTCGGCGCGAATATCGCGGCTACGCATTTTGTCTTCCAGGAAACGGGTTACCGCAAGCGAAGCGCCGCCGGTGCCGGTCTGCAGGGAGAAACCTTCTTTGAAGTAGCCAGAGTTGACAATCACATCCGCAGCGCTGCGGGCAATCAGCAGTTCGCGCGGGTTAGTGGTCATACGGGTTGCGCCAGCGCCGATTTTTGCGGCATCGCCGACACGATCAACTTTGACGATCAGATCAACCTGATCCTGTTCAATGCTCGCCGGGTTATGCGGATAAGGCAGCAGTTCTTCGGTGAGCATCACCACCTGTTTTGCGTTGTCGGCATCAACCATTGCATAACCGAGGGAGCCGCAGCAGGCTTTTCCGGTGTAGCCGTTGGCATTACCGAATTCATCACAGGACGGGACGCCGAGGAAAGCAACGTCGATGTTCAGTTCGCCGCTCTGTACCAGATGCACGCGACCGCCGTGGGAGTGGATTTGTACCGGTTCAGCCAGCAGGCCACGGGAGATTTCTTCTGCCAGTGGGCCGCGTAAGCCGGAGGTATAAATGCGGGTAACCACGCCCTGGCGAATGTGTTCTACCAGCGGCGCATGGCAATCACTCAGGGAACTGGACGCCAGGGTCAGGTTTTTAAAGCCCATCTTCGCGATGACGTCCATCACCATATTGACGGTCAGGTCACCGCCACGGAAAGCGTGATGGAAGGAAACAGTCATGCCGTCCTGTAAACCAGAACGACGAATGGCTTCTTCCAGGTTGGCGCACAGTTTGCGATCGCGCGCTTTTTCAGCCTGATAGGTTTGTTTCGGCGAGTTCTGGAAAGCGGCAAGATCGCATTCAGCGTGACGATTCCAGGCTGCTACCCGTTCTTGTCGTTGAGATTGTTCAATTTTCTGCGTCATTTTGATTGCCTTATTCTTCGCGGATGCCTGAAAGTTCTGCACGGGAGAGCACCAGACGGGCGCGATCGATAACCGGACCGTCAACCATCTTGCCGTTCAGGGAAACGACGCCAAGGCCTTCGCGAGCGGCGGCTTCAGCGGCTTCTACGACGCGGCGTGCGTGATCCACTTCTTTCTGGGTTGGAGCGTAGAGGTTGTGCAGCAGATCAATCTGACGCGGGTTGATCAGCGATTTGCCGTCAAAGCCCAGCTGTTTGATGTGGGCGGCTTCTTGCAGGAATCCGGCTTCGTTGTTGGCGTCGGAATAGACGGTATCGAACGCCTGAATACCCGCAGAACGTGCGGCCTGCAAAATAGAGCAGCGAGCGAACAGCAGTTCAGTTCCTTCCGGGGAGCGTTCTGTACGCAGGTTGCGCACGTAGTCTTCTGCACCGAGGGCGATACCTATTAAACGCTCGGAAGCGTGAGCGATTTCCACCGCGCGGGTAATGCCCAGCGGAGATTCAATCGCCGCCAGCAGCCCCGTGCTGCCGGGTTCGCGACCGCAGGCTTTTTCGATACGCAGGATCTCTTTTTCGATATCCAGAACGTCCTGAGCGGTATCGGTTTTCGGCAGACGCACAACGTCTGCGCCGCCACGAACGACGGCTTCCAGGTCGTTAACGCCCCATTCAGAATCCAGCGCGTTCACACGTACGATGGTTTCAATATCGCGATACAGCGGATGTTGCAGCGCGTGGTAGACCATACGACGTGCAGTGTCTTTTTCACGCAGCGCCACGGAGTCTTCGAGGTCGAACATCAGAGCATCAGCTGGGTAGATGAAGGAGTTGCTGACCATCGCGGCATTGGCGCCAGGCACAAACAGCATGCTGCGGCGGGTGCGAGTTTTACGTTGTTGCAGCGAAGCAGAAATCATTGGCAATCCTCCCAAGGCAGTGCCGGGATACCGCTGGCGCGCGCCAGCAAGGCTTCCAGTCGTGCACGTAAAATGCAGTCCAGTGCGCCTTTGTCATCGATATTCAGCTGTACGCCGCGCACGTTATAGCGGGCGAGAACGTCCAGAATGGTGGTGCGAATCGCATCGCCAAACTGTTTCTCAACGCTGCTGTTGATTTGCAGGTCGATATCCTGCGTATCGAGTGGGGCGATGCGTATCATCACATCCCCAGACTCAAGGGTGCCTGCAACGGCGGGCTGGTTTATTTTCATTTTTCACCTGTTTCTTATGCGGGGGTCTTTTGACGAACTGCCGCGTCCTGGCGGGCGTGTTCAAGCAGATTCTGCAAGTAATGCAGAGTGGGTGCCGGGACCAGTGGCGCGATAGCCGTGAGATCGTTTTTCACCAGCAGTTGACGTACCCGGGAAGCGGATATCGGCAGTTCCTGGTAACGCAGTCGCTCAATTTCAACCAGTTCGATGGGCGGTGCGGAGATGGTCGGTGCTTCCAGCCAGTAGCGCATATCCTGGTTGTACTGGGCGGTCACGCGACAAATGGGTTCAGTACCAACAAAGCGGTGAGTAACGCCCAGCGCGGGCGCGAGGTACTGACGGAAAATTTTCAGGTCAATTTCGGTGTAACAATGGTTGATGACGCTCTGTTCTTTAATGAAGTAGCAGGGGAACGTGGCGCGGGAGATGATGTACTCGGAGCCGCGATGCACGGTCAGACGCGGAATATCGGCGGTGCCTTTTAACACCAGATCTAACCGGTCGTCATAGGGAAAGCGTGAAGAATCTTCTTTGACTAAAAACAGATGCAGCCAGTCGCACTGTGCCGCAGCTTGTTGAATCAGATAACGGTGGCCGTTAGTAAAGGGATTGGCGTTCATGACGATACAGCCAATCTTCTTCCCTTCATGACGGAATTTCTTCAGCGATTCGGCATAGCGTTTCAGACGTGTGGCGCTATTTTCCATCAACACCATCACGCCAGGTACGCTGGTTAACGTATAGAAACCGCACTGACGGAACAGCGCCTCGTATTCGGTTTTGGTATAAATAAACAGATGCGTGCTGTGCCGTTCATAGGCGAGGTTTATCAGTTCGGTGGCTAATGTCAGTGCCAGTCCTTCACCGCGAACCGATTCACTGATAGCGACGCACTTAATGATATTTCCGGCAATTCCGCCGCAGGCAATAAGGCGGTCGTTACGGGTTACGGTAATAAATACCTCGACCGTGGTGTCAACACTCAAATCATTTTCATGCAGAAAGTGGGTAATTTCCGCCATCTTTTTATTTTCTGAACGTTTTACCCGGGTGAAAATATCATTGCCGAACATAATAAATAGTATCCTGAAGGTGCATGTTGTTATCGGTTTGCAACAAATGTTGTTCGATGTAGCAAATTGATAACCTTTTATTTTCAGTTGAGAGAAAGGGCTGTGAGTGAGGTATTTCTGTTTCTCCTTTCGCCATACATCCTAAGGAGTATTGCATCGTGAAATTTTGATTTATTTCACATAGAGTTAGTGGTTTTTTATTTATTTAATGGTTTTAAGTTTTTTAATTAATGTAATTACGAATTGACCCATAGGTTTAATTGATTTAATTGATTTAATGAATGAAATTTGTCACGATCATATTTGATATTTATAAATCGAGATTCAACATTTTAATTACATCCGCCAAAAAACAGGGCTTACCCCGCAAGGAAAACAATGTTGCAGCTTAATGAGAATAAACAGTTTGCTTTTTTCCAACGACTGGCGTTCCCGCTGCGTATTTTTTTGCTGATTTTGGTGTTCTCGATATTTGTCATCGCTGCGTTGGCGCAATATTTTACGGCCAGCTTTGAGGACTATTTAACGCTTCATGTTCGTGATATGGCAATGAATCAAGCGAAAATTATTGCCTCCAATGACAGTATCATCACCGCAGTGAAAACGCGTGACTACAAACGACTGGCTACTATTGCCAACAAATTGCAAAGAGATACCGACTTCGATTATGTGGTGATTGGTGACCGGGATTCGATCCGCCTTTACCATCCTAATCCGGAAAAAATTGGCTACCCCATGCAGTTTACCAAACCGGGAGCGCTGGAAAGAGGGGAGAGTTACTTCATCACCGGCAAAGGGTCGATAGGTATGGCAATGCGCGCTAAAACGCCGATCTTTGATGACGATGGCAAAGTCATCGGCGTGGTGTCGGTGGGGTATCTGGTGAGTAAAATCGATAGCTGGCGGGCTGAGTTTTTATTACCGATGGTGGGTGTGTTTGTCGTGCTGTTAGGCATTCTGATGCTGCTGTCGTGGTTCTTAGCTGCGCATATCCGCCGCCAGATGATGGGTATGGAACCAAAGCAGATTGCGCGCGTGGTCCGCCAGCAAGAGGCGCTTTTTAGTTCGGTTTATGAAGGGCTGATTGCGGTGGACCCGTATGGGCATATTACTGCCATCAACCGCAATGCAAGAAAAATGTTGGGGCTGAGTTCTCCCGGACGGCAGTGGCTGGGCAGACCTATTGCAGAGGTTGTTAGACCGGCTGATTTTTTTACCGAACAAATTGATGAAAAACGTCAGGATGTGGTGGCGAATTTTAATGGTCTGAGCGTTATTGCTAACCGTGAAGCTATTCGTTCTGGTGATGATTTGCTAGGTGCAATTATTAGTTTTCGTAGTAAAGACGAAATATCTACCCTTAATGCGCAACTGACGCAAATTAAACAATATGTTGAAAGCCTGCGCACACTACGTCATGAACATCTCAATTGGATGTCTACGCTCAATGGTCTGTTGCAGATGAAAGAGTATGATCGTGTGCTGGCGATGGTTCAGGGGGAGTCCCAGGCTCAGCAGCAACTTATTGATAGTCTGCGTGAAGCATTTGCCGATCGCCAGGTGGCGGGGCTTCTTTTTGGTAAAGTGCAGCGCGCCCGGGAGCTGGGGCTAAAAATGACGATTGTTCCAGGCAGCCAACTTTCACAACTGCCGCAAGGGCTGGACAGCACTGAATTTGCGGCGATAGTGGGCAACTTACTCGATAATGCCTTCGAAGCCAGTCTGCATAGTGATAAAGGGAATAAGGCAGTCGAATTATACCTGAGCGATGAAGGCGACGACGTGGTAATCGAAGTGGCCGATCAGGGCTGCGGCATTCCAGAGTCTCTTCGCGACAAAATATTTGAGCAGGGCGTCAGTACGCGTGCTGATGAACCCGGTGAGCATGGCATTGGGTTGTATCTTATTGCCAGCTATGTAACGCGCTGCGGTGGAGTTATCACTCTCGAAGAGAATGATCCCTGCGGTACTTTATTTTCAATCTATATTCCGAAAGTGAAACCTGATGACAGCTCCATTAACCCTATTGATCGTTGAGGACGAAACACCGTTGGCAGAAATGCATGCGGAATATATTCGTCACATTCCCGGCTTCAGTCAGATATTGCTGGCGGGAAACCTGGCGCAGGCCCGAATGATGATTGAGCGTTTTAAGCCGGGGCTTATCTTGCTGGATAACTATCTTCCTGATGGTAGGGGCATTAATTTGTTGCATGAGTTGGTGCAGACGCATTACCCCGGCGATGTGGTGTTTACCACTGCCGCCAGCGATATGGAAACGGTATCTGAGGCTGTGCGCTGCGGTGTGTTTGATTATTTAATCAAGCCAATCGCTTATGAGCGTCTGGGGCAGACATTAACTCGTTATCGCCAGCGTAGACACATGCTGGAAAGTATTGATAGCGCCAGTCAGAAGCAAATTGATGAGATGTTCAACGCTTACGCTCGCGGTGAACCAAAGGATGAGCTGCCAACTGGCATTGACGCGTTGACGCTAAACGCAGTGAGAAAACTGTTCAAGGAGCCTGGTGTGCAACATACGGCTGAGACAGTAGCGCAGGCTTTGACCATAAGCCGCACCACCGCGAGACGTTATCTTGAATATTGCGCCAGCCGACATCTGATCATCGCCGAGATTGTTCACGGCAAAGTCGGCCGGCCGCAGCGCATTTACCACAGCGGATGAAGAGGGTGCCGGAGGATGCGCTCCTCCGGCCTGGGAAATTACTTACCAGCAACCGCGGCGGTAGTACCGGGCACCATCAACTCTGTAGCCACAATGACAATCACCAGCCCAACAAGCACCGGCACCGAGGTGCGTTTAACCACTTCAAAAGGTGATATTTTAGCCATCCCCGCAACGGCAACCACCACGCCAGAGACTGGCGAAAGCGTGCGCCCCAGGTTTGACGCCTGCAGCATCGGGATTGTCAGGTACGCCGGGTTAATGCCGGAAGAGTGTGCCAGTTTCGGGATCATCTCAACAAAGGCATAGAAAGGCGCATTGCCGGAACCCGTGGTGACTGCTGCCAGCATTGTCAGGATAACCAGCACCAGCATCAGGATAATGCTCGCCGAACCGAACGAGGTGGCGATTGAGATCAGGCTCTGGATAAAGCCGATGGTGCTAAGGCCCTGAGCGAAAACCCCTGCGGCAACTAATAACATGACTACGTTAGCGAAGGCATCAGCCATGCCGCGGTAAGCTACCTCGAGGCCCGAAAAGACTTTTTGCGTATTAAAGCCGCGAAGAAATTCCAGAACAGAGGCAATCAGCATACAGATCACCAGAATGGTGATGATGTGCAATTGCGGACCCCATTTGCCGTCAAAAAATAGCACGCCAATGATCGGTGTAAACGGCAGAATGGCGTAAAACGCGGGCGCGGTGGTTGTTATTTCGCTGACATCTAACATTTCATGAGAGATGTGCTCTTTTTTGTCCAGATAACGCTGCCAGAAAAAGTGGGCAATCGCCATGCCGATAATCGCGGCAATTGAGATAGGAAGTGTTGTTTTGAAGGCGAAGTCAATCAGCGGCATTTCAGAAGCCTGTGCTGCCAGCACCACATCACCAGATGTTGGTGCGAGAATAATTGCTGCTGGTGAGGCACAAATGGCAGCTGCCGCGCCGCGACTGATACCAACGTTCACCATCACCGGGAACAACGTTGCCATCAGTAAAACGCCAAGACCGGTTGCGGAAGAGACTGCCAGTGACATCAGACAGGCGACAAAGTAGGCGGCAATCATCAGCAGGTAAGGGGAGTTAATGTACTGCAGCGGTTTTGATGCCAGTTTGACAACCATATCGTTTGCGCCAATGTGGGTCATGTAAGCGGCAAAGCCACACAGCATCATGATCATCATGCCGAGATCGCCGCCACGGCTCATCAGTAATATTTTAATGTATTCAACGATATCTGTGGCGCTGTAGCCAGTGGAAGTCTGGCTGGAAGGTAAAACTTTGTGTCCCATTATAGCGCTGATGATCAGCAGTAGCAGGCCGCCAACAAATAGCACCCCGGTGGCGGAATACCCTTTAATGATGTAGCGAGCTACACCCACAATAACGACAACCCCAATAAGGAGTTCAATAAATGTCTGCATATTCTTTCCTGTCTCCAGAATCTACAATAAATAATAAAAAAGTCCTAAAATAAGAAAAAAATATGCCGAATAAATTGACATCGGATGCTGATTGAAATCAAGAAAGCTGTCATTAAGACATTGATGTTGTTGTTTTTATACCTGGATAACAAAATTTATTTTAGGGGGAGTAATTACAACATGGTGATGTTTATAAACTGATGAATAATTGATGCGATTTTGTTAATTATTTTGTGGTATTTTGTCCGTCCAAAAAATAATCTTGTATGCGTATCATGTGGCAATGCAAACAATGACTTTATTGATGGTTTATTGTATCTAATTGAAAAATAAATGAATGATAATTATTTTTATGGGTGTAACTTTTATTTGCATGAGTTGTTCTTTAGCTGAAAATATTTCTTAGTCTCCGGAATAATCCGATGGTTTTATTAGTAAATTTCATGAAATAAATTTTTTCAGACACTCGGATTATTCTTTATGTTTGCCTTGTTAAGGTTGTATTTATTTTTCTTTGGCTATGCTGGTAATATATTTTTGATAAGTTTTCTGTGGTTGCTAATGGGCGCTAGTAAATGTGTTACCGTATTTTCCTTTACTTTTATTCAGTTAATCAGCATTGAAGAAGTTTCTGCTAGTGCAGAGCAATGGATTGCGACATTTAAAGATAATGTCGCAGAAACCTGGCTGCGGCCAGAACATTATGATCTGTATATTCCCGCCATTACCTGGCATGCACGTTTCGCTTATGACAAAGAAAAAACCGATCGCTACAACGAAAGACCGTGGGGTGGCGGTTTTGGTCAGTCGCGTTGGGATGAGAAAGGCAACTGGCACGGTTTGTACGCGATGGCGTTTAAGGATTCGTGGAATAAATGGGAGCCCATTGCCGGATACGGTTGGGAAAGTACCTGGCGACCGCTTGCCGATGAAAACTTTCATGTCGGTCTGGGATTCACCGCTGGTGTGATGGCGCGTGATAACTGGAACTACATACCTGTTCCGCTGATACTGCCATTGGCTTCTGTGGGCTATGGCCCTGCAACTTTTCAGATGACCTATATCCCTGGCACTTACAACAATGGCAATGTTTATTTTGCTTGGATGCGGTTTCAGTTTTAGACAAGTCACGTTTTAATAAAAACCTTAAAAATCAGTATGTAATGAAATTAACATCAAAAATAACGCGACTTTTATCACTTTTTCGTAAAGTTGCACTGGACAAAGCGTACCACAATTGGTGTACTGGTAACCGACACAGCATTTGTGTCTATTTTTCATGTAAAGGTAATTTTGATGTCTAAGATTAAAGGTAACGTTAAGTGGTTTAATGAGTCCAAAGGATTCGGTTTCATTACTCCGGAAGACGGCAGCAAAGATGTGTTCGTACACTTCTCTGCAATCCAGACTAATGGTTTTAAAACTCTTGCTGAAGGTCAGCGCGTAGAGTTCGAAATCACTAACGGTGCCAAAGGCCCTTCTGCTGCAAACGTAATCGCTCTGTAAGATACGTCAGCAAGAATTCAAAACCCGCTTATTCAGCGGGTTTTTTTTGGTCTTCAGTGTGCGGTTGATGCTGAAAATAGCCAAAAAGCCAGTGCGGTCATGGCAAAGGAACCTAACAGGTTAACGAAGACGTTCAGTAGCGCCCAGCCAAAACGCCCCTCCTGCAATAAAAACACCACTTCTGCCGAAAATGATTGAGAAAGTCGTTAGCCCGCCACAAAAACCAGTGGTGATTAATACTTTCCACACCGGATCGATATTAGTCATGCGGCTAAACCAGGCAAACCCCATTCCTATGATAAATGCCCCAATCAGGTTTGCTGCCAGAGTTCCGAGTGGAATAGCCTGGTGCAGTGGGTTAAACCGCATACTTAACATCCATCTCGCCACGCTTCCCGTACCACCACCAATAAAAACTGCTAAAAGGAGTTGTAACACAGCTAAATCCTGCTATTTGATTTGTATGAGTGATAAGTTTAACGCCGAATATTCGTCGTTGGCGAATTTTACAACTCTGACAGGAGGTGGCAATGCTGGTTGCCGCAGGACAATTTGCTGTTACATCAATATGGGAAAAGAACGCTGAGATTTGCGCCTCGTTAATGGCACAGGCGGCGGAAAACGACGTATCGCTGTTTGTCCTGCCGGAAGCGCTTCTGGCGCGCGACGATCTTGACCCGAATTTGTCAGTTAAATCGGCACAGTTGCTGGAAGGGGAATTCCTCGAACGTTTACTGCGGGAAAGTAAACGTAACATGATGACGACGATTCTGACGATTCATGTTCCCTCAACCCCTGGGCGCGCGTGGAATATGCTGGTGGCGCTGCAGGCGGGGAAAATTGTCGCCCACTATGCCAAATTGCATCTCTATGATGCGTTTGCCATTCAGGAATCGCGCCATGTGGATGCAGGTGATGAAATAGCCCCTTTACTGGAGGTTGAAGGCATGAAAGTGGGGCTGATGACCTGCTATGATTTACGCTTTCCAGAGTTGGCATTAGCCCTGGCATTACAGGGGGCGGAAATCCTGATCCTGCCAGCGGCCTGGGTTCGCGGGCCACTCAAAGAGCACCACTGGTCAACCTTGCTAGCCGCTCGTGCTCTGGATACCACCTGTTATATGGTGGCAGCGGGGGAGTGCGGGAACAAAAATATCGGGCAAAGCCGGATTATAGATCCCTTTGGCGTCACCATTGCGGCAGCGGCAGAAATGCCTGCACTCATTATGGCGGAAGTGACGCCCGAACGTGTGCGTCAGGTGCGCGCGCAACTTCCCGTCTTAAACAACCGTCGCTTTGCGCCGCCGCAATTATTATGATGTTTTTTTACTCGGCGCTTGATTCACCTTGTTACAGATTGCTATTGTGTGCGCGCGTCGAATGACCGTTAATATTCTCTGGTTTTTAAGGCGCGTTCTGTTGCCAGTTTTATGTCAAGAAGGTATCTATGGGTGAGATTAGTATTACCAAACTGCTGGTAGTTGCGGCGCTGGTCGTTCTGCTGTTTGGGACTAAGAAGTTACGTACGCTGGGCGGAGACCTGGGAGCGGCCATTAAAGGGTTCAAGAAAGCGATGAATGATGATGACGCTGCGGCTAAAAAAGGCGCAGACGTTGATATTCAGGCTGAAAAGCTCTCTCATAAAGAGTGACGTGGCGAGCAGGACGCTCCCTCAATATCTTGTTCGATAAAAAAACCCGCTTCAGATAGCGGGTTTTTTATCAGACAGATGTAAGCAATTATTACGCGATTACTTAACTTCCATCCCTTTCGCCTGCAAGTCGGCGTGGTACGAAGAGCGGACAAACGGACCGCATGCAGCATGGGTAAAGCCCATCGCCAGCGCTTCGGCCTTCATTTCATCAAACTCATCCGGGCTAACGTAGCGTTGTACCGGCAGGTGATGGCGGCTTGGCTGCAGATATTGCCCCAGTGTCAACATGGTTACACCATGGCGGCGCAGATCGCGCATGACTTCAATAATCTCTTCATTGGTTTCACCCAGTCCCACCATCAAACCGGATTTGGTTGGGATCTCCGGATGCGCTTCTTTAAAGCGTTCCAATAGTTTTAGCGACCAGTTGTAATCTGCGCCCGGGCGTACCTGACGGTAAATACGCGGTACGTTTTCCAGGTTGTGGTTGAACACGTCTGGCGGCGTGGCGGTCAGAATATCCAGCGCGCGATCCATACGACCACGGAAATCCGGCACCAGAGTTTCGATTTTGATTTCCGGGCTTTTTTCCCGGATGGCAGTAATGCAATCCGCAAAGTGCTGGGCTCCGCCATCGCGCAGGTCATCGCGGTCAACGGAGGTGATAACCACATAACGCAGCGCCATATCAGCAATGGTCTGCGCCAGTTTTACCGGCTCGTTGGCATCCGGGGCGACCGGGCGACCGTGGGCAACGTCACAGAACGGACAACGGCGCGTACAAATGGCGCCGAGGATCATAAACGTTGCTGTGCCGTGGTTGAAGCATTCTGCCAGGTTAGGGCAGGAGGCTTCCTCACAGACAGAATGCAGGCCATTTTTGCGCATTGCGGCTTTGATGCCCTGGATACGTGTAGAGTCCGCGGGAAGCTTGATTTTCATCCATTCCGGCTTGCGCAGCAGGGCTTCGCGCTCTGTTGCCACGTTTTTAACCGGGATAAGGGCCATCTTATCGGCATCGCGGTATTTAACACCGCGTTCCATCACAATGGGTTTACTCATAGCGTGCGTGTTCCAGTTGCGAATTACGAAGGAAAGCGTTTCAATTCAATGGATTGTTGTAATTATCAACTATTTTTGAATTAACGACTGGCAGTATATCATTGAAACGGCCCAGAAAGCAGCCAAAGCGGTCGCGAAAATGTAAAATTGTTGTTGGTTTGTGCCATTTTATCGTTCTGCGCTGTGAACGCTATGTAACGATACTTTTTCAAAACACATTCGATAGCATCAGTTCCCCGCGAAGCATTGGAACACGCTGACTACAATGACCCAATATGATTTGGGTCATTAATGAGGGGGAATTAAGCAGGGATATATTCTACGTCAGGATTTTTGAGTAGCGCTAAAATATTTGCCAGTAAGCGTGGTGCAATATTATCGGTGGTCGCATCAGGTTTCCATTGTGATATTTTTGCCATTTCCATCCCGGCATAACCACAAGGGTTGATACGTAAAAATGGCGAAAGATCCATATTGACGTTTAATGCCAGACCGTGGAATGAACAGCCGCGGCGAATACGCAATCCGAGCGAACAAATTTTCTTTTCCCCAACGTAGACACCTGGAGCATCAGCCCGAGGGTGCGCTTCAATATCCAGCTCGGCCAGGGTATTCACTACCGTTTGTTCGAGCAAGGTCACCAGTTCACGCACGCCCAGCTTCCTACGTTTGAGGTTAAGCAACACATACATCACCTGTTGCCCCGGCCCGTGATAAGTTACCTGGCCGCCGCGATCGCTCTGGATCACCGGAATATCACCCGGCATTAAAATATGTTCCGCTTTACCTGCTTGTCCCTGGGTAAATACAGGATGGTGTTCAACCAACCAGATTTCATCAAGGGTATTTTCATCACGGGTATCGGTGAATTCATGCATAGCCTGAGAAATAGGCTCGTAAGGCTGAAGGCCGAGCTGGCGGACAAGAATTTTATCCTGATACAAAACGGCATCTCCGTGGAGAATGAGTAAAAGTGGGGAAAATTATATCACAGCGAGGGGAGGGGAGTTACCCGACCAGAGGCCGGGTAACGGAGAAGCGAATTACAGAACCATACGGACGATATCGATTTTGCCCAGTTCTTCGTACAGAGTTTCAACCTGCTCGATATGAGTTGCGTTGATAGTGATAGATACCGAGTGGTAGTTGCCTTTGCTGCTTGGTTTTACCGTTGGGTTGTAGTCACCTGGCGCATGGCGCTGTACCACTTCAACCACCTGATCAACCAGCTCAGGTAACGCCTGCCCCATTACTTTGTAGGTAAAAGGAGTAGGGAATTCAAGCAGTTCGTTAAGTTTGGTTTTCATGTCAGCTCCGGCGTAACGTAATTAAATAGCAACTCCCGCCAGAGGGCGGGAGTTTTTTACTGATGCTTAGTATATGGGGGCGGAAATTACACTTTCAAGTGTTCAATTTTTAGCCAAACCAGTGATGGAACATTAATTTAATGTAATCAATGATTTTGCCGAAGAAGTTACCTTCCGGAATTTCCTGTAACACCACCAGCGGGCGTTGTTCGATAGTTTTGCCATCAAGCTGGAAGTTGATGGTGCCAACGACCTGGTTCTTTTGCAGCGGCGCATGCAGTTCACTGCTGTTCAGCACGTAGCTGGCTTTCAGGTCTTTCATGCGGCCACGCGGAATGGTCAGGTAAACGTCTTTATCAACCCCTAACGAAGCGCGGTCAGTATTACCAAACCATACCGGTTCAGAGGCGAACTCTTTGCCAACTTTCAGCGGGTTAACCGTTTCGAAGAAACGGAAGCCCCAGGTCAGCAGTTTTTTACTTTCGGTTTCACGGCCTTTGAACGTGCGTCCGCCCATGACTGCGGAGATCAGACGCATCTGACCTTCCGTTGCGGAGGCGACAAGGTTGTAGCCCGCCTTGTCAGTATGGCCAGTTTTGATACCGTCGACATTCAGGCTGTTATCCCATAGCAGACCGTTACGGTTGAGCTGGCGAATACCGTTAAAGGTAAACTCTTTCTCTTTATAGATAGCGTATTCGTTAGGTACATCACGAATCAGGGCCTGACCGATCAGCGCCATATCACGCGCGGAGCTGTACTGACCGTCAGCGTCCAGACCGTGTACAGTCTGGAAGTGGGTATTTTTCAGGCCCAGGGCGTTAACGTAACTGTTCATCAGACCAACGAAAGCATCCTGGCTACCGGCGGCGAAGTCAGCCATGGCAACACAAGCATCGTTACCAGATTGCAGGTTGATACCACGGATAAGCTGAGAAACCGGTACCTGCATGCCAGGTTTGAGGAACATCAGCGAAGAACCTCTGAACACCGGGTTACCGGTGGCCCAGGCGTCATTGCCGATGGTCACTAAATCAGATTCTTTGAATTTACCTGCTTTCATTGCCTGGCCGATAACGTAGCTGGTCATCATTTTGGTCAGACTTGCAGGGTCGCGACGGACATCCGCATTTTGCTCGGCGAGCACTTTGCCGGAGTTATAGTCGATCAGGATGTAAGACTCCGCGTCGATCTGCGGTACACCCGGGATCATGGTTTTGATATTCAGGTCATCGGCATGTGCAGCAGAGATAAAGGCTGTGCAAAGAGCCGTGGTGAGCGCCAGGCGCTTCATGATACGAGCGGAAAAAATGGTATTCATGGTCTGAACTACGACATCCGTGATGGAATTTAAAATAAGTGCCCTACTATAGCAAATGCACTACCGCCAGGCATCTGACTTTCCGCGTGACTTTGTTAACGTCATTTACAGAAATTGACATTTCAGATGCCTGCTTTACGTTATTGCGCGGTGGTAATAAATGACTGTAATTGGGCTTCGGTTTGTAAACGTTGCTGTAAGGCACTGGCTTCAGCTTTGTTGGCGAATGGACCAAGCTGAATACGCCAGACCGCGCCGTTTTGGGTCACGCGACCGGGTACACCGAATTTTTGTCCCAGTTGCTGTTGATACTGTTGCGCGCGTGCCTGATCGCTAACGGCCCCCACTTGCACCATAAAGTTACCGCTGGCGCTTTGCGAAGCGGCTTGCGGTGTCACCATTGCAGGTGTTGTTGCAGGAGCGGTGACAACGGGCTGTGGTGCAGGCGTCGGTTCGCTGCCTTCCAGTACGCCGGGCGCCAGGGTGGTCGGTGCACCGAGGAAGCCGCTGCTGGTTACCGGCGCGCGGTCGGATCTTCGCTTTTCAGCGTCGAGTTGCTGACCGGGAGAATATCACCCTGCGGGACAGACATAGAGTTTGTTCCGCTGCCGCCGTTTAAATCGGGCGGCGCGGGCAGGGCGTAAGTCTGCTTGGCAATGGTAGTACACGCCATGCCTGGGCCAGAAAATGAACCATCCTGGGCGACGATAATAGGATCGATACGAACTTTTGTATTGTTCGAGGTGTTAAGACGGTCAGCTGCCGCGCGTGAAAGTGAAATCACACGGTCGTTGCCGTAGGGACCGCGATCGTTAATGCGCACCACGATCATCCGCCCGTTAGCCAGGTTGGTGATTCTGGCGTAGCTGGGGATGGGGAGCGTTGGATGCGCCGCCGTCAGCTGCGTTGGATCAAATGCTTCGCCAGATGCCGTCAGATTGCTGCCTGGTTCGGCATCATAAATGGCTGCAAGGCCCGCCTGGCTAAAGCGTGAAGGGTCCTGCACGATTTTGTAGCTTCTGCCGTCGCGCTGATAATCCTGATTTGCCGTCGCGTTCAGTGGTTCGAAACGTGGTTCCGCCCCGCTAATTTCAACTATAGGGCCGTTACATACCGCAGGCTGCGGCACACTTACCGTCTGTTGCTGACCATCATCGCTAGTACATGCCGCGAGCATTCCTGCCGCGATGCAGATCCCGAGCCACTGCTTACGCATTCGCACCTCTTACACGCTTTTCGACAACATTTTCCTGTGGGTGTGGATTGACATCACAATCCCAAACCCAGCCATCAGCACTATGAGCGCCGATCCTCCATAACTGACCAGCGGGAGTGGAACCCCTACAACCGGCAGAATACCGCTTACCATACCAATATTTACGAAGACATAAACGAATAATATCAGCATTAAGCCGCCAGCCATGACGCGACCAAAGGTAGTTTGTGCTCTGGCTGCAATCCACAGTCCGCGCATGATGAGCAGAATATAGAGAGCAAGCAAAATCAAAATACCCACTAATCCCAACTCTTCCGCCAGTACCGCGAAGATAAAATCGGTATGGCGTTCGGGCAGAAATTCAAGCTGTGACTGGGTACCGTGCAGCCAGCCTTTACCGCGTAATCCGCCGGAGCCAATAGCAATTTTAGACTGAATAATGTGATAGCCCGCGCCAAGTGGGTCTGATTCCGGGTCGAGTAGCATCATTACGCGCTGGCGCTGGTAATCATGCATCAGGAAGAACCACAAGATTGGGATAAATGCTGCCACCAGTACCACTGCAACGCCAATCAGGCGCCAGCTAAGTCCGGAGAGAAACAGTACAAACAGACCGGAAAGCGCAACGAGGATTGAGGTCCCCAGGTCAGGCTGCGCTGCCACCAGCAACGTGGGCATAAAAATCAGCACCAGCGCGATGGCGGTATTTTTTAACGACGGCGGGCAAACGTCACGGTTGATAAAGCGAGCCACCATGAGCGGCACAGCTATTTTGGCGATTTCCGAGGGCTGGAAACGAACGATACCGAGATCCAGCCAACGTTGAGCGCCTTTGGAGATGGCCCCAAAGGCATCTACCGCTACCAGCAAAATAATACAGATGATATAGAGATAGGGCGCCCAGCCTTCATAAACGCGCGGCGGAATTTGGGCCATCACCACCATAATGACCAGCCCCATCGCGATCTGGCCGATTTTACGCTCCATCATGCCGATGTCCTGGCCGCTGGCGCTCCAGATTACCAGGGCGCTGTAGACCAGTAATGCCAGTAAGATCAGTAGCATTGTGGGATCAAGATGGACTTTATCCCAGAATGTTTTTTTATTCGGATTATCCGTCATGATTAATGGTCCTCCGCAGCAGTAACCGCCGGGTTTTCTGCAGGCAGATCGGTGTTGTTGTCACCAAGCATAATATGGTCGAGGATCTGGCGCATCAGCGTACCGACCGCCGGGCCAGCCCCGCCGTTTTCCAGAATCATAGCGACAGCGACTTGCGGATTGTTATACGGCGCAAACGCGGTCATCAGTTTGTGGTCGCGCAGACGCTCGGCAATTTTGTGCGCATTATAGGTTTCGTTCGCCTTCAGGCCGAAGACCTGCGCGGTACCGGATTTCGCCGCAATTTTGTAGGGCGCGCTGGCAAAGTATTTATGTGCCGTACCGTTAGGACGGTTAGCAACACCAAACATGCCGTCTTTCGCCAGTTCCCAGTAACCAGAATGAATATCGCCTACCGGCGGTTCATGCGGCTGTACCCACGGCACTTGTTTGCCATTTTCGGCGGTGCTCATCAGCAAATGCGGAACCTTCACAATACCGTCGTTAATCAGGATCATCAGTGCTTTGTTCATCTGGATAGGGGTCGCTGTCCAGTACCCCTGACCGATACCGACCGGAATGGTGTCACCCTGATACCACGGTTTTTTAAAGCGTTTCTGTTTCCATTCGCGGGTCGGCATATTACCGGAACGTTCTTCCGACAGGTCGATACCGGTGTAATGACCGTAGCCAAATTTACCCATCCATTCAGAAAGACGGTCGATGCCCATATCGTAGGCAACCTGATAGAAGAAGGTATCTGCTGACTCTTCCAGCGATTTAGTGACATTCAGGCGACCGTGGCCCCATTTTTTCCAGTCACGATAACGCTTTTCAGACCCTGGCAACTGCCACCATCCAGGATCAAACAGGCTGGTATTACGGGTGATCACCCCTGCACTTAATGCCGAAACCGCCACATAAGGTTTAACCGTCGACGCTGGCGGATAAACCCCCTGCGTGGCACGGTTCACCAGTGGTGTGTTCGGGTCGTTCAGCAACGCGGAATAATCTTTGCTGGAGATACCGTCAACAAACAGGTTAGGGTCGTAACTTGGCGTGGAAACCAGCGCCAGCACGCCACCTGTACGCGGATCGGTGACTACAACAGCGGCACGACTGCCCGCCAGCAGTGTTTCAATATACTGCTGGAGCTTGAGATCAATTGTCAGGTAAATATCATGCCCGGCCTGCGGCGATACTTCTTTTAACTGGCGGATGACGCGACCGCGGTTGTTAACTTCAACTTCTTCATAACCCGTCTGGCCGTGCAGAACATCTTCGTAGTAACGTTCAATCCCCAGCTTGCCGATATCA
Source organism: Escherichia sp. E4930 (assembly GCF_005845405.1). Lineage (NCBI taxonomy): Bacteria > Pseudomonadati > Pseudomonadota > Gammaproteobacteria > Enterobacterales > Enterobacteriaceae > Escherichia > Escherichia sp. E4930. The sequence continues at coordinate 318,254 of NZ_VCDZ01000004.1, read as the reverse complement.
TGTGTTGCGGCATAGTTGGCCAGTTTGCCGTCATTATTTAGTCGCTCGACGTCTTTATCGTTAATTTTCGAGACATAACCGATAACGTGGGTCAACGCTGAACCATAGGGATAGTAACGACGTTTATAGCCTTTAACTTCCACACCTGGAAAACGGTACTGGTTAACGGCGAAACGCGCCACCTGAACTTCAGTCAGGTTGGTTTTCACCGGAATAGAGGTAAAACGGTGCGAACGTGCACGCTCCTTTCGAAACGCGGCGATATCGTCATCGGTCAGGTCAACCACGCTGCGCAGGGCGTCCAGAGTCTGCTGCACGTTATCGACTTTCTCCGGCATCATCTCTATCTGATAGATAGTTCGGTTGAGCGCCAGAGGGATACCGTTACGGTCGTAGATAATGCCGCGGCTGGGGGCGATAGGCACCAGCTTAATGCGGTTTTCATTAGAACGGGTCTGGTAATCGGTAAAGCGAACAATTTGTAGGTTATACAAGTTGGCGATGAGCACGCCGGTTAGCAGCAAAATCCCCAAAAAGGCGACCAGCGCCCGGCGCACAAACAGCGCGGACTCTGCCGAATAGTCGCGAAAAGAGTTCTGTAATTTCATCCGCTGCGTTTTCTACTTAAGGCTACCATATCACTCACGGTGATAAGGATGGTTGGTGGTAATGCTCCACGCCCGGTACAGACTCTCTGCGACCAGTACGCGAACCAGCGGATGGGGGAGGGTAAGCGCCGAAAGTGACCAGCTTTGTTCTGCCGCCGCTTTACAGGCAGGCGATAACCCTTCCGGCCCGCCAATCAGCAAGCTGACATCGCGGCCATCCAGCTTCCAGCGTTCCAGTTCAGCGGCTAACTGCGGCGTGTCCCAGGGCTTGCCTGGGATATCGAGGGTGACAATGCGGTTTTTACCGGCAGCCGCCAGCATTTGCTCACCCTCTTTGTCGAGTATGCGCTTGATATCCGCGTTCTTGCCGCGTTTTCCCGCCGGAATTTCAATCAGTTCAAAAGGCATATCTTTCGGAAAACGACGCAGGTACTCGGTAAAACCGGTTTGTACCCAGTCCGGCATTTTCGTTCCCACGGCGACAAGTTGCAGCTTCACGCATTAACTCCAGAGTTTTTCCAGCTCATACAGGCGACGGCTCTCTTCCTGCATAACATGGACAATCACATCACCCAGATCGACCACAATCCAGTCGGCGCCGTTTTCACCTTCAACGCCGAGAGGCAATAAACCCGCAGCGCGAGATTCCTGAACCACGTGGTCAGCAATGGACATAACATGGCGGCTGGATGTACCCGTACAGATGATCATACAGTCGGTGATACTGGATTTGCCCTGAACGTCTAAGGCGATGATGTCCTGACCTTTGAGGTCATCAATTTTGTCGATAACAAAATCCTGGAGTGCTTTACCCTGCAAGTTTTCCCCCTGGGTGAAATAAAAAAGATAAAAATGGTCTGTCAGTATACCTGAAGCAGAGGCGATTTCGGGACAAATGTCAGCAAATCGGCTCTTGAAAGTGGGCTATCATCCCACCCCGCGCCACAGATTGCATCGCCATTTTTGTAAAACAATTTCTACAAAGTCGTGTATGGCGGAAAAGTCAGGTTGCGGAGAATATCAGCCTGCCCGGGCCTGTCAATGTCCGTTGCGGCTTACCTGTAAAAAAACAGAAAAGTTATGCATCTTCGCACCAGATGGCGCGGCTATTGAGGACGCGTAGTGTTGCGAACTCGTCATTGATATCAATGGCGCTCCAGCAGCCCTGGTCTACACGAAAATGCCACATTGCCTCGGGAGGCATGCCGATTAAGCGGGCAATCAACAGGCTCAACACACCCTGGTGGCTAACGATCAATATGTTTTTGTGCTGCTGATACTCACCAAGTCCGGCAATAAACCTTTCTATCCGCTGTGAAAATGCCTGAAAGCCTTCACCGCGAGTAGGGACGGTATGCTGCCAGTCATTGCACCAGGCACTATAGTTTTCGGCATCTTCTTGCATCAGCTCGCGATGATGCCGCATTTCCCAGTCACCAAAAAACATTTCGTTGAGTTCAGGGATGATTTGCACAGGGAGTTGACGGTCGTCAAGAACCAGGCGCGCGGTGTGCTGCGCCCGTTCCAGTTCACTGCATAAAACCCTATCGAAGGGAACATCACGTAGCAGTGTATGCAAGCTTTTCGCCTGCGCGATACCGCGCTCCGTAAGTGGTGTAGGCGCATGACCGCTGTATAACCCGTCGACATTCGCTTGCGTTTCACCGTGACGAATTAACCACAGTCGCATCATTCCCTCCGTGACGGCAGATATCAGCGATACAAGCCTTGTTGGTTAATGTAAGTCAGTACTGATTCTGGTAACAATTCCTCACAAGATTCGCCGTTTTGCAAACGTTCGCGGATGATTGTCGCCGAGATGTTGAACCACGGCGTTTCGGCGAGATAAATTTTACCAGCAGGCTGAAGATGCAGATCTTCCGGATTATGCGTCAAATGATCTTCCAGCCACTGCTGGTACTGCGGTTGTGCCATTTCCAGCGGATAACCTGGACGTCGACAGACTATCAAATGTGCATTGTCGAGAATCGTTTCGTATTCATACCAGGTCGGACAGTTCAGCAGCGAGTCCTGACCGATAATAAACGCCAGCGGCACATCTGGGCCTTGCTCCTGCCGCCACTCTTTTAACGTCTGCGACGTGTAAGAGGGGGCATTACGCTTTAACTCGCGTTCATCAAGGGTAAACAGCGACTTGTCGGCAATCGCCAGTTCAAGCATGTGTTTTCGCTGCACGCTGTTCGCTTCAGGCTGGGGGCGATGCGGAGGAACGTTGTTAGGGATAATCGTTACTCGCGTCAGACCAATCAGATTCGCCAGCGTTTCCACAGGTTTTAGATGACCATAGTGCACCGGGTCGAAGGTGCCGCCAAACAGAGCTTGTAAAGATTTCATATCAACCGTCGATAAATACGTCTGCCAGTGGTTTATGACACAAAAGAAGAGATAATCCCTCCAGTTCTGCCCACACGGACTGACCGTAATCTTGTTTGAGAGTAAGTTCCGTTCGTGTCAGGAGTTGTACAGCCTGACGTAACTGTGGCTGACTCAGGCGATTTAGCGCTTCGCTAATCATGTTACGACGGTTCTGCCATACCCGATGCTTGTCAAACAGCGTACGCAGTGGAGTATAAGCAGACTGACGCTTCAGATTAACCAGCAGCAACAGCTCACGTTGCAAAGTGCGCAACAAAATCACCGGCTCACTGCCTTCCAGGCGCAACTGCTGAAGAATATGCAATGCACGCTTGCTTTTGCCACCCAACAAAGCGTCAACCCAATGAAAAGGGGTGAAATGAGCGGCATCATTCACCGCTTGCTCAACGCGCGGCAGTGTCAGTTTGCCGTCCGGCCAGAGTAGCGATAAACGCTCCAGTGCCTGTGCCAGCGCCAGCAGGTTTCCTTCATAACAGTAGCAGAGCACCTGATTCGCCGCGTCATCCAGTTCTAAATTGAGCTGTTTTGCTCGCGCGGCAACCCAGCGAGGAAGCTGGGCTTGTTCTGGGGTCTGGCAAGTAACCTGCACGCTACGGTTTGCAAGCGCAGTAAACCAGGCGGCATTTTCCTGCGCTTTGCTCAATTTATTACCGCGGACGATCAACAGTAGATCGTCATGCAGCAATCCGGTGAGCGTGAGGAGTTGTTCATTGATCGCCGCATTTGGTCCATTTTCAGGTAGCACTAACAACAAAGTTTGCCGACTGGCAAACAGGCTCATTGCCTGGCATAGCGAAAATATTGCGTTCCAGTCCGTGTTGGGATCAATGGAAAAAGTATGGTGTTCTTCAAACCCTTGTGCGGCGGCGACCTGACGAATGGCGTCCTGGCTTTCTTGCAACAACAGGGGATCGTTACCAAGTAAAAGATAGGCCGCGCGCAGCCCTTCAGTGAGCTGCGCGCGGAGCTGTTCCGGGTACAACCGAATCATCAGTTACCCAGCGTGGTGGAGACGCGTGCAGGCGTTGCTGTGGTATCCGTTGTTGTCGACGTTTCTTCGTCGGAACGGACGTCCGCAGCGCGAATGCTTGGCAGCTTACGAATAAGCTGTTCGGCGGCACGGTCGTACATCTCTTTAATGATCATGTCCTGCTCGTTATCTTTCGCTAACGCCATTTGCGGGTTATCGAAGAACGAACGGAAGACTTTGGCGCTAATCGGGTAGATATCTCGTCCAGGAATCAATACCGACGCGCTAACCGTCATCACCATCTGATATTCCGCAGTTTGACCATTACGGAAAACCGACGCGGTATCCTGTGAGATTGATACAGCGCCCAGGCGCAGGGATGGAACATCCTTACGCGTGGTTTCTTTATCGAGCAACTCGACGCCGTTCAGACGTAACTGATTACGCACTGCACGGCTTAACGGCCCGTTCGGGTCACCGGAGTCCAGGATCATAACCTTCATAGTGGAAGGGACCTGCGTGGTATCACGCAGATGCCAGCCACACCCGGCGGTGATTAACACCGCCAGAGATAACAACAATGTTGCCAGATATCGCACGCTTCCTCCCGCGCTTAGCCAACGACCAGATTGAGGAGTTTACCCGGTACGTAAATCACTTTACGCACGGTAACGCCATCAAGATATTTTGCTACCAGATGTTCCTGGCCTGCACGTTCGCGAACCTGTTCTTCCGTTGCATCCACCGGAACGGTGATTTTGGCACGGACTTTACCGTTAACCTGAACAACGACCAGTGTGGAGTTTTCCACCATCGCTTTTTCGTCAGCCACCGGCCACGGCGCGTTGTCGATATCGCCTTCGCCTTTCAGCTCCTGCCACAGCGTGAAACAGATGTGTGGGGTGAACGGGTTAAGCATACGAACTACCGCCAGCAGCGCTTCCTGCATCAGGGCGCGATCCTGCTCGCCATCGGTCGGTGCTTTCGCCAGTTTGTTCATCAGCTCCATAATCGCCGCAATTGCGGTGTTGAAGGTCTGACGACGGCCGATATCATCGGTCACTTTAGCGATCGTTTTATGCACATCGCGACGCAGCGCTTTCTGATCTTCAGTCAGTGCATCGACGTTCAGTGCCGCAACATCACCTTTCGCAGTATGCTCGTACACCAGTTTCCAGACACGTTTCAGGAAGCGGTTAGCCCCTTCCACGCCGGACTCCTGCCATTCAAGAGTCATATCCGCCGGAGAAGCGAACATCATAAACAGACGAACGGTGTCCGCGCCGTAACGTTCAACCATCACCTGCGGGTCGATACCGTTGTTCTTCGACTTGGACATTTTGCTCATGCCGGTATAAACCAGTTCATGGCCTGCCGCGTCTTTCGCTTTCACGATACGGCCTTTTTCGTCACGTTCAACGATAGCATCAACCGGGGAAACCCAGTTACGTTCGCCGTTTTCGCCAACATAGTAGAAGGCATCTGCCAGCACCATACCCTGACACAGCAACTGTTTCGCTGGTTCGTCAGAGTTCACCATGCCTGCATCACGCATCAGTTTGTGGAAGAAGCGGAAGTAGAGCAGGTGCATGATGGCGTGTTCGATACCACCAATGTAGATATCCACCGGCAGCCAGTAGTTAGCCGCTTTGGAATCCAGCATACCTTCTTTGTACTCTGGGCAAGTGTAGCGCGCATAGTACCAGGAGGACTCCATAAAGGTGTCGAAAGTGTCGGTTTCACGCAGCGCTGGCATACCGTTAACGGTGGTTTTCGCCCACTCCGGATCTGCTTTAATCGGGCTGGTAATGCCGTCCATCACCACATCTTCCGGCAGGATCACCGGCAGCTGGTCGTCCGGGGGCGGCATTACAGTACCGTCTTCCAGCGTCACCATCGGAATCGGTGCGCCCCAGTAACGCTGACGGGAAACGCCCCAGTCGCGCAGGCGGTAGTTCACTTTACGCTCGCCAACGCCCATCGCAGTCAGTTTATCGGCGATGGCGTTGAAGGCCGCTTCATGGTCAAGACCGTTGAACTCGCCAGAGTTGAACAGCACGCCTTTTTCAGTCAGGGCTTGCTGAGAAAGATCGGGTTCAGAACCATCAGCCGCCAGGATAACCGGTTTGATGTTCAGGCCGTATTTAGAGGCAAACTCGTAGTCGCGCTGGTCGTGACCCGGAACCGCCATAACTGCGCCCGTGCCGTACTCCATCAATACGAAGTTTGCTGCCCAAACCGGAATTTCTTCGCCCGTTAATGGGTGAACCGCTTTAAAGCCAGTATCGACGCCTTTTTTCTCCATCGTCGCCATTTCAGCTTCGGCAACTTTGGTGTTACGGCATTCGTCAATAAAGGCCGCCAGTTCTGGATTATTTTCCGCCGCTTTCTGCGCCAGCGGATGACCTGCCGCTACCGCCAGGTAGGTACAACCCATAAAGGTGTCCGGGCGAGTAGTATAAACAGTCAGCGTGTTGTCATAGTCGTTAACGTTGAAGGTGATTTCTACGCCTTCGGAACGACCAATCCAGTTACGCTGCATGGTTTTAACGGTGTCTGGCCAGTGATCCAGTTTATCCAGATCGTTGAGCAGTTCGTCAGCGTAAGCGGTGATTTTGATAAACCACTGCGGGATCTCTTTACGTTCAACTTTGGTATCGCAGCGCCAGCAGCAGCCGTCGATAACTTGTTCGTTCGCCAGTACGGTCTGGTCGTTCGGGCACCAGTTGACCGCAGAGGTCTTCTTATATACCAGACCTTTTTTATACAGCTCGGTGAAGAATTTCTGTTCCCAACGGTAGTATTCCGGCGTACAGGTTGCCAGCTCGCGGCTCCAGTCATAACCAAAGCCCAGCATTTTGAGCTGGTTTTTCATGTACGCGATGTTGTCGTACGTCCACGGTGCTGGCGCGGTGTTGTTTTTTACCGCCGCGCCTTCCGCAGGCAGACCAAACGCGTCCCAGCCGATCGGCTGCAGAACGTTTTTGCCCAGCATGCGCTGGTAACGGGCGATCACGTCACCGATGGTGTAGTTACGTACGTGGCCCATGTGTAGTCGACCAGAAGGATAGGGAAGCATAGACAGGCAGTAATACTTCTCTTTGCTCTCGTCTTCGGTTACTTCAAATGTGCGCTTCTCATCCCAATGAAGCTGTACTTTGGATTCTATCTCTTCCGGGCGGTATTGCTCTTGCATGGCAGCCAGTGGTCCTGTTTTCATTACGGCTACAAAAGTAGCGTTAGAGGTGGTTTTTCAGATCCGCATAGCATAGCCCAAACGTCCGCGTCAAAACAGCCTTTCGCGCACTCGACGTTGAAATCGCACAGCGGTAATCCTTGCACGAATTTACACACTCTGTGGGCAGTCTTGCAAAGTTGAGCGTAAATAACGTCTATTATTATAGCCAGTTAACGACACGGGAGATGAAATGATGAACAAGGTTGCTCAATATTACCGTGAACTGGTGGCGTCATTAAGCGAGCGACTGCGTAATGGCGAACGCGATATCGATGCACTGGTAGAACAGGCGCGTGAGCGTGTAATAAAAACAGGGGAGTTAACGCGGACCGAGGTCGATGAATTGACTCGGGCCGTCAGACGTGACCTGGAAGAGTTCGCCATGAGTTATGAAGAGAGCCTGAAGGAAGAATCTGACAGCGTTTTTATGCGGGTGATTAAAGAAAGCCTCTGGCAGGAACTGGCGGACATCACCGATAAAACGCAGCTTGAATGGCGTGAAGTTTTCCAGGATCTCAATCATCACGGGGTTTATCACAGCGGAGAAGTGGTAGGGCTGGGGAATCTGGTCTGCGAGAAATGTCACTTCCATCTCCCGATCTACACGCCGGAAGTGCTGACGCTATGCCCGAAGTGTGGTCATGATCAGTTCCAGAGACGCCCGTTCGAGCCGTAATAGTTTGATTTCGCACACTAATAAAGAGAATGTGGGCCGAATGAAATTCCCCGGCCCTTGTTTTTATCTCTACAGTAAATCTTCAATCTCACGGATTTCTTGACTGACATCTCTGGTACCGGATGACTGAACTTTACGATACAGGTCGAGAGCCTGTCGGAGATCAACAGGTCTTCCTTCTCCGTAGTGATACATAATGGCCAGGTTATACCAGGCAGTGGCGTGATCGCATTCAGCGGCTTTCGTAAACCATTCAAAGGCCGCGTTATAATCTTTCTCAACGCCTTGCCCATGTTTATACATATAGCCGATGTTAACGTAAGCGCCGATGCTTCCCTGAGCGGCAGCCTTCAGATACCAGTACATCGCTTGTTTATAGTCCTGGTCTACCCCTTCGCCAGCGTTATAAGCCCACGCAATTTGAAACTGGGCGTGCCGATTACTCTGCTGTGCGCTTTTCAAATACCAGAATGCGGCGAGTGTCTTGTTTTGAGCAACGCCTTCTCCATCTTTGTAAAGATCGGCCAGATTGTCTTGCGCGTCACTATGGCCTTGCAATGCAGCTTGTTTGTACCAGAAAAATGCCAGCGTATAGTCTTGTGCGACTCCGTTGCCATTTCTGTACATCCACCCAAGATTATTTTGCGCATAAGACATTCCGCTCTCTGCGGCTATCTGATACCAGGCAACCGCTTCTTTATAGTTGGGGTCTTCTCCACGATCCAGTATCCAGCCAAGGACGTTGGAAGCGAAAGTATGGCCTTGTAGGGCAGCTTTTTTCAGCCAAAAGATGGCTTGCTCATTATCTTTATGACGGCTTTTATCCTCGGAGTATTTCCGCCCTAAGGAATATTGTGCTTCACAATGGTCTTGCCCGGCGGCAAGCTTTAGCCAGTAAAAGGCCTTTTCGTCGTCCGGAGAGTCAATTGCGCTATCGCGATTGTAATAAAATCCAACAATATATTGAGCCTCACTATCGCCTTGTTCAGCACGTTCGATAATCTCATCTATTGATAAATTATCGCAGCAACTTGACGTAAAAATCATTATCATTTCCTTATGGTTGCAGATAAAGCATATTATATTTTTATATGTTCCATTTTTGCGTAAGCCTTATTTTATGCGTATTATGTTGCGTCAGAAAAGTATAAATAAATGAGCCTCGTAATGTGGTTTGCATTCATTAAATGAATGTTTAAGGATAAATTATATGGACATGGAGTCGCAAAAAATATTGTTTGCACTTTCCACTCCGATGGAAATACGCAATGAATGCTGTTTACCTTCTCATTCATCCCCCAAAATGTATTTAGGTACATGCTTTTTTGACCTTTCTTCCTCCTGGGGAATTGATGACCGTGATGACCTGCTGCGCACAATTCACCGAATGATCGATAACGGTCATGCTGCACGATTGGCTGGGTTTTATCACCACTGGTTTCGTTATTCGCCATGTGAATGGCGTGACTATCTTGCTGAATTAAATGAGCAAGGTCAGGCTTACGCGCAATTTGTCGCCAGCACCGCCGAATGCTGTGGCGAAGGGGGGATCAAAGCCTGGGATTATGTCCGGATGGGTTTTTTAAGCCGAATGGGCGTACTTAATAACTGGTTGAGTGAAGAAGAAAGTCTATGGATCCAGTCGCGCATTCATCTACGGGCGCTACGTTATTATAGTAACTGGCGGCAATACTTTGCCGGTTATACCTTTGGTCGGCAATATTGGCAGTCTCCCGAGGATGATAATCTGCCTTTATTACATGAATTCTTAGCGCGTAAAGAATACGACGATTCCGGCAATGATATGTTTTATCAATTATTTGCCAGTGACGATGCATATTACGCGACCTTACCCTGGCAACAACTGGCTGACTACCCCGCATGCCCGGAAACGCTTAAGGATATGAGCGACCTATGAAAAATTGCTGGAAGATCCTCGACATAGAGGAAACAACTGATGTCGATATTATCCGTCGCGCTTATCTGGCGCTGTTACCGTCCTTTCATCCAGAAACCGATCCACAGGGCTTTAAACAACTGCGTCAGGCGTATGAAGACGCGCTACGGATTGCGCAGTCGCCAGCTAAATCTGTTTGGCAACCAGAAGAACATGAAGTTGCAGAACATGAAATTCTGCTCGCCTTTCGTGCGTTACTTGCCTCTGATAGCGAACGTTTTCTGCCCTCAGCCTGGCAGCGATTCATTCAGCAATTAAATTATTGCTCGATGGAAGAGATTGATGAATTACGCTGGTTGTTGTGCGCGATAGCTATGAACACTGCCCATTTATCCTTCGAGTGCGTGGTGTTATTAGCAGAAAGATTGCGGTGGTTGCAGGAGGAAAACACCGGGGAAATAGACGAAGAAGAACTGGAATCCTTTTTATATGCCATTGCGAAGGGGAATATTTTTAACTTCCAGACCATCCTGCATCTGTCCGTTGCCGTGCAAAATGACACCATTGATTTTTACCAAATGTTCGCTCGGATTTGGTCATCGCATCCAGAATGGCTGACACTGTATTTAGCGCAACATCGCGCAGTGATTATCCCCGATGATGCAAAACTGCACAGAAATTTACTGTGCTGGTATACCTCAAGCCGCCTGGGATTACCTGAACTTCTGGATTACGCTCGGTCGTGGCGGGAAGCTGAACCTGATAATGAAGATGCGCGTTATTATGAATACGCGCAACGCGTCTATTGTGGGGAAGGCGAAAACCTGCTGGCAGAACTTTGTGATTACTGGCGCGAGTCTCCCTCTACCCAGGCGGATGCTTTAATGTTGCAATGGTGCCGTGAGCATCGGGTCGATTATTACCCGTTAGTGGTGATGATGATTGAAGCTCGTGAACTGGTTAACGATCAGGGAAAACCGTTACTTTATGTTCCTGGCGACAGCGCCCGTACGCGCTTTCAATTATACGAAATACTCAGCGATGAAAAACTCTCTGCGCTGGGGCGTTCTCTGGTCGAGATGGTTTTGCACAAAGGGCGTAAGCCGCGAATCTCACTCACGCGTGATACAGAGCATCCCTTATGGCCATTATATTTAGTTGCTAAACAATTAGTACTGGCGAACCAGCCTACAGAAGAATCATTAATGCCGATCGTCGCTCGTCTTGATGCAGAAGATCGTTGCCCACTGGAAGCATTAATTATTCGTCGATTATTAATTCAGTCGGCGAATTTTACCGAGAAGCAAACCGTCGAACCGGAGCCGCAACCGCAGCCAATGCCTGTTGATGATGGTGGGCCGGGCTGTCTGGGCATCATTAAAATTATTTTCTATATTTTTATTTTTGCTGGTTTGATAGGGAAAATACTCCATCTCTTCGGGTGACAGTCGACGTTAATGTGCGGGAAGCCCGGCAAGCAATCTTTCCGCATTTTTGTAATGTTGTTTGGCGGCCAGTTTTAACCATTTTTGAGATTCATAATGGTTAACATTAATACCAGTGCCATTTCTGTAGATCAAACCCAAAGTATATTGAGCATGAGCATACCCTTGTTCAGCTGCTTCCTTATACCAGAGAATTGCTTTACGGGTATCGGGTTTGACTCCCAGGCCTTTCAGGTAGATCCACCCCAGTTTGCTTTGTGCGCGCGGATTTTCCTGTTCTGCTGATTGCTCATACCAGTATCTCGCCTGTGTATAATCCAGTGGTTTACCGCCGCTACCATGAAGATAAAATTCGCCAAGGCGATATTGCGACGTTGAGTGACCATGAATCGCGGAAAGCTCCGTTGCTGCCGTGGTAAACGGAAGGCTGCCTGGTGATCTTAAATAATCAAAGACATAATTCACCATAGCTTTATCGCGCAAGGTCGTTTTCTTAGGTTGGCTAATACAAGTGATAGCCGCAACTATAAATATTGCGAATATAAAATATATTTTTTTGTTCATTTATCAATACTTCGATTTTCTTTTTATTTTGAAAGCGTCAAGTTTATACTCATCATTAATAAAAAAGTAGTCAGTTAATGTACTGAAAGGATTGTTAATAAATGGATAAGGAAGAACAACGCCTTCTATTTGCGCTTTCTACGCCAATGGAGATTCTTAATAAGGGATGCAAGCCGGCACATGACTCGCCAAAAATGTATACCGGAATAAAAGAGTTTGATCTGTCATCATCCTGGGGAATAAATAATCGTGATGATTTAATTCAGACTATTTACCAAATGACCGATGATGGTCACGCAAATGATTTAGCCGGGTTATATCTGGCATGGCATCGCTCTTCACCTGAAGAGTGGAAAGCATTAATTGCTGGTAGCTCTGACAGAGGGCTGATTTATACCCAATTTGTTGCACAAACCGCTATGTGCTGCGGGGAAGGGGGAATCAAAGCCTGGGATTATGTTCGAATGGGGTTTCTGTCACGGGTCGGTGTGCTCAACAAGTGGCTGACGGAAGAAGAGAGTTTATGGCTGCAATCGCGCGTCTATGAACGAGCACACCATTACTATCAGAGTTGGATGCACTATTTTTCCGCCTATTCGTTAGGACGTCTCTACTGGCAATCCGCTCAGTGCGAAGACAATGCTTCGCTACGCGAGGCGCTGACCTTGTACAAATATGATAGCGCCGGGAGTCGGATGTTCGAAGAGCTGGTAGCGGGAAGCGATCGTTTCTATGCCACGCTTCCCTGGCAGCCATTAACTGCCCAACCTGAATGCCCGGTAACGCTTAAGGATGTGAGCGACCTATGAAAACATGTTGGCAAATCCTCGAAATCGAAAGCACAACACAAGTTGATATTATCCGTCAGGCTTATCTTGCTCGTTTACCGTTGTGTCATCCCGAAACCGATCCGCAGGGGTTTAAAGCGTTACGTCAGGCCTATGAAGAGGCGTTGCGGCTGGCGGTCAATCCTGTCGAGGAAGTAGATGATGAAGATAAAGATGCCGCCGCTGAACATGAAATACTACGTGCATTCAGGACATTACTGGATTCAGAAAGTGATCGTTTTCAGCCCTCCGCCTGGCAGAAATTTATTCAGCAATTAAATACCTGGAACATGGAGGATGTCGAACAATTACGCTGGCCGCTGTGTGCAATCGCTATAGAAGCGCGATATCTTTCATTAAATTGTGCTTCTTTGCTGGCAGAGCGTTTGAACTGGCATTCATTTAGTGACAGCGAAGGAATGGATGAAGAAGAGCGGGAGGCTTTTCTTGAGGCTATTCAGGCTGGTGATTGTTTCGATTTCCGTAGCCTTCTGGAATATCCTGTTGCGTTGCAGAACCAGACTGTTGAGTATTACTTCGCGCTGGAACGTTGCTGCCGTTACCATCCTGACTATGTCACTGCGTTTTTGGCGATGGAAGGTCCGTGGTTCATTCCTGATGATGCAAAGTTACATCGCAAACTGTTGCGCTGGTACAGCTCGGTACAAACAGGTATGGCGGAACTCATTCCTGTTGCCCAACAGTGGCAAACGGAAGAACCAGAAAGCGAAGATGCCCGGTATTACCAGTGTGCACAACGTTTGTACTGCGGCGAGGGGGAAAGCCTGCTTGCCGATCTCTGCGCATACCGGGAGAGTTACCCATCTACACAAGCCGATAATTTGTTGTTGCAGTGGAGCGCACAACATTGCCCGGATTATTTCGCGCTGTTAGTGATGGTTATCGAAGCGCAGAGCATGGTTGATGTGCAAGGTAAACCGTTGAAATATGTTCCTGGTGAGAGCGCCCGGACGCGGCTGTTATGGGCGGAAATTTTACATAGCGGAAAATTATCGCCGTTAGGTCAATCGTTTATCGAGTCGTTATTCTTCAAACGCAAAGCATGGGCGTGGTGGAAATCGAGAGTCGGTAGCGAGACAGGGCAAGATTCACCCTTACTGGATCTGTATCGGGTAGCGGAACAGGTAGTACTGGAAGCATTTCCGAAACAAGAGATGCTGGCCCGTCTTAATACAAGGCTGGAAGGCGGAGACGCTCATCCATTAGAGGCCATTATCACCCGGATGCTGTTAACGAAAGTGAAACTCGAGCCGGTGGATGAAGATGTCGATGAGCCTATACCTGAAAATCATGAAGAGATAAATGATGAGGATGAAAAACCACAGAGCATTACCAGCATTATTAAAATCAGCTTAACGGTGCTGGTGATAGGTTATGCTCTCGGCAAAATCGCGATGTTGCTCAGTTAGATGCGATGCTGACGCATCTTATCTTTCAATTTCGGATGCGATGCTAATGCATCTTATCCGACCTACGAGTAGGCCGGATAAGGCGTTCACGCCGCATCCGGCAGCCGTGTTTAAGGGATCTCAATGGCCAAATAATCGCTCGCCCGTCGACGAACTTCATCGACGCGGGCCATATCGTTTGACTGCAACGCCTCATCAAAATCGGTGATCACCCGGCCAATCTCTTCTCGCTCGTCACCCAGTGCACGCGCCCACAACTCTTCCAGTTTGGCTTTAAAGGTACGGTTGATGAGCATATCGCGCGGATAAATTTTCAATGCGGATAACCGCGCCCGACTCTCTTCAATCTGCTGAGCGTTCAATGTTACCGGACTGTGATTAATGACTCTGGACTTAACGCTGCCGTCTTCCAGAAGCACGTCAACTTCAAGCAACCCGTTGATATCATAACTAAAGCGAATATCAATCGACTGATAAGCCCCGGTTTTCTTCAATGGCACATCGAATGATTCTACCAGAATGTTATTTTTAACTTTGTGGTTTTCTCCCTGATAGACGTTAACCGTAATTGAATCCTGTTCCGGGTGCATGGTTGAGTAAGTTTCTACACGCGACACGGGCACAGTGGTGTTTCGTTCAATAATTGGCGAGAAAATGCCGGAAATGCCCTGGCGGTTAACTTCAACGCCCAACGAGTAGGGGCAAATATCGGTGAGGATCACTTCTTCAATGTCTTCGCTGCGTAAGCGGCAGGCGGCCTGGATCGCTGCGCCCAGCGCGACAATGGTGCTCGGGTCGTAACTTTGATACGGTAGTTTGCCAAACAGACGCACGGCGATTCGCTGCACCAGCGGCATTTGCGACGCACCGCCGACCAGTACCAGGCTGTCGATTTGACTCGGCTTCAGACGTGCATCGCGCAACGCCTGTTCAATCGGCACACGCAAGCGGTTGAGTAGCGGTAACCACAAATCTTCCAGTTCGTTCTCGTAAAATTCGCATTCACGCGTTTCTTCCTGGTACTGCCAGCGAATGTGCATTGGCGATTGATTGCTACATTTTGCCGCTTCCACGCAGGCGTATAAGGCTGCCAGTTCGCTCTCGTTAAGCGCGGTTTTGGCAACTTCCGTGCGTTTTAAAACCTCATCGACCAGCATATGCGTAAAATCTTCGCCACCGAGGAAGTTATCGCCAGCGGAGGCGTGAACTTCAATCACCGGCGTGGCGTACTCGAGCACCGTGACGTCAAACGTGCCGCCACCGAGATCAAAAACCAGCGAGCGGGTATTTTGCTGCGTATGCAGGCCATACGCCATCGCGGCTGCCGTTGGCTCATTAATCAGGCGCACTGCATTTAGCCCGGCTAACTCTGCTGCTAAACGGGTATGCTTGCGTTGTTCATCACTGAAATAAGCCGGAACGGAGATCACCACATCTTTAATCGGTTGTTGCAGAAATTCTTCAGCATCTTCTTTTAATGAACGCAATACCAAAGAGGACAATTCCGGTGCATTAAATGTGTCACCGCCTAAACGCCAGTTGGTATTACTGCCCATTGCACGTTTAAATAACGCTGCGGTTTTATCCGGATGCGAAGTACGCCGTGATACAGCCGGTTTTCCGACTAAAATATGATTATTTTCATCCATGCTAATTATGGATGGTGTTAAATATTCACCGAATTTATTTGGAATTAATTGTGCGGCACCGTCTTTCCAGACAGCAATTAAACTATTGGTAGTACCGAGATCGATACCAATGGCGAGTTCTGCATTATCCATTGCATTTATATCTTGAAAGAAAAAGAGATAACCAGATTAAGACCACCCTGGTAAAACGTGGTGATCTTAATCAATAAGGAGTATTAAGCGTAAAATTTCAGACGTTCAGCCAGTAAATCAACAAAGCCCTGACGATCAACATCGACCATTACAGTGGCATTCGGTTTATTACCGGTCAGATAGTAATAATCAACAACCGTCATCCCCTGGGTATATTTCCCCTGTGTTTCAACGCCGACCCAGCGCTCCACGGTGGTAAACAACTCGGGTTTCAATAGCCAGGCAATGGTGCATGGGTCATGCAACGGCGCGCCGACAAAGCCCCATTTTTCGTCTTTATGATATTCGAGGAAGAAATCCAGCAGTTCGGCAACTATGGTTGAAATTGGGTTACCAATCGCGCGGAAACGCTCGGTGTCTTCAACGTGGATTTGTGCTTTGTGAGTGACATCCAGACCGGCCATCACCACCGGAATTCCGGACTGAAAGACGATTTCTGCCGCTTCCGGGTCAACATAAATATTAAATTCAGCCGCAGGCGTCCAGTTACCAAGCCCCATTGCGCCGCCCATAATCACGATACGGGCAATTTTGCTATGCAGTTCCGGATGGCTATTGAGCAGCAAGGCGACGTTAGTTTGCGGTCCGGTAGAAACAATGGTGACAGGTTCCGTACTTTCACGCAGCGTTTTCGCCATCAGCTCCACCGCCGTACAGTTTTGCGGTGCAAACGTCGGTTCTGGTAATGCCGGGCCGTCCAGTCCACTTTCGCCGTGTACGTTGTCCGCGATAATCAACTCACGCATTAACGGTTTTACCGCACCGCTTGCTACCGGAATATCGGTGCGATTAAGCAAGGTCAGCATACGCAGAACATTGCGTAATGTTTTATCGGGCGTCTGGTTTCCGGCTGAAGATGTGATGGCTTTGACATCAAGCTCTGGTGAGGCGAGGGCGAGAACTATTGCGATAGCGTCGTCATGACCTGGGTCGCAATCTAACAGAATTGGCAGTGCCATTGTTGCTCCTTGTTGTGTGTTTCTTTGCGACAAGGGTAACGCCGGAATGTAACAGATACGAGGGCCGAAACGAGAAAGCGTGAGATGGCGCGCACCTGGGTATGCGCGCCGGAAGGATTAATGCAGGATTTTCGCGAGGAAGTCTTTTGCGCGGTCCGATTTCGGATCATCGAAGAAAGCCTCTTTCGGCGAGTCTTCGACAATTTTTCCCTCGTCCATAAAGATAACCCGATTCGCCACTTTGCGGGCAAAGCCCATTTCGTGGGTCACCACCATCATGGTCATTCCTTCGTTCGCCAGTTCGACCATCACGTCCAGCACTTCGTTGATCATCTCCGGATCCAGCGCCGATGTCGGTTCGTCGAACAGCATCGCAATAGGATCCATACACAATGCTCGAGCAATTGCCACACGTTGCTGCTGACCGCCGGAAAGCTGCGCCGGAAACTTATTGGCATGTGCGGAAAGTCCCACGCGCTCCAGCAATTTCAATGCTTTTTCACGAGCCGGTGCTTTATCGCGTTTAAGCACTTTCACCTGCGCCAGGGTCAGGTTTTCGATAATCGACAGATGAGGGAACAGCTCGAAATGCTGGAACACCATCCCGACGCGGGAACGCAGCTTCGCCAGATCGGTTTTCTTGTCGTTAACCACGATACCATCGACGGTGATTTCACCTTGCTGCACCGGTTCGAGGCCGTTGACGGTTTTAATCAGCGTTGATTTGCCGGAACCAGACGGGCCGCAAACCACCACCACTTCGCCTTTTTTCACTTCGGTTGAGCAGTCGGTCAGCACCTGAAAGTGACCATACCATTTTGAAACATTTTTCAGGGTAATCATTATGCTGTCCTTCTTTTCAAGTAGCTGACCAACAACGACGCGCTAAGGCTAATAACGAAATAAACAAACCCGGCAAACAGGATCATCTCAACCTGCGTACCATCACGTTCACCAATGGTTGAGGCGGTACGGAAGAAATCAGCCAGAGATAACACATACACCAGTGAGGTATCCTGGAACAGTACGATGCCCTGAGTGAGCAGCAGCGGCACCATCGCGCGGAACGCCTGCGGCAGAATAATCAGTTTCATCGACTGCCAGTGAGTCATTCCCAACGCCAGCGCGGCGCTCGACTGACCACGAGAAATACTTTGAATACCGGCGCGGATAATCTCTGAATAGTAGGCCGCTTCAAACATCGAAAACGCCACCATCGCCGAAATTAAACGGATATCATTTTTTGGCGATAATCCCAGCACGTTTTGCAGAAAACCCGGCACAATCAGGTAAAACCACAGCAAAACCATAACTAAAGGAATCGAGCGGAATACGTTAACGTAGGCTTTGGCAAACCACGCTACGGGCGCAAAGCTGGACAAGCGCATCACCGCCAACATGGTGCCCCACAAAATACCAATCACGACTGCCGTGACGGTGATTTTCAGGGTGATCACCAGCCCGTCGAGCAGATATGGCAGGGAAGGGACAATGGAACTCCAGTCAAACTCGTACATTATTTGCCTCCCATGTTGCCGGGCAGGCGAACTTTACGTTCAACCAGCGTCATCACCAGCATGATAACCGCGTTAATCAACACATACGCCAACGTAATAGCGGTAAACGATTCCCAGGCGTGGGCTGAGTAATCGAGCAATTTACCCGCCTGCGCCGCCATATCCACCAGACCGATAGTCGAGGCGATGGCGGAGTTTTTCACCAGGTTCATCATCTCGGAGGTCATTGGCGGGACGATAACGCGATAAGCATTAGGCAACAGTACATAGCGGTAAGCCTGCGGCAGCGTCAGCCCCATCGCCAGCGCGGCATTCTTTTGCCCGCGCGGCAGCGACTGAATGGCGGCGCGTACCTGTTCGCAAACACGGGCGGCGGTAAACAGCCCCAGGCAGAGCATGGATGAAAGGAAAAACTGAATATTGGGATCCAGCTCGGCCTTAAACCACATGCCGATTTTCTCCGGCAGCAGCTCCGGGATCACCAGATACCAGGTAAAGAATTGCACAATCAACGGCACGTTGCGGAACAGTTCGACATACAACGTACCCAGACCGGAGAGAAAACGGTTTGGAACGGTACGTAAAATGCCGAAAAATGAACCGACGAGGAAAGCGATAATCCAGGCGCAGATCGACAAAGCGATCGTCACCTGAAAACCACTCCAGATCCAACCAAGATAGGTGGTGTTGCCGAACGGGGCTTGTTGTAAAAAAATACCCCAGTTCCAGTCTATAGACATAAATCTACTCCAGAAAAAAGAGGGTAGCAGCGTTAACTGCTACCCTCGAAGATTGTTACCCAGCGTATTGCGGTTTTCAGGCCCGATGGGGAACGACCATCAGGCGTATAGTCTGTCCGTGCTACGTAACAATCGAGAGGGCTGGAATTTCCGCCCCTGGTTCTTGTAATTAGTTCAGTGCCTTGTCATTCGGTTCTTTGAACAGTGCTTTCATTTCGTCTGACAGTTCGAAATTCATGTTCAGGTTTTTCGGCGGAATTGGATTTTTGAACCATTTATCAAACCATTTTTCCGCTTCACCGGAGGTCTGCACCTGCGCGATGGTGTCATCCATCAGCTTTTTGAACTGCGGATCGTCTTTACGCAACATGCAACCGTAGGCTTCCTGAGACTGCGGCTTGCCGACGATTTCCCAGTTGTCTGGTTTCTTCGCTTTCGCACGTTCACCAGCCAGCAGAGCATCATCCATCATAAAGGCAACGGCACGACCGCTTTCCAGGGTGCGGAAAGAGTCACCGTGATCTTTGGCGCTGATAATTCGCATATTCATTTTTTGCTCTTCATTCAGTTTGTTGAGCAAAACTTCAGAGGTAGTGCCGGAAGTAACGACTACGGCTTTGCCTTTCAGATCGGCAAAATCTTTGATATCACCACCCTTTTTGGTCAACAGGCGCGTACCGACCACGAAAATAGTGTCAGAGAAAGCCGCCTGTTTTTGGCGTTCGACGTTGTTGGTGGTAGAACCACATTCAAAATCAAAAGTGCCGTTTTGCAGCAGTGGAATACGGTTTTGTGAGGTAATCGGAATCAGTTTTACCTGCAAGTCCGGTTTGTTGAGTTTCTTTTTCACTGCTTCAACAATGGCGTTGGAGTAATCCTGCGAGTAACCCACCACTTTTTGCTGATTGTCGTAATAAGAGAAAGGCACTGAAGATTCACGGTGACCGACGACAATCACACCGTTTTTGGCGATTTTGTCCAGCGTACTGCCCGCTGCCGGGGCGGCGTCATCTGCCTGTGCCAGTCCTGCGGAAAGCGCCAGGGCCAGGATTGCTGTGGCAGGTTTACGTAATTGCATATCCAACTCCTTTATCTTCTGCGTTAAAAACGCATGGATACCCGTTGTGAGTGTTTGTGTTGTTATCATCTGCAACTTTATTGTGCAGTGTTGTGCTTGTTAGGTAACATTTAGTTTGGCTAAATGTAAAGATAATGCTGTTTTATTGTTTGTTTTTGCGAGATGCGCCGCACCATTCCGAAGCAAAATTCTTAAATCGCACCTTTTTGGTGCTACCGCTGATTTGTGATGGTGCAACCCGGTTGCGTCGCGGCTGATTTCATTGCTTACACAGTAAATAAAGCAACATACATGCCAAAAAATACTTAGGTGTGAATTAATTACGGTTGTAATTTTAGACTGAAAAAGTCATATTTCGGACAGGGTTAACTTTTCGGTATGGGACGTTTGCCGGGATGATAACTGCACACGGGAAAAATGCTTTTTACCTGTCTTTTCAAGGAAGAATCACCTTATGTCTGCATCTACGGTTAAGCCGTTAAATGTTCAATTACCCGCAATAACCCTTATCCTTTTTGCGCTCTGTGTTGGGATATTTTGTTACCTCGCACAATGGATGAGTTATGAAGAAGTCGATCAATCCGCACTTATCCATCTCGGCGCAAACGTTGCTTCTCTCACGTTGTCGGGTGAACCCTGGCGCTTATTGAGCAGTGTCTTTCTGCACAGTAGTTTTTCCCATTTGCTGATGAATATGTTTGCTCTCCTGGTGGTGGGGGCTGTGGCGGAACGGATTCTGGGGAAATGGCGACTCCTGATTATCTGGTTGTTCTCCGGCGTCATTGGTGGACTCATCAGCGCCTGTTATGCGTTACGCGAAAGTGAGCAGATAGTCATCAGCGTTGGGGCATCCGGGGCAATTATGGGGATAGCTGGCGCTGCGATAGCAACACAGCTTACTTCAGGTGCGGGTACACACCATAAAAACCAGCGGCGAGTATTTTCTCTGTTGGGTATGGTGGCGCTGACACTGTTGTATGGTGCCCGGCAAACAGGAATAGATAATGCTTGTCATATTGGCGGCCTGATTGCGGGTGGCGCGTTGGGGTGGCTGAGTGCGCGTTTATCTGGGCAAAACCGGCTTGTTACGGAAGGCGGGATTATTGTTGCGGGCAGTCTTCTTCTTATCGGGGCTATCTGGCTTGCGCAGCAGCAGATTGATGAATCAGTTTTACAGGTCAGGCAAAGCCTGCGTGAAGCGTTTTATCCGCAGGAGATTGAACAAGAGCGACGGCAAAAAAAGCAACAGTTAGCGGAGGAACGCAACGCCCTCAGGGAAACATTATCCGCTCCGGTAAGTCGTGAACAGGCCAGTGGTGATTTGCTCGCTGAGATTGCCGATATCCATGATATGGCGATCAGTCGGGATGGTAATACGTTGTATGCCGCAATTGAAAACACGAACAGTATTGTTGTTTTCGACCTCGGACAAAAGAAAATCCTGCATACCTTTACAGCGCCCATAGCGAAAGAAAAGTCAGTCAAACATTGTGGTGGCTGTAAAGATCAGGGCATCAGATCGCTGGCATTAAGCCCGGATGAAAAGTTGCTTTATGCGACGTCATTTGAAGCGAATGCGTTATCGGTCATTAACGTGGCGACGGGGGAGATTATTCAGTCGATTACCACCGGCGCACATCCTGACAGCCTTATCCTCTCGCATGATGGAACAAAAGCCTGGGTGATGAATCGCACCAGTAATAGTGTGTCAGCTATTGATCTGGTGGCTTATCAGCATGTGGCGGATATCCCGCTGGAGAAATACGACGGGACGGGGACAAGCGGTAAACCAGGCGCCTGGGTTATGGCACTTTCCCCGGATGAAAGAACATTACTGGTTCCGGGAGCAGGCAGAGGTAACATCGTGCGGATCAATACCATCACGCATCAGAAAGAAGACTTTCCCGCAGGTGATGCGCGTGGTGTCGTTTCTGCGATGGGATTCCGACCCAAAAATGGTGAGGTTATTTTTGCCGATAGCCAGGGGATTTCACGTATAAGCGTAGGGGATCAACAAGCCAGCATTATGACGCAATGGTGTAGCAGGAGTGTTTATTCCGTTGAGGGTATTAGCCCGGACGGTCAATATTTAGCGTTGGTGTCATATGGCCTGCAAGGTTATGTCATCCTGCTCAATATTAATGCCGGGCAGATTATTGGCGTTTATCCTGCCAGCTACGTTAATCACCTTCGTTTTTCAGCGGATGGTAGAAAAATATTTGTTATGGCGAAGAACGGGTTAATCCAACTGGACAGGACGCGCTCGCTTGATCCGCAGGCAATTATTCGTCATCCCCAATATGGCAATGTGGCTTGTATCCCTGAGCCGTAAGAAAAAGGGGCATGATAATCATGCCCCACAGCGTGTTGAGAAAGTACGCTTTATCCTACAAAATCACGTAAATTCAACATATTGCAAAAATCGCGTAGGCCTGATAAGCGTAGCGCATCAGGCACATTAACGTTTACGTGCTCGCAGACTCATCAACACAGCGGCAAAACCAAACAGTGCCGTCAGCACCCACAGCGGCCAGTTGCCGGTACGCGCGTACGGTGTGAGTCCGGTGGTCGGCGTCACGTTAGTGGTCAACACCTCGCGGGTGAATTGCGGGATCATCGCCTGAATCTCCCCCTGCGGGCCAATCACCGCCGTAATGCCGTTGTTGGTGCTGCGCAACAGTGGGCGCGCCAGCTCCAGCGCACGCATTCGCGCCATCTGGAAGTGCTGCCAAGGACCAATAGACTTACCAAACCACGCATCGTTGGAGATAGTCAGCAGATAGTCGGTATCCGGGCGGAAGTTATCGCGCACTTGCTCGCCAAGAATGATCTCATAGCAAATGGCCGCAGTAAGCTCAATACCATTTACCGATAGCGGTGGCTGGATATATGGCCCACGGCTGAACGACGACATCGGCAGATCAAAGAACGGTGCTAACGGACGCAGAATCGACTCCAGCGGGACAAACTCGCCAAACGGCACCAGATGGTTTTTGTTATAGCGATCGGCTGATTCATAGCTGTACGGTGCGCCTTTACCCAGTGTGATGATGGTGTTGTAGGTATCGTAGCGGTTCTGCTTATTGAGACGCGCGTCGACAATCCCGGTGACCAGCGAGCTACCTTTATCGCGCAACTCACCGTCCAGTGCTTTGAGGAACGGTTGCTGATTAATTTCCAGATCGGTTATCGCCGACTCCGGCCAGATAATCAACGATGATTTGCCCATCAGCGGTGCCGTTGCGTTGTAGTAAATCTTCAGCGTATTAAGAAGCTGACTTTCATCCCACTTCAGCGATTGCGGAATATCGCCCTGAACCATCGAAACCTGAATGGTTTTCTCCGGTTGCGGGGTAAACCACTGGATGTAACGCAGCGGGAAGGGAAGGGCAAACAGTACGACGGCCACCACCAGCGGACGCCAGTTGCGTTTGACTAACGCCAGTGCCAGCAGGCCGCTAACCATCATCAGCAGGAAGTTAATGGCTTCCACGCCCATTAGCGGTGCCAGCCCTTTTAACGGGCCATCAATCTGGCTATAGCCGAACTGTAACCACGGGAAGCCTGTCAGTACCCAACCGCGCAGAAACTCGGTCACTTGCCAGAGAGCAGGGGCGGCAATCGCCACGCGCAGCCAGGTGGTTTTCGGCCACAGGCGCGACAGCACGCCAGCAAACAGTCCGGTATACAGCGACAAATACGCTGCCAGCAGCACCACCAGGAAGATGTTAACCGGGCCAGGCATTCCGCCAAAGGTCGCGATGCTGACATAGACCCAGTTAATACCGCTGCCAAAGAGGCCAAATCCCCAGCAAAAGCCAATAGCGGCAGACTGGAGTGGACGGCGGTTAAAGGTCAACGCCTGAAGCCCCATCAGCGAAATAATCGCCGCAGGCCAGACGTCGTAAGGAGAGAAGGCCAGCGTTCCGCAGGCACCGAATAATAACGCCAGCAGCAGGCGAATGCGCTGGCGTTCAATTAATGAGGCAAAAGCCATGTAGTTATCTATCCAGTTTCGGTTTTATTCATCCAGCTTCGGCTGGGGTGAGTCATCCGGGATTTTGACATGAACCTGAATAATACGCCGACTATCGGCCATCGCCACTTTGAACTGGTAACCGTCGATGTCGATGGTTTCGCCACGCGCTGGAAGATGCCCAAATGCCTGCATCACCAGACCACCGATAGTGTCAACCTCTTCATCGCTAAAGTGGGTGCCGAACGCTTCGTTGAAATCTTCAATGGAAGCCAGTGCGCGCACGGTCCAGGTATGACGACTCAGCTGACGGAAGTCGATATCATCTTCTTCGTCATACTCGTCTTCAATCTCACCAACAATCAGTTCCAGGATGTCTTCAATGGTCACCAGACCGGAAACCCCACCGAATTCGTCAATGACGATCGCCATGTGGTAACGCTGAGAGCGAAACTCTTTCAGCATCCGGTCTACGCGCTTACTTTCAGGAACGACAACCGCCTGACGTAACACTTTGTCCATGCTGAAGGCTTCAGCATCGCTGCGCATAAACGGCAGCAAGTCTTTCGCCATCAGAATCCCTTCAATGTGATCTTTGTCTTCGCTAATCACCGGGAAACGTGAGTGGGCGGACTCGATGATGACATCAAGGCATTCGTCCAGCGTCTGGTTGCGTTTCAGGGTGATCATCTGGGAGCGGGGGATCATGATGTCGCGGACGCGTTGGTCTGCGATGTCCATCACTCCTTCGAGCATATCGCGCGTATCTTCGTCGATAAGGTCGTTCTGCCCGGAATCACGGATCAGCGCCAGCAGTTCGTCACGGTTTTTCGGTTCACCGTGGAAAAGTTGGCTGAGTAACAGGGAGAAAAATCCCTTCTTGTTGCTTATCGTGTCACTACTGTGTGAATTGTCGTCGCTCATGGCGTCGTATGGGTTCTCATGTTAGTTAATCAAAACGCCGTCGTTAATCACCAACGGCGGGGACGTCTGCCAGTCAAATACCTGGCAAATTATTCTTTCTCGGCAATGTACGGATCCTCATAGCCCAGAGCAAGCATAATCTCTGTTTCGAGGGCTTCCATTTCTTCTGCTTCGTCATCTTCGATGTGATCGTAACCTAACAAATGCAGACTGCCGTGCACCACCATATGCGCCCAGTGCGCCTCCAGTGGTTTGCCTTGCTCCTGTGCTTCCTTCTCAACCACCTGACGGCAGATAACCAGATCGCCCAGTAGCGACATCTCCATGCCAGGCGGCACTTCAAACGGGAAGGAGAGCACGTTGGTCGGCTTATCCTTACCGCGATAGGTCATATTCAGACTGTGGCTTTCGGCGGTGTCGACCACGCGAATAGTCACTTCCGACTCTTCCTGAAACTGCGGGATCACCGCATTCAGCCATGTTTGAAACTGGCTCTCTTCCGGTAACCCGGAATTATCTTCACATGCCAGTTGTAAATCGAGGATCACCTGACTCATTTTTGTTCCTGTTCTTCGCGCTTGCGTTCTGCCGCCAGCGCCGCTTTACGTTTTTGTTCGGCTTCTTCCCAGGCTTCATAGGCGTTAACGATACGCGCCACCACCGGGTGACGAACCACGTCTTCGCTGTGGAAGAAGTTAAAGCTGATCTCTTCGACATCGGCCAGCACTTCGATGGCGTGACGCAAACCAGACTTGGTATTACGCGGCAGGTCGATCTGCGTGACGTCGCCGGTGATAACCGCTTTTGAGTTAAAACCGATACGGGTCAGGAACATCTTCATCTGTTCGATGGTGGTGTTCTGGCTCTCATCAAGAATGATAAACGCGTCGTTCAGCGTACGACCACGCATATAGGCCAGCGGCGCGACTTCAATAACGTTGCGCTCAATCAGTTTCTCGACTTTCTCAAAACCCAGCATTTCAAACAGCGCGTCGTACAGTGGGCGCAGATACGGGTCTACTTTCTGGCTTAAATCGCCAGGCAGAAAGCCCAGTTTCTCACCGGCTTCTACTGCCGGACGAGTCAGCAGAATACGGCGAATTTCCTGACGCTCCAGGGCATCAACAGCCGCAGCCACTGCCAGGTAGGTTTTACCCGTACCCGCCGGGCCAACGCCGAAGGTGATGTCATGGTCGAGAATATTGGCGATGTACTGCGCCTGGTTTGGCGTGCGCGGCTTAATTACGCCGCGTTTGGTTTTGATATTGACCGCTTTGCCGTACTCCGGCACGCTCTCCGCGCTTTGCTCCAGCACGCGCGCTTCTTTAATCGCAAGGTGGATCTGTTCTGGTTCGATATCCTGAATCTGACCGCGCATTGGGGCGGTATCGACATACAGGCTGCGCAGAATGTCTGCCGCGGCGGTGACGCAAATCGGGCGGCCGGTCAGTTTAAAGTGGTTATCGCGGCGATTGATTTCGATGCCGAGACGGCGTTCGAGTTGTTTGATGTTGTCATCAAACGGGCCGCACAGGCTCAACAGACGCGCGTTGTCTGCTGGCTCCAGGGTGATTTCGCGAGTGTCTATGTTCAAACCGTTCCTCTTATCTGTATGCCGCCGGAAGCTGAACATTCACCGGCCTATAACGAAATTATTCACGCCACAGGAAAAAGGCGCAAGCATTGCGATAAAGATGGGGATAAAGAGAGAAAAAACAAGGCCCACCGGAACGGCGGGCCAGTGATTATTGACGAAGTGCGTGTTGTTCATGCCGGATGCGGCGTAAACGCCTTGTCCGGCCTACAAATTCATGCAAATTCAATATATTGCTGGAATTATGTAGGCATGATAAGCGTAGCGCATCAGGCAATTTGCGTTTGTCGTCAGTCTCAAAACTTACCAGACCGGCGGGCCTGAGAATTACGGCTGATAATAACCCACGCCAAGGTCGTTTTCTTTGCGGGTACGGGCAATCACCGATTCTGGTGTTTCTGCCACGCGCAGACCCATTTCATCTTCAGTTCGCACCACTTTACCGCGCAGAGAGTTCGGGTAGACGTCGGTAATTTCTACATCGACGAATTTACCGATCATATCCGGTGTGCCCTCGAAGTTGACTACGCGGTTATTTTCGGTACGCCCAGAAAGCTCCATGATGCTCTTACGCGATGTACCTTCTACCAGAATACGCTGGGTGGTACCGAGCATCCGGCGGCTCCATGCCATCGCCTGCTGATTGATACGTTCTTGCAGAATATACAGACGCTGCTTCTTCTCTTCTTCCGGAACATCATCAACCATATCGGCGGCTGGCGTACCCGGACGTGCAGAGAAGATAAAGCTGTAGCTCATGTCGAAATTGACGTCGGCAATCAGCTTCATCGTTTTCTCGAAGTCTTCGGTGGTTTCGCCAGGGAAGCCAACGATGAAGTCAGAACTGATCTGAATATCCGGACGCGCCGCACGCAGTTTACGGATGATCGCTTTGTACTCCAGCGCCGTATGAGTACGGCCCATCAGGTTAAGAATGCGATCGGAACCGCTCTGTACCGGCAGGTGCAGGAAGCTCACCAGCTCCGGCGTGTCGCGGTACACTTCGATGATATCGTCGGTGAATTCGATCGGATGGCTGGTGGTAAAGCGAATACGATCGATTCCGTCGATCGCAGCAACCAGACGCAGCAAATCGGCAAACGATCCTGTGGTGCCGTCGTAGTTTTCACCACGCCAGGCGTTCACGTTCTGACCGAGCAGGTTGACTTCACGCACGCCCTGAGCAGCAAGCTGGGCAATCTCAAACAGAATATCGTCGGACGGACGGCTTACCTCTTCACCACGGGTGTAAGGCACCACGCAGTAGGTGCAATATTTATTGCAGCCTTCCATGATGGAGACAAACGCGGTCGGCCCTTCGGCGCGCGGTTCCGGCAGACGGTCAAACTTCTCGATTTCCGGGAAGCTGATATCTACAACCGGGCTGCGGTCGCCGCGCACGGAGTTGATCATCTCCGGCAGACGGTGCAGCGTTTGCGGCCCAAAAATAATATCGACATAGTGGGCGCGCTGGCGAATGTGCTCGCCTTCTTGCGATGCCACGCAGCCGCCGACGCCGATAATCAGGTCTGGATTCTTCTCTTTTAACAGTTTCCAGCGACCCAACTGATGGAAGACTTTTTCCTGAGCCTTCTCGCGGATTGAGCAGGTGTTCAGCAGCAGCACATCCGCTTCTTCCGCCACGTCGGTCAGTTGATAGCCGTGGGTGGCATCCAGCAGATCGGCCATCTTCGATGAATCGTACTCGTTCATCTGACAGCCCCAGGTTTTAATATGGAGTTTTTTGGTCATCGACTTGCTCTTGCGAAATAGTAGCCAGGAATGCAGGGCGCATAGTGTAATGCTTTGCTGCCGTTGTGACCAGTATGAGCGTTATCAGCCCTTGGGGGTAAAAATCCTGTAAACTTAAAGCATATTGCTAACAGGATGATTGACCATGACAAATCAACCAACGGAAATTGCCATTGTCGGCGGAGGAATGGTCGGCGGCGCACTGGCGCTGGGGCTGGCACAGCACGGATTTGCGGTAACGGTAATCGAGCATGCAGAACCTGCACCGTTTGTCGCTGACAGCCAGCCGGATGTGCGGATCTCGGCGATCAGCGCGGCTTCGGTATCATTGCTTAAAGGTTTAGGCGTCTGGGATGCGGTACAGGCCATGCGTTGCCATCCTTATCGCAGACTGGAAACGTGGGAGTGGGAAACGGCGCATGTGGCGTTTGACGCCGCTGAACTTAAGTTACCGTTGCTGGGCTATATGGTAGAAAACACTGTCCTGCAACAGGCGTTGTGGCAGACGCTGGAAGCGCATCCGAAAGTAACGTTACGTGTGCCAACTTCGCTGATTGCGCTGCATCGCCATAATGATCTTCAGGAGCTGGAACTGAATGGCGGTGAAACGATCCGCGCGAAGCTGGTGATTGGTGCCGACGGCGCAAATTCGCAGGTGCGACAGATGGCGGGAATTGGCGTTCATGCCTGGCAGTATGCGCAGTCGTGTATGTTGATTAGCGTACAGTGTGAGAACGATCCCGGCGACAGCACCTGGCAGCAATTTACCCCGGACGGACCGCGTGCGTTTCTGCCATTGTTTGATAACTGGGCATCGCTGGTGTGGTATGACTCTCCGGCGCGCATTCGCCAGTTGCAGAATATGAATATGGCGCAGTTACAGGCGGAAATCGCGAAGCATTTCCCGTCGCGTCTTGGGTACGTGACGCCGCTTGCCGCTGGCGCTTTTCCGCTGACGCGTCGCCATGCGTTGCAGTATGTTCAGCCGGGATTGGCACTGGTGGGCGATGCCGCGCATACCATCCATCCGCTGGCGGGGCAGGGAGTGAATCTTGGTTATCGTGATGTTGATGCCCTGATTGATGTTCTGGTCAACGCCCGCAGCTATGGCGAAGCGTGGGCCAGTTATCCTGTGCTCAAACGTTACCAGATGCGGCGCATGGCGGATAACTTCATTATGCAAAGCGGTATGGATCTGTTTTATGCCGGATTCAGCAATAATCTGCCGCCGCTGCGTTTTATACGTAATCTTGGTTTGATGGCGGCGGAACGTGCTGGCGTGTTGAAACGTCAGGCGTTGAAATATGCGTTAGGGTTGTAGCCTTACAACATTGCCGGATGCATGCCAACCGTAGGTCGGATAAGACGCGCCAGCGTCGCATCCGACATTGAAGGATAAGACGTGTCAGCATCACATTCGGCATTGAATATACGCAGAAAAGCAAAAAGCTCGCCGAAGCGAGCTTTTTTAATGTGGCTGGGGTACGAGGATTCGAACCTCGGAATGCCGGAATCAGAATCCGGTGCCTTACCGCTTGGCGATACCCCAACWGGGTGCACTTACAAAGTAAGCGTCTTGAATAATATTGGCTGGGGTACGAGGATTCGAACCTCGGAATGCCGGAATCAGAATCCGGTGCCTTACCGCTTGGCGATACCCCAACAAATTTGTTTTTGAATTTGCCGAATCTATTCGACAGATTCAGAATTTGGTGGCTACGACGGGATTCGAACCTGTGACCCCATCATTATGAGTGATGTGCTCTAACCAACTGAGCTACGTAGCCAGATTATTTCTTCGATGGCTGGGGTACTGGATTCGAACCAGGGAATGCCGGTATCAAAAACCGGTGCCTTACCGCTTGGCGATACCCCAATAACCGGGCGGTGAACCGCTTACTCGAAGAAGATGGCTGGGGTACCTGGATTCGAACCAGGGAATGCCGGTATCAAAAACCGGTGCCTTACCGCTTGGCGATACCCCATCCGTACAACGCTTTCTGGTGAATGGTGCGGGAGGCGAGACTTGAACTCGCACACCTTGCGGCGCCAGAACCTAAATCTGGTGCGTCTACCAATTTCGCCACTCCCGCAAAAAAGATGGTGGCTACGACGGGATTCGAACCTGTGACCCCATCATTATGAGTGATGTGCTCTAACCAACTGAGCTACGTAGCCATCTTTTTTTTCGCGATACCTTATCGGCGTTGCGGGGCGCATTATGCGTATAGAGCCTTGCAGCGTCAACCTCTTTTTCAAGGAAAATTGCTCGAAAGTGACTGTTTGGTTAGGTTGCGAACAGCGTGGCGCTATATTCGTCAATTATTGTTTACTTTGTGTTTTTTCCCCACCCTACAGCCATTCTTTTGTCATACAGGATGAAATTCGGAATTCAACAATAGTGGTGGGAAATTAATCTATGAAATACTGGCCCGTTGCGACAGGACAGGGCAGGGAGCGCTACGCCTGCATCTCTGCTATCACTTCAGGCGATTTATTGAGGGAATACTATGCTGCGTTTTATGACGATGTTGATGGGTGTCTTAATACTTATGCAATCCGCGTTTGCCGATACGGTCAAACCGGAAATCGGTAAATATGTTTTTGGCTATCGTGGGCAGGAAGGCGCTGTGGTGTGGATGATGCGAATCGGGCCGAAAGCGTCTAATGAGGCACTCGTTCAGGTATCGCATGTTGATAATGACATCGATGGTCAGATTTTTCGCTGCAAAGTAAAAGTATTGCAGGAAGGTGAGAAATCTTATACCGCTATAATCAAGGGTGAATCTTTTGAGTTATTACGCCTGAAAGAGGGAAATGGAAGCCTGCATATCCCGGAGGAATCGGCAACCTGGTCAGTCGCTTACAATAATGAGTTATCTGACAGCGATGTAGCAAATCCGGAACATTTCCTCACTGCGTATCAGAATCAACAAGCTCCCCAGTAACTGAAATTGCCCCGGATTTCTCCGGGGCAATATTACACGTCTTATTTATATGCAGACTGGTGAACACCAACCGCGCGACCAGAAGGATCGTCCATTTTCTTGAACGCCTCATCCCACTCGATCGCTTTAGCGGAAGAACACGCGACGGAAGGACCGCCCGGTACGCACTCAGCGGCGCTCGGAAGCGGGAACAGTTCTTCAAAAATCTCCCGGTACAGATACGCTTCTTTTGAGGTCGGCGTGTTGTATGGGAAGCGGAAGCGGGCTGTTTCCAGTTGCTGATCAGAAACCTGCTGTGCCGCCACTTCTTTCAGTGTGTCAATCCAACTGTAACCGACGCCATCGGAGAACTGCTCTTTCTGCCGCCAGGCCACGCTTGCAGGCAGGTACGACTCAAAACATTCACGCAGGATGTGTTTTTCCATCTTACCGTTACCGCACATTTTATCCTGCGGGTTAATACGCATCGCCACGTCGAGGAATTTCTTGTCGAGGAACGGAACGCGTGCTTCCACGCCCCAGGCTGACATCGCTTTGTTGGCACGCGCGCAGTCATACATATGCAGGGCCAGCAGTTTACGCACCGTCTCTTCATGCAGTTCTTTAGCGTTCGGCGCTTTGTGGAAGTAAAGATAACCGCCAAACACTTCGTCAGAACCTTCACCGGACAACACCATTTTAATGCCCATCGCCTTGATCTTACGCGACATTAAATACATCGGTGTTGAAGCGCGAATGGTGGTCACATCATAGGTTTCGATGTGGTAAATCACATCACGGATGGCATCCAGACCTTCCTGTACAGTGAAGTGAATTTCGTGGTGCACAGTACCCAGATGGTTCGCCACTTCCTGGGCTGCTTTCAGATCCGGTGAACCCGGCAGACCTACAGCAAACGAGTGTAACTGCGGCCACCAGGCTTCAGAGCGTTCCTGATCTTCCACGCGACGAGCGGCATATTTCTTGGTGATAGCGGAAATAATTGAGGAATCCAGACCACCCGAGAGCAGCACGCCGTAAGGCACGTCAGACATCAGATGGCTTTTTACGGAATCTTCCAGTGCCTGACGCAGTTCATTTTTGTCGGTCACGTTATCTTTCACTGCATCAAAGTCGAACCAGTCGCGATGATAATAAGAACGGATTTCGCCGTCCTGGCTCCATAAATAGCTCCCCGCCGGGAACTCTTTAATCGTGCGGCAAACTGGCACCAGGGCTTTCATTTCTGAGGCCACATACAGCTGACCGTGTTCGTCATAGCCCATATACAGTGGGATGATCCCCAGATGGTCGCGACCAATCAGGTATGCATCTTTTTCGCTGTCGTACAGGGCAAAAGCAAACATGCCCTGCAAGTCGTCGAGAAATTCCGGCCCTTTTTCCTGATACAGCGCGAGGATCACTTCACAGTCAGACCCGGTCTGGAACTGGTAACGATCGCCATATTCGGCGCGCAATGTCTGGTGGTTGTAGATTTCACCGTTTACCGCCAGTACGTGGGTTTTTTGTTGGTTGTAGAGAGGTTGCGCCCCCGCGTTAACGTCAACAATTGACAGACGTTCGTGGGCGAGAATGGCGTTATCGCTGGCATAAATACCGGACCAGTCCGGGCCACGATGACGCATCAGGCGTGACAGCTCGAGTGCTTTCTTCCGCAGTTCAACTGCGTCTGTTTTGATATCGAATACGCCAAAAATTGAACACATAACCTTCTCCGTTAACCTGGTATTTGTTGCTTGTTGTGTTTGCTTGTTTAAAAAAATGCCGCAAAGCAGCACTGTGCGCAAGCGATTTGGCAGTGGAAAAATAAAAAACGTAATAGTGATTGTCGATTGGTGAAAAAAGGTCTGGTGTGAGGATGTATTTATTGATGAATCGATAATTTTTAGCGGGTTTTATTGAATGGTTGTATTTTACGGGGGCCAAATTGCTGACAAAGTGCGATTTGTTCATGCCGGATGCGGCGTGAACACCTTATCCGGCCTACAAATGCATGAAAATTCAATATATTGCAGGAGCTGCGTAGGCCTGATAGGCGTAGCGCATCAGGCAGTTTGGCGTTTGTCATCAATATCAACCACGCCCTGAGACGTGGTTGCTATTCAGATAACGTCGATTTCAGCGACTGACGGGTAAATCCAGCTTGGGCGGAACGGCATGCTGTCGATATCGTCGAGCGACGAAACGCCGGAGAGCACAAGAATCGTCTCCAGACCGGCCTGGAAGCCCGCCAGAATATCGGTACGCAAGTTATCGCCGACAATCACCGTTTCTTCCGAGTGGGCCTGCATTTTGTTTAATGCCGCACGGATGATCCACGGACTCGGCTTACCAACATAGAACGGTTTGCGCCCGGATATTTTCTCAATCCCTGCACACAACGCGCCACAGGCGGGATAAAAACCGCGCCCGTGGGTGTCCGGGTTGGTGGCGATAAAGCGTGCACCATTAGCGACGAAATAGGCCGCTTTATGCATCATG
Organism: Escherichia sp. E4930; assembly: GCF_005845405.1. Classification (NCBI taxonomy): domain Bacteria; kingdom Pseudomonadati; phylum Pseudomonadota; class Gammaproteobacteria; order Enterobacterales; family Enterobacteriaceae; genus Escherichia; species Escherichia sp. E4930. Next base: position 284,392 of record NZ_VCDZ01000004.1, on the reverse strand, counting down.
TCCCAGTTGTAGGAGCGCGTTTCGCCAACAATCACAAAATCAGGGTTCACATCGGTAATCGTAAAACCAGCTTTGTACAGTTCATGAATCAGTGCGCCTTCGCCCACCACATACGCTTTCTTGCCTTCCTGGCGACGCAGGAAATCGGCGGTTGCCATCGCGGAGGTATAAAACACGCTGTCCGGCACATCGACACCGGCAGTGGCAAAGCGGTTCGCCAGATCTTGTCCGGTTTGCGAAGGATAGTTGGTCAGCAACACCAGCGGCAGGCCTTTATCCATAATCCCGTGCAAAAATTCCGCTGCACCCGGTACGGCGACGTTATCGTGCATCAGCACGCCGTCGATATCGCAAATTACATTTTTAATGGTCATGGACTACCCAGAATATTGACAACAATAAGCGCCACTATAAAAGCACATTAATTTTCCAGCAAATGCTGGAGCAAAATACCGTTGAGCATGGCGCGTTTTACCAGCGCAAAAGCGCCGATTGCTGAGCGGTGATCCAGCTCAGAACGTACCACCGGCAGATTAGTGCGAAACGCCTTCAGTGCCTGAGTATTAATGCAGCTTTCGATAGCAGGGAGTAGCACTTTATCGGCTTCGGTGATTTCACCGGCAATGACAATTTTTTGCGGATTAAATAAGTTGATAGCAATGGCGATGGTTTTGCCCAGATGACGACCTACATACTCGATCACTTCCGAGGCCAGGCTATCGCCTTTGTTCGCGGCTTTGCAGATTGTTTTGATAGTACAGTCATCCAGCGGCACACGGCTCTGATAGCCCTGCTTTAACAGATTCAACACACGTTGTTCAATGGCAGCGTTGGCAGCGATAGTTTCCAGGCAGCCGAAGTTGCCACAGTGGCAGCGTTCTCCCAGCGGTTCGACCTGAATATGGCCAATTTCGCCGACGTTGCCGTTGCGGCCGATAAAAATGCGCCCGTTAGAGATGATTCCTGCCCCCGTTCCGCGATGCACGCGCACCAGAATGGAGTCTTCGCAATCCTGACTTGCACCGAAGTAGTGCTCTGCCAGCGCCAGACTGCGGATATCGTGGCCGACAAAGCAGGTCACTTTAAAACGCTCTTCCAGTGCTTCAACCAGCCCCCAGTTTTCCACCTGAATATGCGGCATGTAGTGAATTTTGCCGCTGTCCGGGTCGACCAGCCCTGGCAGGATCACTGAAATGGCGATCAGCTCCCGCAGCTTGCGCTGGTGGTTATCAATAAACTGAGTAATGGCATTCAGCAGGGCATGTTCCAGCGTCTGCTGGGTACGTTCCGGTAGCGGGTAATGTTCTTCTGCCAGAACTTTGCTGCTGAGATCAAACAGGGTGATGGTGGCGTCGTGACGACCGAGACGTACGCCGATTGCGTGGAAATTGCGGGTTTCGGTGACGATAGAGATAGCGCGGCGGCCCCCGGTGGAGGCCTGCTGATCAACTTCTTTGATCAGCCCGCGTTCGATAAGCTGACGCGTAATTTTGGTTACGCTGGCGGGGGCAAGCTGGCTTTGCTCAGCAATCTGAATTCGCGAGATTGGCCCATGCTGGTCAATCAGGCGATAAACCGCCGCGCTGTTAAGCTGTTTTACGAGATCAACATTACCTATCTGAGCTTGTCCGCCTGGTGTCATACTTTCTCTTATTGGGTTACGACCTCGTTACCGTTAACGATGGTCCTGGTGATTTTAAAATCAGGTGTGAATGCGGTCAGGTTGGCCACTTTACCTGCGGCGAGAGTGCCGAGACGTTTTTCAACGCCAATCGCACGAGCCGGATAGAGCGTCGCCATACGCAGCACTTCATCCAGTGCGATACCGCAATGTTCAACCAGATTACGCACGCCTTCAATCATGGTTAAGGATGAACCGCTTAACGTACCATTTTCATCCACACAAAGTCCGTTGCGGTAGTATATTGTTTTACCCGCAAAAATGAACTGTTCAATATTGGCACCTGCTGGCGCAGTCGCGTCAGTGACCAGACACAGTTTGTCGCCTTTCAGACGTTTGGCATTGCGAATGTTGGCGTAATCAACGTGCAGACCATCGGCAATAATACCGCAATAAATGTCCGCTTCGTCGAGGATTGCGCCCGCCAGGCCCGGTTCACGACCGGTAATATACGGCATCGCGTTATACAGGTGGGTGGCAAAGGTAATCCCCGCGCGGAAACCGGCTTTCGCTTCTTTTAACGTTGCATTGGAGTGACCGGCAGACACCACAATCCCGGCATTTGCCAGTTTGCTGATCACTTCTGCTGGAACCATTTCCGGTGCCAGCGTTACTTTGGTAATGACATCGGCATTTTCACACAGGAAATCGACCAGCGCGGCATCCGGTTTACGTACGAAATTCGGATTATGGGTACCTTTTTTCACCAGATTCAGCCACGGGCCTTCCAGGTGTAAACCTAATGCCTGATTCGGATGTTTTGCCAGGTACTCGCGCATCACGCGAACACCCTGTTTCATCAGGTCATCGCTGGTGGTGATAAGCGTCGGCAAATAGTTTGTGCAGCCTGATTTCTCATTGGCTTTCTGCATGATTTCCAGCGTTTCCACGCTGACCGCTTCAGCGGTATCGTTAAACTGTACGCCGCCGCAGCCGTTTAACTGCACATCGATAAAACCGGGGGAGAGAATGGCCCCGTTCAGTGAACGTTGTTCAATCTCTGGCGGCAGTTCCGCTACTGGGCAGACGCTTTTAATCAGGCCATCAGCGATAACAACCGCATGGTCATCAAGAAATTCATGACCGGTAAAGATCCGGCCCTGGGTTAATGCATACATTCCGACCCCCGATTTCAAAAATAATAATGCCCTGAGCAAGGCGTCAGGGCAGGGATAACAATTACAGACCTTTGATATTTTCTGCTTCTAATTCGTTGAAATATCTTAAAGTCTTAACCTTTAGCTCCATGGTGGACGGTTCATCACACACCATGATCGCTTTCGGATGCAGTTGCAGACAGCTGATGGTCCACATGTGGTTAACGCAACCTTCAACTGCGGCCTGCAGTGCCAGGGCTTTCTGGCTGCCCAGCACCAGAATCATCACTTCTTCGGCATCCAGCAGTGTACCCACACCTACGGTCAGCGCATATTTTGGCACCTGATTAACATCGTTATCAAAGAAACGAGAGTTTGCGACGCGAGTGTCATGTGTCAGGGTTTTGATACGGGTGCGAGAGGCAAGAGAAGAGGCCGGTTCGTTAAATGCAATGTGACCGTCGTTACCTACACCGCCCATAAACAGATGAATTTTACCGTAAGAGCGAATTTTTTCTTCATATTGGCGGCATTCGGCGTCGATATCCGGGGCGTTGCCGTTGAGAAGGTTGATATTTTCTGCTGGAATATCAACGTGATCGAAGAAGTTACGGTGCATAAAACTGTAGTAGCTTTCCGGATGCTCCTTCGGCAGACCGACATATTCGTCCATGTTGAAGGTGACAACGTGCTTAAAGCTGACCTGGCCTGCTTTATGCATTTCGACTAACGCTTTATAGGTGGTCATCGGCGTGCCGCCAGTCGGCAGGCCAAGCACAAACGGACGATCGGCTGTCGGTTTGAACGCATTAATACGATTAACGATATGGCGAGCAGCCCATTTGCCGACCTGTTCAGCGGTAGTCAGGGGGATCAGTCTCATTATTCACCTCAAGTAAGTAAAAAGTAAGCCGTTGGCGGATTAGGCATCTTTAAGCGTAACCTGGATTTGCGCAGACAGGCGTCAATCCGACCTGATTTTTTGAATGATAAAATAAGTTTTCTGGTTTAGCCAGTAAAAGGGAGTAATTATAACGATATTTGGTGACAAAACTCACAAAAGACGCGCGTTTAATTTGCGGTACGAATTAAATTTTCACACACTCTGTAGCAGATGATCTAACAACTTGATTACAGAACATCGGCAGCACAATTTGCTGCAAAATAAAAATACGGCTTTAAACGAGCCAAATAGGGTTCTCGTAGGGGGAATAAGATGAATATTTTAGGTTTTTTCCAGCGACTCGGTAGGGCGTTACAGCTCCCTATCGCGGTGCTGCCGGTGGCGGCACTGTTGCTGCGATTCGGCCAGCCAGATTTACTTAATGTTGCGTTTATTGCCCAGGCAGGCGGCGCGATTTTTGATAACCTGGCGTTGATCTTTGCGATCGGCGTGGCCTCCAGCTGGTCCAAAGACAGTGCAGGTGCAGCTGCGTTGGCGGGTGCGGTTGGTTACTTTGTGTTAACTAAAGCGATGGTGACCATCAACCCAGAAATTAACATGGGGGTTCTGGCAGGTATCATTACCGGTCTGGTCGGTGGTGCAGCCTATAACCGTTGGTCTGATATTAAACTGCCGGACTTCCTGAGCTTCTTCGGCGGCAAACGTTTTGTGCCGATCGCCACCGGCTTCTTCTGCCTGGTGCTGGCAGCCATTTTTGGTTACGTCTGGCCGCCGGTACAGCACGCTATCCATGCAGGCGGCGAGTGGATCGTTTCTGCGGGCGCGCTGGGTTCAGGTATCTTTGGTTTCATCAACCGTCTGCTGATCCCAACCGGTCTGCATCAGGTACTGAATACCATCGCCTGGTTCCAGATTGGTGAATTCACCAACTCTGCGGGTACGGTTTTCCACGGTGACATCAACCGCTTCTATGCGGGCGACGGCACTGCGGGGATGTTCATGTCTGGCTTCTTCCCGATCATGATGTTCGGTCTGCCAGGTGCGGCGCTGGCGATGTACTTCGCAGCACCGAAAGAGCGTCGCCCGATGGTTGGCGGGATGCTGCTTTCTGTTGCTATCACCGCGTTCCTGACCGGTGTGACTGAGCCGCTGGAATTCCTGTTTATGTTCCTTGCTCCGCTGCTGTACCTCCTGCACGCACTGCTGACGGGTATCAGTCTATTTGTGGCAACGTTGCTGGGGATCCACGCGGGCTTCTCCTTCTCTGCGGGCGCTATCGACTACGCGTTGATGTACAACCTGCCAGCAGCCAGCCAGAACGTCTGGATGCTGCTGGTGATGGGCGTTGTTTTCTTCGCTATCTACTTTGTGGTGTTCAGTGCGGTTATCCGTATGTTCAACCTGAAAACGCCAGGTCGTGAAGATAAAGATGACGAGATCGTTACTGAAGAAGCGAACAGCAATACCGAAGAAGGCTTAACTCAACTGGCAACCAACTACATTGCGGCAGTTGGTGGTAGTGACAATCTAAAAGCGATTGACGCCTGTATTACTCGTCTGCGCTTGACTGTGGCTGACTCAGCACGTGTCAACGATGCGATGTGTAAACGCCTGGGGGCCTCTGGTGTGGTGAAACTGAACAAACAGACCATCCAGGTGATTGTCGGCGCGAAAGCAGAATCCATCGGCGATGCGATGAAGAAAGTCGTTGCTCGTGGCCCGGTAGCGGCTGCTTCTGCTGAAGCTGCTCCGGCAACTGCCGCTCCGGTAGCGAAACCGCAGGCTGTACCAAACGCAGTGTCTATCGCTGAGCTGGTATCGCCAATTACCGGTGATGTTGTCGCACTGGATCAGGTGCCAGACGAAGCGTTCGCCAGCAAAGCCGTGGGCGACGGTGTGGCGGTGAAACCGACGGATAAAATCGTTGTATCACCAGCGGCGGGAACCATCGTGAAAATCTTCAACACCAACCACGCGTTCTGCCTTGAAACTGAAAAAGGCGCAGAGATCGTCGTCCACATGGGTATCGACACCGTAGCGCTGGAAGGTAAAGGCTTTAAACGTCTGGTGGAAGAGGGCGCGCAGGTAAGCGCAGGGCAACCGATTCTGGAAATGGATCTGGATTACCTGAACGCTAACGCCCGCTCGATGATTAGCCCGGTGGTTTGCAGCAATATCGACGATTTCAGCGGCTTGATCATTAAAGCTCAGGGCCATGTTGTGGCGGGTCAAACACCGCTGTATGATATCAAAAAGTAATCTGCTTTATGCCTGATGCGACGCTTGACGCGTCTTATCAGGCCGACAAAAGCGCTGTGTAGGTTGGATAAGACGCATAAGCGTCGCATCCAACAATGACGCAGGACAGGCAAAAGCGGTGGAGATCTTCTCTGCCGCTTTTTTTTTCATCAATCATCCCCATAATCTTTGTTAGATTTTTCGATTTTCTCTAACTAACAGTTGTCAGCCTGTCCCGCTTATAAGATCATACGCCGTTATACGTTGTTTACGCTTTGAGGAATCCACGATGAGTGAGGCAGAAGCCCGCCCGACTAACTTTATTCGTCAGATCATCGATGAAGATCTGGCCAGTGGTAAGCACACCACAGTACACACCCGTTTTCCGCCGGAGCCGAATGGCTATCTGCATATTGGCCATGCGAAATCTATCTGCCTGAACTTCGGGATCGCCCAGGACTATAAAGGCCAGTGCAACCTGCGTTTCGACGACACTAACCCGGTAAAAGAAGATATCGAGTATGTCGATTCGATCAAAAACGACGTTGAGTGGTTAGGTTTTCACTGGTCTGGTAACGTCCGTTACTCCTCCGATTATTTTGATCAGCTCCACGCCTATGCTGTTGAACTGATCAATAAAGGCCTGGCGTACGTTGATGAACTGACACCGGAACAGATCCGCGAATACCGCGGCACCCTGACGCAGCCGGGTAAAAACAGCCCGTACCGCGACCGCAGCGTTGAAGAGAACCTGGCGCTGTTCGAGAAAATGCGTACCGGCGGTTTTGAAGAAGGTAAAGCCTGCCTGCGCGCGAAAATCGACATGGCTTCGCCGTTTATCGTGATGCGCGATCCGGTGCTGTACCGCATTAAGTTTGCTGAACACCACCAGACCGGCAACAAGTGGTGCATCTACCCGATGTACGACTTCACCCACTGCATCAGCGATGCGCTGGAAGGCATTACGCACTCTCTGTGTACGCTGGAGTTCCAGGACAACCGCCGTCTGTACGACTGGGTACTGGACAACATCACCATTCCTGTTCATCCGCGCCAGTACGAATTCTCGCGCCTGAATCTGGAATACACCGTGATGTCCAAGCGTAAGCTGAACCAACTGGTCACCGACAAGCACGTAGAAGGTTGGGATGATCCGCGTATGCCGACCATTTCCGGTCTGCGTCGTCGTGGTTACACTGCGGCTTCTATTCGTGAGTTCTGTAAACGCATTGGCGTGACCAAGCAGGACAACACCATTGAGATGGCGTCGCTGGAATCCTGCATTCGTGAAGACCTCAACGAGAACGCGCCGCGTGCAATGGCAGTTATCGATCCGGTGAAACTGGTTATCGAAAACTATCAGGGCGAAGGCGAAATGGTCACCATGCCGAACCATCCGAATAAACCGGAAATGGGCAGCCGTCAGGTGCCGTTTAGCGGTGAGATTTGGATCGATCGCGCCGATTTCCGCGAAGAAGCTAACAAGCAGTACAAACGTCTGGTGCTGGGTAAAGAAGTGCGTCTGCGTAATGCTTACGTGATTAAAGCGGAACGCGTGGAGAAAGATGCCGAAGGCAATATCACCACCATCTTCTGTACTTATGACGCCGACACCTTAAGCAAAGATCCGGCTGATGGTCGTAAAGTCAAAGGCGTTATTCACTGGGTAAGCGCGGCACATGCGCTGCCGGTTGAAATCCGCCTGTACGATCGTCTGTTCAGTGTGCCGAATCCAGGCGCTGCGGATGATTTCCTGTCGGTGATTAACCAGGATTCTCTGGTCATCAAACAGGGCTTTGCTGAACCGTCTCTGAAAGATGCGGTGGCAGGTAAAGCATTCCAGTTTGAGCGTGAAGGCTATTTCTGCCTCGACAGCCGCCATTCCACAGCGGAAAAACCGGTATTTAACCGCACCGTTGGACTGCGTGATACCTGGGCGAAAGTAGGCGAGTAATTTTAAGTTTCGCTATGCCGGATGGGGCGTTTACGCCGCATCCGGCAAGGAACAGATAAACAGTTTCAAACGCTAAACTGCCTGATGCGTTTCGCTTATCAGGCCTACGTGATCTCTGCAATGTATTGAATTTGCGTGCTTTTGTAGGCCGGATAAGGCGTTCACGCCGCATCCGGCAAGAAACATGCAAACAATCCAAAAACGCCGCGTTCAGCGGCGTTTTTTCTGCTTTTCTTCGCGAATTAATTCCGCTTCGCAATTTATCCATAAAACAAATTTAAAATTACAAATCATAATTAAATAAAATGTAACCGCTTTCATCTTGCTGGAAATTCACGCTTTTATTCTTCTACAAGCCTTTCTACTGCAAACTTAAACCTTGTAACAAAAATCATCAAAATATGTGCGGTTGCTCATGTTCTTACATTCTCGTTACAGAAAGAGATTGATAATTCGCGTCGCGAAAAATAGTCTATTCCTGTAGTCAGCGAGACTTTTCTCAACGCTACTTTTTTAATTTTTATTTTTTTTTTCGCTGTTCACCTGTGGTGCAGCAATTTATACGTCAAAGAGGATTAACCCATGCGTACGTTTAGTGGCAAACGTAGTACGCTGGCGCTGGCTATCGCCGGTGTTACAGCAATGTCGGGCCTGGTGGCAATGCCGGAGCTCGCGCCGAAGGATTCATCGACGATTCAACCTTAACCGGCGGTATCTATTACTGGCAGCGTGAACGTGACCGTAAAGATGTTACCGACGGCGACAAATACAAAACCAACCTTTCTCACTCCACCTGGAACGCCAACCTCGATTTTCAGTCCGGTTATGCTGCTGATATGTTCGGCCTTGATATTGCCGCGTTTACGGCGATTGAAATGGCGGAAAACGGCGACAGCTCTCACCCGAACGAAATCGCGTTTTCAAAAAGTAATAAAGCCTATGACGAAGACTGGTCCGGCGATAAAAGTGGTATAAGCCTGTATAAAGCAGCGGCCAAATTTAAATACGGTCCGGTGTGGGCGAGGGCAGGTTACATTCAGCCAACAGGTCAAACGCTGTTAGCGCCGCACTGGAGCTTTATGCCGGGTACTTATCAGGGTGCGGAAGCCGGGGCGAATTTTGATTACGGCGATGCTGGTGCGTTGAGTTTCTCCTACATGTGGACCAACGAATACAAAGCGCCGTGGCATCTGGAAATGGATGAGTTTTATCAGAATGATAAAACCACCAAAGTTGATTATCTGCACTCCATCGGTGCGAAATACGACTTCAAAAATAACTTCGTGCTGGAAGCGGCGTTTGGTCAGGCGGAAGGGTATATCGATCAGTACTTTGCCAAAGCCAGCTATAAATTTGATATCGCTGGTAGCCCGCTAACCACCAGCTACCAGTTCTACGGTACGCGCGATAAAGTTGACGATCGCAGCGTCAACGATCTTTATGACGGCACCGCCTGGTTGCAGGCATTGACCTTTGGTTACCGGGCGGCTGATGTAGTGGATTTGCGTCTGGAAGGCACCTGGGTTAAGGCTGACGGCCAGCAGGGATACTTCCTGCAACGTATGACCCCAACCTATGCTTCCTCTAACGGTCGCCTGGATATCTGGTGGGATAACCGTTCTGACTTTAACGCCAACGGCGAAAAAGCGGTCTTCTTCGGCGCGATGTATGACCTGAAAAACTGGAATCTTCCAGGCTTCGCCATCGGCGCCTCCTACGTTTACGCATGGGATGCTAAACCTGCGACCTGGCAGAGCAATCCGGATGCGTACTACGACAAGAACCGGACTATTGAAGAGTCTGCATACAGCCTGGATGCGGTTTACACCATTCAGGACGGCCGCGCCAAAGGCACGATGTTCAAACTGCACTTCACCGAATACGACAACCACTCCGACATCCCAAGCTGGGGCGGCGGTTACGGTAACATCTTCCAGGATGAGCGCGACGTGAAATTCATGGTAATCGCACCATTCACCATCTTCTGATGCCCGACGCGGCAGGTTTTGTGCCTGCCGCACATTTGAGGAATTCGCTATGAAAAAACTGATTCTCATCGCCATGATGGCATCGGGGCTGGTGGCTTGTGCGCAATCAACCGCGCCACAGGAAGACAGCCGCCTGAAAGAGGCGTACAGCGCCTGTATCAATACCGCGCAAGGTTCGCCGGAAAAAATTGAAGCCTGTCAGAGCGTGTTAAACGTGCTGAAGAAAGAGAAACAACATCAGCAATTTGCTGAGCAGGAAAGTGTCCGCGTGCTGGATTATCAGCAGTGCATCCAGGCAACGCAAACCGGTAATGACCAGGCAGTGAAAGCCGATTGTGATAAGGTCTGGCAGGAAATTCGCAGTAATAACAAATAAGTGAGGGCTGTAACTCTCGCTTTTCTTATTTCCCTTGTATAAAAAAGCCAACCCGCAGGTTGGCTTTTTCTCATTCAGGCTGACTTATTTGCCTTCGTGCGCGTGCTCATCTTCGCGGCAATCGCCTTCGGCACAGTGACCGTAAAGATAGAGACTATGGTTAGTCAGGCGAATGCCATGCTTCGCGGCAATTTCACGCTGACGCGCTTCGATAGATTCATCACTAAACTCGATAACCTTGCCACAGTCGAGGCAGATCAGGTGATCGTGGTGATGTTGTTGAGTCAGTTCAAATACGGATTTACCGCCTTCAAAATTGTGGCGGGTGACGATACCGGCGTCGTCAAACTGGTTCAGTACGCGATATACCGTAGCCAGACCAATTTCTTCACCCATATCGATCAGACGCTTGTATAAATCTTCCGCACTGACGTGATGGTTGTCCGGCTCCTGAAGAACTTCCAGGATTTTTAAGCGAGGAAGCGTTACTTTCAGGCCAGCTTTCTTTAGGGCGGTATTGTTATCAGTCATGCGGAATCTGTCCTGTTACTAAGCGGTTCACTTCATTAAAAGAAGTGACAGAATTTGCTCTTGAGATAATGCGTATCATTATAGATTTGCCATGCCTAAATGAAAACTACAAGTCCCTGGCAAATATTGTTAATAAAAACGTGGCTTAGCTTACATTTACATCGGTAAGGCCACTTCAATACTGGAACATTGTACAGGTACTACGGCAAAAGTTACAAATTTGTAGCAATTATTTTGATTGGCATTATCTATTAATACGGCGTAGACATGAGTCTACGCCGCAGTACATCAGGCATTGATAATTTCGTCGAGATGCAGTTCTTCAGAAATTTGTTTTACCCATTTTTCTACACGTTCGGCGGTCAGTTCTGGCTGACGGTCTTCGTCGATAGCCAGGCCGACAAAGTGGTCATCATCCGCCAGACCTTTTGATGCTTCGAAATGGTAGCCCGCAGTTGGCCAGTGACCGACGATGGTCGCGCCGCGCGGTTCAATGATGTCACGAATGGTGCCTAAGGCGTCGCAGAAATATTCTGCGTAATCTTCCTGGTCGCCACAGCCAAACAGCGCAACCAGTTTACCATTGAAATCAATCTCTTCGAGAGTCGGGAAGAAGTCGTCCCAGTCACACTGTGCTTCGCCATAGTACCAGGTTGGGATGCCCAGCAGAAGAATGTCATAAGCTTCCAGATCTTCTTTGCTGCTTTTTGCAATGTCATGGACATCGGCAACGTCTTTACCAAGCTGTTTTTGAATCATTTTTGCGATATTTTCGGTATTACCGGTGTCGCTGCCGAAAAAGATGCCAGTGATAGCCATGAGTGAAATAACCTCTTGAAACTTATTGAAATGGGGGTGGCAAATTGCCCACGGATAAAGGCAATCATAGCAGAACAGGCAGTCTTGCGGAATCAGCAAACGAGCAGGACTGCACACTGTGCTACACGAAAGTGGATATTTAAACGATGCCCTGATTACGCAGCGCCGCCAGTTGCTGCATCAATATCTCTTCGATCAGTTCGCTACGGCTCATATTGCGCGACTCCGCCAGCTCGTTCAGCGCCTCGACAGCTTCCGCGTTCAGCTTCAGTTCGACACGCTTAAGGCCACGTACTTTGTCGCGTTTTAGCTGGTTGCGTTTATTAATACGCAGCTGTTCATCGCGCGAAAGCGGATTGGTTTTCGGTCGTCCCGGTCGACGCTCGTGCGCGAACAGATCTAATGTCGTACGGTCCGTTTGTTCTTTGGCCATGATCTTGGTGACTTCGGGGGAAACAATCAGCCAGGCGCCTGCCCGGATGGATAGCCCGCCATAATACAACAGCGTGAGGAATCTCGCCAACGCCCACGCGCGGAATGCCGCGCGGACGCTGGGTTTTTAATCAGTTGCGTTAATCATTAAGATAGCGACGGATAGCCCGCAGCACAGCATCCGGTTTTTCTGCGTGTACCCAATGACCCGCGCCTGCAATGACATGCGCCCGTGCTTGTGGGAATTGCGCCAGCAAATCATCACGATACTGTTCAGTAACATACGGGGAATTGCCGCCAGGAATAAACAGAGCAGGGTGGTTCCATGCCGGAATCTTCTCCCAGCCAACAATATGTGGGTACTGATCCCATAATACTGGCACGTTAAAACGCCACTCACCGTCAACAAAAGATTTCAGCAGGAATTGAATCACGCCCTCTTCATTAATATATTGGCGCATCACTACAGCGGCCTGTTGGCGCGTTTGCGCGTCGGATCCACTGACCGCGTTGATAGCTGCGAAAATTTCATCATGACGGCGTACGTGATAATCCACCGGCGCGATATCGATCGCTACCAGTTTCTCGATGCGATCGGGCGCCAACGCGGTCAGTGCCATCACAGCTTTCCCCCCCATTGAGTGACCAATAAATGTCGCCTTATCGATCTGCAGCGCATCCAGAGTATCAACAAGATCCTGGGCCATCGCCGGGTAATTCATGTGTGGATCTCGTGGCGAAAGTCCGTGGTTTCGCATATCAACCTGGATGATATTGTGATCGTTTACCAGGTCGCGCGCCAGCACGCCGAGGTTGTCAAGGCTACCAAACAACCCGTGGACGAGGACGATGGGAGAATTATTATGCTGATTTTGTGCAGATTGCGCGCGGATATTCAATTTCATGGCAAAGTTCTTTTTTTCGAGTAGTTGGGTTAGGGTATTATGTTGACCATTGTGCCACAGGGCTGCAACAGATAAGGTTTAATCCGATTTTTTCTGCAAGCCAGGCTTGACGCTATCCGCTGCCGGGATTTATTCATATACTCCTGGCGACTTGTATTCAGCTAAGACACCGCACTGGATTAAGATGAAAACGATTGAAGTTGATGATGAACTCTACAGCTATATTGCCAGCCACACTAAGCATATCGGCGAGAGCGCATCCGACATTTTACGGCGTATGTTGAAATTTTCCGCCGCATCACAGCCTGCTGCTCCGGTGACGAAAGAGGTTCGCATTGCGTCGCCTGCTATCGTCGAAGCGAAGCCGATCAAAACGGTGAAAGACAAAGTGCGCGCGATGCGTGAACTTTTGCTTTCCGATGAATACGCAGAGCAAAAGCGAGCGGTCAATCGCTTTATGCTGCTGTTGTCTACACTATATTCTCTTGACGCCCAGGCGTTTGCCGAGGCAACGGAATCGTTGCACGGCCGCACGCGCGTTTACTTTGCAGCAGATGAACAGACGCTGCTGAAAAATGGTAATCAGACCAAGCCGAAGCATGTGCCAGGCACGCCGTATTGGGTGATCACCAACACTAACACTGGCCGTAAATGCAGCATGATTGAACACATCATGCAGTCGATGCAATTCCCGGCGGAATTGATTGAAAAGGTTTGCGGGACAATTTAAAACAACGTTGCAGATAAAGGACAAAGCAATGGCAATCCACAATCGTGCAGGCCAACCTGCACAGCAGAGTGATTTGATAAACGTCGCCCAACTGACGGCGCAATATTATGTACTGAAACCAGAAGCAGGGAATGCGGAGCACGCGGTGAAATTCGGTACTTCCGGTCACCGTGGCAGTGCAGCGCGCCATAGCTTTAACGAGCCGCACATTCTGGCTATTGCTCAGGCGATTGCCGAAGAACGGGCGAAAAACGGCATCACTGGCCCTTGCTATGTGGGTAAAGATACTCACGCCCTGTCCGAACCTGCGTTTATTTCTGTACTGGAAGTGCTGGCAGCGAACGGGGTAGACGTTATTGTGCAGGAAAACAATGGCTTCACTCCGACACCTGCCGTCTCTAATGCCATTCTGGTTCACAATAAAAAAGGTGGACCTCTGGCAGATGGTATCGTGATTACGCCGTCCCATAACCCGCCGGAAGACGGTGGTATCAAGTACAACCCGCCAAATGGTGGCCCGGCAGATACCAACGTCACTAAAGTGGTGGAAGACAGAGCCAACGCACTGATGGCCGATGGCCTGAAAGGCGTGAAGCGTATCTCCCTCGACGAAGCGATGGCATCTGGTCATGTGAAAGAGCAAGATCTGGTGCAACCGTTCGTAGAAGGTCTGGCCGATATCGTTGATATGGCAGCGATTCAGAAAGCTGGCCTGACGCTGGGTGTTGATCCGTTGGGCGGTTCCGGTATCGAATACTGGAAGCGCATTGGCGAGTATTACAACCTCAACCTGACCATTGTTAACGATCAGGTCGATCAAACCTTCCGCTTTATGCACCTCGATAAAGACGGCGCAATCCGTATGGATTGTTCCTCTGAGTGTGCGATGGCGGGCCTGCTGGCGCTGCGTGATAAGTTTGATCTGGCGTTTGCCAACGACCCGGATTATGACCGTCACGGTATCGTCACTCCGGCTGGTTTGATGAACCCGAACCACTACCTGGCGGTGGCGATCAACTACCTGTTCCAGCATCGTCCGGAGTGGGGCAAAGATGTTGCCGTCGGTAAAACGCTGGTTTCATCAGCGATGATCGACCGTGTGGTCAATGACCTGGGCCGCAAGCTGGTAGAAGTACCGGTAGGTTTCAAATGGTTTGTTGATGGTTTGTTCGACGGCAGCTTCGGCTTTGGCGGCGAAGAGAGCGCTGGGGCTTCCTTCCTGCGTTTCGACGGCACGCCGTGGTCCACCGATAAAGACGGCATCATTATGTGTCTGCTGGCGGCGGAAATCACCGCTGTCACCGGTAAGAACCCGCAGGAACACTACAACGAACTGGCAAAACGCTTTGGTGCGCCGAGCTATAACCGTTTGCAGGCAGCTGCGACTTCCGCACAAAAAGCGGCATTGTCTAAGCTGTCTCCGGAAATGGTGAGCGCCAGCACTCTGGCAGGCGACCCGATCACCGCGCGCCTGACCGCAGCACCTGGCAACGGTGCTTCTATCGGCGGCCTGAAAGTGATGACTGACAACGGCTGGTTCGCCGCGCGTCCGTCAGGCACGGAAGACGCATATAAGATCTACTGTGAAAGCTTCCTCGGTGAAGAACATCGCAAGCAGATCGAGAAAGAAGCGGTTGAGATTGTTAGCGAAGTTCTGAAAAACGCGTAATCACAGAAAATAAGAAAAAGGGCGGTCGGAAGATCGCCCTTTTTTACTTATGACTGCCTGATGCGCTACGCTTATCAGGCCTACGAGGATGGTGCAATATATTGAATTTGCGCGATTTTGTAGATTTCGTAGGCCGGATAAGGCGTTCACGCCGCATCCGGCATTTCAACCCCTAAAGCATAAACCGATACCCAATACCGGTTTCAGTAATGAAATGGCGGGGGCGAGCGGGATCCTGTTCCAGTTTTTGTCGCAGATGTCCCATATAAATACGCAAATAATGACTGTGTTCGACCGCGTTTGGCCCCCACACCTGGTTAAGGAGCTGGCGCTGGGTGAGCACTTTTCCGGCATTGTTGAGCAGCACGGCCAGCAGACGGAACTCAATCGGTGTTAGATGTACTTCTTCCTCACCCCGGTGAATCACCCGGGCGGCTAAATCGACGGTAACATCGGAAAATTTCACCAGCGGATCGGGCGCCGTGGTGGCAGAGTGGCGGCGTAACGCGACACGCAGGCGGGCCTGCAATTCGCCAATGCCAAATGGCTTACTCAGATAATCATCCGCTCCGGCATCCAGCGCGGCGATTTTGTCGCTCTCTTCGCTACGTGCGGAAAGCACAATCACCGGTACCGCGCTCCACTGGCGCAGGTCGCGGATAAACTCAATTCCATCGCCATCGGGCAGGCCGAGATCGAGAATAATCAAATCTGGCTTACGGGTTGCCGCTTCCAGCAAACCGCGTTGCAGCGTTTCGGCCTCAAAGACGCGCATACCGTCGCCTTCCAGCGCCGTGCGCAGAAAGCGACGAATAGCCTGTTCATCTTCAACAATCAGAACGTTTGTCACATATCCTCATGAAATTCTTCAAGTTCAGGGGCAGTTTGCTGGGGAAGTGTAACACGAAAACAGGCACCACCTTCCGGTCGGTTGAACGCGGTAATGGTGCCGCCGTGTACATCCACAATCGCCCGACAAATTGCCAGCCCAAGCCCTACACCTGGCACCGCCGACTCTTTATTCCCGCGAGCAAACTTATCGAAAATCGTCTGCTCCTGGCCTGGCGGAAGACCGGGGCCGTTATCCCAGACATCCAGTTGTAGATTTTCGTCCTCAACGTGGGCATCGATACCAATTTCGGCCTGCGGACCCGCGTATTTCACCGCGTTCTCCAGCAGATTAATCAGCACCCGTTCAAAGAGTGGCCCGTCAACGTGGATTAAGGTCAGCGGTTCTGGCAGAGAAAGATTGATTGGCGACGATAAACCCGGTTCCAGCATTTGCAGCGCGCTACCGACCACTTCTTCCAGCGTTAACCACTCTTTCTTCAAATTAAAGCCGCCGGACTGAATTCGCGCCATATCCAGTAGATTATTCACCAGTCGGGTAGTGTTCAGCACATGCTGGCGAATCTCGCTGGCCTGGCGGGCGTGGGGCGATCCTTCGCTTGCCAGATCGAGCGTTAAGATTTCAGCCTGACCAAACAGCACTGTAAGCGGAGTGCGTAAATCGTGCGAAAGCGCCGCCAGCAGGGCGTTGCGGATCTGTTCTCGTTCGCTTGCCATCCGCGCCTGTTCTTCGCTGGCGGTCAGCGTCAGCCGCTCAAACGCATTGGCGACTAACAGCGTAAACGTCTCCAGCAGGCGCTGCTGTTCCGGGATCATCAACTGACGCAGATTCCCCGGTTCCACCACCACCAGTCCGTAGGTTTTCTCGCCGCTTTTTAGCGGCAAAATCTGGTACGGTACACCGGGTAACGTGTCGGTGCCCGCGCCCGCAGGCAGGCCTTTATCAAAACTCCACTGCGCGATGGCATCGTCCCACGGCGTCATTCCTTGCGGATGTGTTAACGGCTGCAATTTGCCATTGTCATCAGGCAGCAACACCTGACTGCGGGCATGAAACGTGGAGGCAATAAATTGTTCGCTGGTGGCGGCAATGTCCTGCGGACTGCGGCCCACCGCCAGAGCTTTGGACATTTCATATAAGTGCCGTGTGCGTTGCTCGCGGTAACGGGCTACCCGCGCCTGATAACGCACACCCGCAGTAAGGTTCCCGATCACCAGTCCGACGGTTAACATCACCGCGAAGGTCAGCAGATATTGCACATCAGAGACGGCGAGCGTGCCGCGTGGGGCGATAAAAAAGAGATCGAAACTCACCACATTAATGACGGTGGCGACCACTGAAGGCCAGCGGCCATAAAACAGCGCCACCACCACCACGCCAAGCAGATACAGCATCACCAGGTTGGCGGCATCAAACGCCATCAGCCACTGCATGGCAATTAAGGTGATAACGGCGCATAACGCGGCGGCAACCACGCATCCCTGAATCTGTACCCGCCACTTGTCTTTAAAAGAGCGGCTATCCGGCGCGTTGTTAATCGTGCGGGCGGGTGGTTCATCAAGCGCGACCAGCACCTGATCGAGATCGGGGGCGATGCGCGCCAGTCGGTCAGCAAACGTTTCCCGACGCCACCAGCGGCGCGAGGCTGGGCGACCGAGAATAATCTTGCCGAGATTATGTTCACGGGCATAACGCACTACCGCTTTTTCTTCCGCTGGATCAGAGAGTGTTGCCGTCTCTGCGCCCAGCTCCTGCGCCAGACGTAAGGCGCTGAGAATTGCCCGACGTTTTTTCTCCGGTAAGCGGTGCAGGGCAGGGGTTTCAACATACACCGCGTGCCAGACGTTCCCCAGCCGTGACGCCAGCCGCGCCGCCGCGCGGACCAGTTTCTCACTGCCGGTGTTATGCCCGATGCATAAAAGGATCGCGTCGCGCGTGTGCCAGACTTTCTCTTCGCCAGGATGCCCCCGCCAGGCGCGCATTTGTTCATCTACGCGATCGGCAGTGCGGCGCAGTGCCAGCTCGCGCAGGGCGATCAGATTGCCTTTGCGGAAAAAATGTTCAATGGCGCGCTCCGCCTGCCCGGCAATATAGACTTTGCCTTCTTTCAGCCGCTGGCGCAGATCGTCCGGGGGCAAGTCCACCAGCACCACGTCGTCGGCGGCATCGAAAAAAGGATCGGGCACGGTTTCCCGTACCTGAATTCCGGTTACGCCGCTGACCACATCATTCAGACTTTCCAGATGCTGAACGTTGACGGTAGTGAAAACATCAATGCCAGCTTCCAGCAGCTCTTCGATGTCCTGCCAGCGTTTAGGATGACGAGAACCTGGCGCATTACTGTGCGCCAGTTCGTCCATTAAGATCAGCGCCGGACGGCGGGCGAGGGCGGCATCAAGATCAAACTCGCTGATATGCCGCCCACGATACGCCTGGCGTTTCAGTGGCAGAACAGCCAGACCTTCCAGCATTGCGGCGGTATCTTTCCGCCCGTGGGTTTCTACCACGCCAACCACAATATCCAGCCCTTGCGCCCGCAGTCGCTGGGCTTCTGCCAGCATCGCCCAGGTCTTCCCGACGCCTGCGCAGGCACCGAAGAAAACTTTCAGCTTCCCCCGATGCGGCGCGGCAGTTTGTTCCAGCAGACGATCGGGGTCGGGACGTAAGGGTTCGTTATTCATCAAGCTTATCCAGCGCCAGATTGAGTTCGACAATGTTGATGACCGGCTGGCCGATATATTTCACCAGCGGTTGTTGGCTGTATTTTGCGATCAGTTGCGTGAGCTGTTCAACGCTGAGATTACGCGCTTTCGCCACGCGTGGGATTTGCCAGGCCGCCGCTTGCGGGGTGATATTATTGTCCAGCCCGCTTGCCGACGCCGTCACCAGTTCAACCGGAACGCTCGTGCTGGCATCCGGGTTAGCGGCCCGTAATGCAGCAACGCGTGCGGCTATCTGTTTATCCAGCTCAGGGTTACTGACTGCCAGATTGCTCCCGCCAGAAGCCTGTGAATTATAGGGCATTTCTGCCGTTGCCGACGGACGACCCTGAAAATAGCCGTTGCCGGTAAAATTCTGCCCGATTAATGCCGAACCGCGTACCGTATCACCTTCACGGATCAACGAACCGTTGGCCTGCCAGGGAAACCACCATTGCCCCAGCGCGGTGGTCAGCAACGGGTAAACGCCACCAGTAATCAATAACAGAAAGATAAATGTCGATAATGCCGGACGTAATCCACGCATGGTAAACCTCACACCAGACCGCAAACGGTCAGCAGTAAATCAATGACTTTGATACCAATAAACGGCACCAGTAGCCCGCCCAGACCGTAAATCCATAAGTTACGGCGCAACATGGCAGAAGCGGTAAGCGGTTTATAACTCACGCCTTTTAATGCCAGGGGAATCAAAAAGACGATAATCAAGGCGTTGAAAATGACCGCACTGAGAATGGCGGAGTCGGGCGAATGCAGGCGCATGATGTTCAGCGCATTTAGCTGCGGATACGTTGCCGCGAACGCCGCCGGAATAATGGCGAAGTATTTCGCCACATCGTTGGCAATGCTGAAGGTGGTCAGCGAGCCACGGGTCATCAGCATCTGTTTGCCAATATGCACCACTTCGATCAACTTGGTCGGGTTAGAGTCCAGATCCACCATATTGCCCGCTTCTTTCGCCGCCTGAGTACCGGAGTTCATCGCCACCGCGACATCGGCCTGCGCCAGCGCCGGAGCATCGTTGGTGCCGTCGCCGGTCATCGCCACCAAACGGCCTTCCGCCTGATACTGACGGATCAATGCCAGCTTGGCCTCCGGTGTCGCTTCGGCGAGGAAATCATCAACACCCGCTTCCGCAGCAATGGCGGCGGCAGTCAGACGGTTATCGCCGGTAATCATCACCGTTTTAATGCCCATGTGGCGTAGTTGCGCGAAACGCTCTTTAATGCCGCCTTTGACGATATCTTTCAGCGCAATAACGCCCAGCACACGAGAACCTTCCACCACCACCAGCGGCGTGGCTCCCTGACGCGCAACCTGATCGACTTTTTGATCAACATCGGCAGGGAAGTGACCACCGTTAGCCTCAACATGGCGGCGAATGGCATCGACAGAACCTTTACGGATCATGCGGTTGTCGATGTTGATCCCGCTCATCCGGCTTTGCGCAGTAAACGGTACAAAGGTGGCATGGAGCGACTGCACATCGCGCTCGCGCAGGTTAAAACGCTGCTTGGCGAGGATCACAATACTGCGGCCTTCCGGCGTTTCGTCGGCCAGCGAAGCCAGTTGTGCGGCGTCGGCCAGCGTTTTTTCCTCTACGCCCTGCGCGGGGATAAACTCCGATGCCTGACGGTTACCCAGCGTGATGGTGCCGGTTTTATCCAGCAGCAGGACGTCAACGTCACCTGCCGCTTCAACGGCACGTCCACTGGTGGCAATCACATTCGCGCCCAGCATCCGACTCATCCCGGCGACGCCGATCGCTGACAACAGGCCGCCAATAGTGGTTGGGATCAGACAGACCAGCAGCGCCACCAGTACCGTTACACTGACTGCATTACCGCCCCACGCGGAAAACGGCCACAGCGTGGCGGTTGCCAGTAAAAAGACGATAGTCAGGGCAATCAGCAGGATGGTCAGGGCAATTTCGTTCGGCGTTTTACGTCGCTGCGCGCCTTCCACCATCGCGATCATCCGATCCAGAAACGTCTCGCCGGGGTTAACGCTGCACTCAATCACCAGCCAGTCAGAAAGAATGCGCGTGCCGCCGGTGACGGAGGCAAAATCGCCGCCGGATTCACGGATAACCGGTGCCGATTCCCCGGTGATGGCGCTTTCATCGACCGATGCGCCCCCTTCAATGACTTCACCATCGCAGGGGATAATATCGCCAGCTTCTACCAGTACGATATCGCCTTTACGCAGTTGATCGGCGGGAACTTTGTCCGCCGCAGCGCCATATTTCGGTTCGCGCAGCTTGCGGGCAAAGGCAGTTTTTTTCACCCCTTTCAGACTGTTGGCCTGCGCTTTACTGCGGCCTTCAGCCAGCGCCTCGGCGAAATTAGCGAACAGTACGGTGACCCACAGCCAGCCGCTAATTGCCGCGCTAAACAGCGCATTGCCAGGCATCGCACCGCTTGCCATCGCGATGCTAATACAGGTGGTCAGCAGACTGCCGATCCAGACGATAAACATCACCGGATTGCGCCATTGCGCCTGCGGGTTTAATTTTTTCACCGCTTCTTTCAGCGCCTGAACGACAAGTGTTGGTTCGAATAGCGCCAGTTGTTTACGACTCATATTCAGTGCTCACTCAATATCATCAGGAGAGATATTCCGCCACCGGACCAAGCGCCAGGGCAGGGATAAAGGTCAGTGCGCCAACCAGCAACACGGTGCCGATTAACAGGCCAACAAACAGCGGGCCGTGCGTTGGCAGCGTGCCGGAGCTGGCGGGTTGGCTCTTTTTACTCACCAGCGAACCGGCAATTGCCATCACCGGGATAATCACCCCGAAGCGACCGACAAACATGCACAACGCCAGCAAACAGTTCCAGAACGGAGAGTTGGCGCTTAATCCGGCAAAGGCGCTGCCGTTGTTGTTGGCGGCGGATGACACTGCGTACAGCACTTCGCTAAAACCGTGTGGGCCAGGGTTGAGCATGGCGCTACGTCCTGCGTCGATCATCATCGCCAGCGCTGCGCCCATCAGTACCAGCGTCGGGGTGACCAGAATCGCCAGCGCGGTCAGTTTCATCTCGCGTACGTCGATTTTTTTACCCAGATATTCCGGTGTACGACCAATCATCAGCCCGGCAATAAACACCGCCAGCAGGACAAAAAGCATCATGCCGTAAAGACCAGAACCGACACCGCCGAATACCACTTCACCAATTTGCATCAGCCACATCGGCACCATGCCACCGAGAGCGGTAAACGAATCATGCATCGCAATCACCGCGCCACAGGAAGCCGCCGTAGTCACGACCGCAAACAGGCTACTGACCAGCACGCCGAACCGGCTCTCTTTACCTTCCATATTGATGCTGCTGTCCGCGCCCAGTGCCAGCAGATGAGGATTACCCTGAACTTCTGCCCACATCACCACGCCTACGCAGATGACAAAAATCACCGACATCGCCCACAGCAACATGCGCCCCTGACGGCGATCGCCCGCCACTTCGCCAAAGGCAAAGCACAGCGCTGTTGGGATCAAGAAGATCGCCAGCATCTGCACGAAGTTGGTCAGTGCGGTCGGGTTTTCAAACGGATGAGCCGAGTTGGCATTAAAGAAGCCACCGCCGTTAGTACCGAGCATCTTGATCGCTTCCTGAGAAGCTACTGGCCCCATGGGTAACAGCTGTTGTGCTCCTTCAATGGTCGTTACGGCCTGATAAGGCTGAAAGTTTTGCAACGCACCTTGTTGAATAAAAAACAGCGCGATCAACAACGCCACAGGGGCTAACACCCATAACGTGATGCGTAGCAGATCGACCCAGGCATTCCCAAGTGTGCTCATGCTCTGGCGGGTAAACGCGCGGATAAGGGCAAAAATCACCGCAATCCCGCTGGCGGCAGAAAGAAAGTTTTGCACCGTTAAGCCCGCCATCTGGCTGAAATAGCTCAACGTGGTTTCACCGCTATAAGATTGCCAGTTGGTATTAGTGACAAAGCTGACGGCAGTATTCAGCGCCAGATCCCACGACAGCCCCGGCAACTGCTGTGGATTAAGCGGCAGATAGTGCTGACCGAGCAACATAAAAAACAGCACTACCAGTCCCAGCATGTTCAGGCCGAGAATGGCACAGAGATACTGCTTCCAGTTCATCTCACGGTCAGAGACGCCAAGCGCGCGAAAGAGTATGCGTTCAACGCCCGTCGTACCAGGAAGAGGGATGTCATTAATCAGCTGCGCCAGCCCACTGCCTAAAGGGCGCGCCAGCACCATCAGCACCAGTAAAAACGTGGCGATCAGTAAGAACCCTTGCGCAGCCATCAGAACGCCTCCGCATTGATCAGGGCATAAACCAGATAACCCAGTAATAAAAACACCAGCAATACGCCAGCTATCACGCCTGCACTCACAGTGCACCTCCAGTGGCCTAAAAGTGATACCGGAAGGGTAGAATTCTCGCTGCAAAGATTTCGCAAAAATCTGCGGGCGGGGTGTAAAAAAAGTATAAAAATGGCAAAAGCCATAATTTAACTAATGATTAGTATTAATTTAACTTTCATGTAACTTAATTACACGGTGAATGTAAATAAACCATCAATAAGCAAAAATAAGTGGTCGGATGAGTAGTAAAATTACACAAAAGGCGGTACTATTTTCATCAGATAAACAAATTCATTTTCCGGTGCCATTCACCGGGTAGATACAAAAAGGGGAGAAAAGTATGGAACTCTACAGAGAATATCCTGCATGGCTTATCTTTTTACGCCGTACTTATGCGGTTGCAGCGGGCGTTCTGGCGCTGCCTTTCATGCTTTTCTGGAAAGACCGCGCCCGCTTTTACAGCTACCTGCATCGCGTCTGGTCGAAAACCAGCGATAAACCGGTGTGGATGGATCAGGCCGAAAAGGCAACCGGTGATTTTTACTGATTGCTGAGTTCTGAATACATTGAAAACCGCCAGCGGAAACGCTGGCGGTTTTTTTCTTTTCGCCGTCTACACTTACTCCTGTAAACCGTTCAGGAGCAGTAATGAATCAGCAACGATTTGATGACAGCACTCTAATCCGTATCTTCGCGCTTCATGACTTACATCGACTGAAATCACACGGCTTAACGCGCGGAGCGCTTCTCGATTATCACAGTCGCTATAAACTCGTCTTTCTGGCTCATTCCCAGCCGGAATACCGCAAACTTGGCCCGTTCGTGGCTGATATTCACCAGTGGCAAAATCTGGATGTTTTTTACAACCAGTACCGCCAACGCGTAATTGTTTTGCTTTCTCACCCCGCCAACCCGCGCGATCACACCAACGTTTTGATGCACGTTCAAGGGTATTTTCGCCCGCATCTTGATTCCACAGAACGCCAGCAGCTGGCGGCGCTTATCGACAGTTATCGCCGTGGCGAGCAACCGCTTCTTGCGCCGCTGATGCGTATCAAACACTATATGGCGCTTTATCCTAACGCCTGGCTTTCAGGGCAGCGTTATTTCGAACTTTGGCCACGTGTGATTAACTTGCGCCATGCAGGAGTTTTATGACCACCCATCTGGTCTGGTTTCGCCAGGATTTACGTCTGCACGATAATCTCGCGCTGGCTGCCGCCTGCCGCAATTCGTCTGCACGCGTGCTGGCGTTGTATATCGCTACATCACGCCAGTGGGCGGCGCATAACATGTCGCCGCGTCAGGCTGAACTTATCAATGTTCAACTGAACGGGCTACAAATTGCACTGGCGGAAAAAGGTATTCCTTTATTGTTCCGTGAAGTGGATGACTTTGTCGCCAGCGTCGAAATAGTTAAACAGGTGTGCGCGGAAAATCGTGTTACCCATCTGTTTTATAACTATCAGTATGAGGTGAATGAGCGGGCGCGGGATGTGGAAGTTGAAAGAGCGCTGCGTAACGTGGTGTGTGAAGGATTTGATGACAGCGTGATCCTGCCGCCGGGCGCGGTGATGACTGGCAATCATGAGATGTACAAAGTCTTTACGCCGTTTAAAAACGCCTGGCTAAAACGGCTGCGGGAAGGGATGCCGGAGTGCGTCGGTGCACCAAAAGTTCGTAGTAGCGGATCAATAAAGCCCGCGCCATCCATTACGCTGAATTACCCTCGTCAGTCTTTCGATACCGCGCATTTCCCGGTGGAAGAAAAAGCGGCGATTGCGCAATTACGCCAGTTTTGCCAGAACGGTGCCGGAGAATATGAGCAACAACGAGATTTTCCGGCAGTGGAAGGCACCAGTCGTTTGTCCGCCAGCCTGGCAACGGGCGGGTTATCGCCTCGCCAGTGTTTGCATCGCTTGTTGGCGGAACAGCCGCAGGCGCTGGACGGTGGGGCCGGTAGTGTCTGGCTTAGTGAGCTGATCTGGCGCGAGTTCTACCGCCATTTGATGACGTATTATCCTTCGCTGTGTAAACATTGTCCGTTTATTGCCTGGACGGAGCGTGTGCAGTGGCAGCGCAATCCCGCCCATTTTAAAGCCTGGCAAGAAGGTAAAACGGGATACCCGATTGTTGATGCTGCCATGCGTCAGCTTAATAACACCGGCTGGATGCATAATCGTCTGCGGATGATTACTGCCAGTTTTCTGGTGAAAGATTTGTTGATCGACTGGCGCGAAGGCGAGCGGTATTTCATGTCACAACTGATTGATGGTGATTTGGCGGCCAATAACGGCGGCTGGCAGTGGGCCGCTTCTACCGGAACCGATGCTGCGCCGTATTTTCGTATTTTTAACCCGACAACCCAGGGCGAGAAATTTGACTGCGAAGGCGAGTTTATCCGCCAGTGGGTACCGGAGTTGCGCGATGTACCAGGGAAAGCGGTGCATGAGCCGTGGAAGTGGGCGCAGAAAGCGGGCGTGAAGCTGGATTATCCACAGCCGATTGTCGATCACAAAGAGGCGAGGCTGCGAACGCTGGCAGCGTATGAGGCGGCGAGGAGGGGGAAATAACAGACTCGTGCCCAGATGCCGGATGCGGCATGAACGCCTTATCCGGCCTGGCAAATAGTGCAAATTCAATGGGCCATCCAGGCCTGATAAGACGCGTTAAGCGTCGCATCAGGCATCGGTGTTGGCGTATTAAGACTCCAGCGCCAGCGCACGGTTTCTGAACTTCAGCGCCTGATACAGCCAAATCATCAGCACCAGTCCTACACACGCCAGCGCACCCCAGGTGATTTGATCAAACACTTCTATATACGCATTGATGGAGTAATTGAGCGCCCCGGAAGCATCAAACGAAGCTTGCGATGTTTGATCGGCAATGACGCCCGCCAGATAGTTAGCAATCGCACCGGAAAGCAGCATGTAAATGCCGGTTAATACGCCGGTCACGCCGGGGATTTCAATACGCGTAATTTGCGACATAGCAACCGGATCGATAAACAGTTCGGCAAACCCCATCACTGCCAGACCAAGCACCATCAGCGGCAGGGAAGAGTGGCCATACATTGCAGACCAGCGGGCGCTTAAGCTCAGAATACAGAACCCGGCGCTCATCAGGCCGAGGCCAAGAGCAAATTTTCCCCAGATGCGCACGGTACGATTACCCGCGACGCTTTCTTTAACCACCCACGCCAGGAACACACCGCACGACATCACAGCAAAAGCATTAATCGACTGGAACATGGCGGTCGGAACGCTATAACCGAAAATATCGCGATTAACGAAGCGGTCGATATAAAGGCTAATCGAGCTGCCGCCCTGTTGTGCGAAGGCCCAGAACAACATGCTGAAGAAGGTGAGCGTCACAATCAGCCCCAGCTCCTTACGTTGTTTCTGGTTTTCTGCTTTGCGATAAATTTTCGCCAATACACCCAAGCCAATAATAGTCGCGACAATTAAGGCGTATACCGACCACTCTTTCCAGAACAGTACAGTAATCAGCGCAGGCGTTGCGACCAGCAGAACCAGCAGCCATCCCCAGTTCGGCAGGAGAAAGTTTGTCGCACGCAGCACCTTTTTGTTAACGCCGCGGGTATGTGTGAAATGACGATTGCCGCATAAGAAAATGACCAGACCCGCGATCATGCCAACCGCCGCCAGGCCAAAGCCCATCGCCCAGCTGTACTCTTCCTGGGCGTAACCACAGGCGATAGGGGCAATAATCGATCCCACGTTACCCGCCGCATACATCAGCGAGAAACCGCCATCGCGACGTGGATCGGTCGGTTCATACAGTTCACCAAGCAGGCAACTGACGTTGGATTTAAACAGACCATAGCCACAAACGATAATCGCCAGCGACAGATAGAGGAATGACGGGTGGATTTCGCTGGCGCCCAGCACCACATGCCCGACTGCCATCAACAACGCCCCCAGCATTACCGCCATACGGTTGCCGAGCACTTTATCCGCCAGAAAACCGCCGAGGATCGGCGTGACATACACCAGCGAACAGTAGGCACTGAATAACGCGTAAGCGTGGGTGTCGTTGTATTTCAGTTGATTGGTGAGATAGAGAATCAGCAAGGCACGCATGCCGTAGAAGCTAAAATATTCCCAGATTTGTAGCGCGACAACGTAGTAGATAGCGCGCGGCTGTGATGCGTGTTTATTCATAATAATTCCGCGGTTGGATGCGACACCACGTAATAGTTGCGCGGCGTGCGTGTGTTTCCTTAAAGTTAAAACTCTGATACAGATCTGATTATTTATGCAATATGCTGTCTGATTGCATAAATATACATGAACTATGCATTTATGAGATAAACAATTTGCGCCTTTTGGCGATGGGTTTGTTTCTTAATATGTCGAAAGATTGGCTATCGACGAACAGGCGAGGGAACGCTATGTTAACGGAGTAGCTATCAGAATATGGAAGGCGCAATGATGAAAAACACCGAACTGGAACAACTGATTAACGAGAAATTGAACAGCGCGGCGATAAGTGATTATGCGCCGAATGGTTTGCAGGTGGAAGGCAAAGAGACGGTGCAAAAAATTGTTACCGGTGTCACCGCCAGCCAGGCGCTACTCGATGAAGCGGTACGCCTGGGCGCTGATGCGGTCATTGTGCATCATGGTTATTTCTGGAAAGGGGAATCGCCAGTAATTCGCGGTATGAAGCGTAACCGCTTAAAAACATTGTTGGCGAATGATATCAACCTGTATGGCTGGCATCTGCCACTTGACGCACATCCTGAGCTGGGCAATAACGCGCAACTGGCGGCGTTACTGGGGATCACGGTCATGGGCGAGATCGAACCACTGGTGCCGTGGGGCGAACTGACCATGCCGGTACCGGGGCTGGAACTGGCCTCATGGATTGAAGCGCGTCTGGGACGCAAGCCGTTGTGGTGTGGCGACAACGGCCCGGAGGTAGTACAGCGCGTCGCCTGGTGCACCGGTGGTGGGCAAAGTTTTATTGATAGTGCCGCGCGTTTTGGCGTGGATGCTTTTATTACTGGCGAAGTTTCTGAACAGACCATTCATTCAGCCCGCGAGCAGGGATTGCATTTTTATGCTGCGGGTCACCATGCCACTGAACGCGGTGGTATTCGCGCGTTGAGCGAGTGGTTGAATGAAAATACCGATCTTGATGTGACCTTTATTGATATTCCTAATCCTGCATAACGAATAGTCAGAGGGATCGAAAGTGCAACGAGCGCGTTGTTATCTGATAGGTGAAACGGCGGTAGTGCTGGAACTGGAACCGCCGGTGACGCTGGCCAGCCAGAAACGGATCTGGCGGCTGGCCCAGCGTCTGGTGGATATGCCGAATGTCGTTGAAGCTATTCCCGGCATGAACAATATCACGGTGATTTTGCGTAACCCTGAATCGCTGGCGCTGGACGCCATAGAGCGTTTGCAACGTTGGTGGGAAGAGAGCGAGGCGCTGGAACCTGAGTCTCGCTTTATCGAAATTCCGGTGGTTTACGGTGGCGCAGGCGGGCCGGATCTGGCGGTGGTTGCGGCGCATTGTGGGTTGAGCGAAAAACAGGTTGTTGAATTGCACTCCTCCGTGGAATACGTGGTCTGGTTTTTAGGTTTTCAACCAGGATTCCCGTATCTCGGGAGTTTGCCGGAACAACTACACACGCCACGGCGCGCTGAACCGCGCTTGCTCGTTCCGGCAGGTTCTGTCGGGATTGGCGGGCCGCAGACCGGTGTTTATCCACTGGCAACGCCGGGCGGCTGGCAGTTGATAGGTCATACTTCGCTCAGTCTGTTTGACCCGACGCGTGACGAACCTATCTTATTGCGTCCGGGAGACAGCGTGCGCTTTGTGCCGCAGAAGGAGGGAGTATGCTGAAGATTATTCGTGCGGGGATGTACACCACCGTGCAGGATGGCGGCCGCCACGGTTTTCGCCAGTCGGGTATCAGCCACTGCGGCGCACTGGATATGCCAGCGCTACGCATTGCTAACCTGCTGGTGGGTAATGACGCCAATGCCCCCGCGCTGGAGATCACGCTCGGTCAGTTAACGGTTGAGTTCGAAACTGATGGTTGGTTTGCCCTGACGGGCGCAGGTTGCGAGGCGCGGCTGGATGATAATGCTGTCTGGACTGGCTGGCGCTTGCCGATGAAAGCAGGCCAGCGTTTAATGCTTAAACGTCCACAACATGGTGTACGTAGCTATCTGGCGGTGGCGGGCGGTATTGATGTGCCACCAGTGATGGGGTCATGCAGCACCGATCTCAAGGTGGGGATTGGTGGGCTGGAAGGGCGTTTACTGAAGGATGGTGACCGACTCCCGATTGGCAAAGCGAAGCGTGATTTTATGGAAGCGCAGGGCGTTAAACAGTTGCTGTGGGGTAACCGCATTCGCGCCTTGCCGGGGCCGGAATATCATGAGTTCGATCGCGCCTCGCAGGATGCATTCTGGCGTTCGCCCTGGCAGCTTAGCTCGCAAAGTAACCGGATGGGCTATCGCTTACAGGGGCAAATCTTAAAACGCACCACCGATCGCGAACTGTTATCTCACGGTTTGTTGCCTGGCGTGGTGCAGGTGCCGCATAACGGGCAGCCCATTGTGTTGATGAACGACGCGCAAACTACCGGCGGTTATCCGCGCATTGCCTGCATCATTGAGGCTGATATGTACCATCTGGCGCAAATTCCGCTCGGTCAGCCGATTCATTTTGTCCAGTGTTCACTGGAAGAGGCACTGAAAGCGCGGCAAGATCAGCAACGTTATTTCGAACAATTAGCGTGGCGGCTGCACAATGAAAATTGACCTGAACGCCGATCTGGGCGAAGGGAGTTCCAGCGATGCGGAACTTTTAACGCTGGTTTCGTCGGCCAATATTGCCTGTGGATTTCATGCAGGCGACGCGCAAACCATGCAGGCAAGCGTGCGTGAAGCCATAAAAAATGGTGTCGCGATTGGCGCTCACCCGAGCTTTCCCGACAGGGAAAACTTTGGACGTAGCGCCATGAAATTGC
This sequence comes from Escherichia sp. E4930, assembly GCF_005845405.1. Classification (NCBI taxonomy): domain Bacteria; kingdom Pseudomonadati; phylum Pseudomonadota; class Gammaproteobacteria; order Enterobacterales; family Enterobacteriaceae; genus Escherichia; species Escherichia sp. E4930. Next base: position 254,147 of record NZ_VCDZ01000004.1, on the reverse strand, counting down.
CGCCGGAAACGGTTTACGCCCAGACGCTGTATCAAATTGGCGCACTGGCAGCGATTACTCGTGCAGAAGGTGGCGTGATGCGCCACGTCAAACCCCACGGCATGTTATACAACCAGGCAGCGAAAGACGCACAACTGGCAGACGCCATCGCCAGAGCCGTTTACGCCTGCGATCCGGCATTGATTCTCGTCGGGCTGGCAGGAAGCGAGCTGATTCGTGCAGGCGAACGATATAGCCTGGTAACGCGCGAGGAAGTGTTTGCCGATCGCGGCTATCAGGCCGACGGTTCGCTGGTGCCGCGAAGCCAGCCAGGCGCGTTGATTGAAAACGAAGAACAGGCGCTGGCGCAAACGCTGGAGATGGTGCAACACGGCAGAGTCAAAAGTATCACCGGCGAATGGGCAACGGTCGCGGCGCAGACTGTCTGCCTGCATGGCGACGGCGAGCACGCACTGGCGTTCGCCCGCCGGCTACGATCTGCATTTGCCGAAAAGGGGATTGTTGTCGCAGCATAATCCCTCTGAACAAAGAATGAAAAAAGGATATCACCATGCCTGAAGGCCCGGAGATCCGCCGTGCAGCGGATAACCTGGAGGCGGCGATCAAAGGCAAACCACTGACCGATGTCTGGTTTGCCTTCCCGCAGTTAAAACCTTATCAATCACAACTTATTGGTCAGCATGTCACTTATGTGGAAACGCGCGGAAAAGCGTTGCTGACCCATTTTTCGGATGGCTTAACGCTCTATAGCCATAACCAACTCTATGGTGTCTGGCGCGTGGTTGATACCGGCGAAGAGCCGCAGACCACGCGGGTGTTGCGGGTTAAGCTGCAAACAGCCGACAAAACCATTCTGCTTTATAGCGCCTCTGATATTGAAATGTTAACGCCGGAACAACTGACTACGCATCCGTTCTTACAACGCGTTGGCCCCGATGTGCTGGATCCGAATCTGACGCCGGATGTGGTGAAAGATCGGTTATTGTCGCCGCGCTTTCGTAACCGTCAGTTTGCCGGGTTACTGCTTGACCAGGCGTTTCTGGCAGGGCTTGGCAATTATCTGCGCGTGGAGATCCTCTGGCAGGTTGGGTTGACCGGAAGTCATAAAGCGAAAGATCTCAACGCGGCGCAACTGGATGCGCTCGCACACGCGTTATTGGATATTCCGCGACTTTCTTACGCTACGCGGGGGCAGGTGGATGAAAATAAACATCACGGGGCGCTGTTCCGTTTTAAGGTTTTTCATCGTGATGGCGAACCGTGCGAACGCTGTGGCGGCACCATTGAGAAAGCCACGCTGTCATCGCGCCCGTTTTACTGGTGCCCTGGTTGCCAGCACTAGGCCGACCGCTTCGGCGCATAGGTTGAAATAAACCGCGCAATGGCTGGCCCCGTCAGCAAAATACTGAACAGGCGCAGGGTTTGCATCGCCATAATGAGCGCCATATCAGCATTGCTCCCTGCGGCGATGACCGCCACTGTATCTAGTCCGCCGGGGCTGGTGGCGAGGTAGGCGGTCATAAAATCAATATGCATAAACCGGGTCAGCCCCCACGCCATACCCGCACAAATAGCCAGCAGAGCAAAAATCGACAGCAGGATTTGCGGCAGCGGACGCAATGCCCGCAGCAAGATTTGTTTATCGAAGCCCAGACCAATTCGCCAGCCAATCGCCATATAAGCTATCGCCAGCAGCCATTCCGGTAACTCAATCGTGATGAACTCGCCAGACTGGAGCACCGCACCTGCCAGCATCGGAAAAAGCATCGTGCCGGAAGGAAGACGTAGCAGGCATCCCGCCGTACCGGCAACGACCGCGAGCAAAATCGTAAGCAGGAGATTAATGCTCACTGGCGGAAACCATACCATCTGCTGGTTAACCGCTTCAGCGTTATCGCCCAGCATCATTCGGGTAACCAGAACAGCGGCCCCCGCGACGAACAGTACCCGCAGATACTGCATAAACGCCACCAGGCGGATATCTGCGCCGTAATCCTGCGCCATCGCGACCATTGCCGCCGCACCACCAGGCGAGGAGCCCCAGGCACCTGTATTTCCGGGCAGTGAGCTATAGCGCACCAGTAACCATCCCACGATAGCACTGGAAAGCAGCGTCACCAGCAAAATAGCTAACACAATCGGCCAGTTAACCGCCAGCGTGGTCAGGATCGAACCGGTCAGGTTTTGCGCAATCATGCAGCCAAGAATGGCCTGCGCAGCGAGAAAAGCGGAGCGGGGGAGTTGCAGGGTAACCCCGCGCATACTGAAGATGATCCCGGCGAGCATCGGCCCAAGCAGGAGTGCCGCCGGGAGATGTAAAGCGAGGAAGCCAATAGAAAGGAGAAGTGACAGAACACATAACATTCCCCACTGTAGCACTGGCATCCGTCACTCCCTGTTTAACTTACCTTTGGTGTATCGATACAGCATAAAGAATGCGCCTTAACGAAAAAATAGCGGTAATCAAGAAAAAGACAGATTTTGGCTAAAGGGCGTATTAAGTACCGTTGTCTCCCTCTCGTTTGTAAAAGAGGGAAGAGTAAACGATTGAACTGAAATAAGTCTTATCCAGTGCGCCGTAAAACCCCGTTCTTCAGGGCGGGGATATAAGGCGCGGTTTTCCACCTAACCAGGTGTTTGCTGTTGTTCAATGTATTGGCGGATGACGGATATTGGCGCACCTCCGCAGCTACTGGCAAAATAGCCGGGACTCCACAAAACGCCTTTGTAGTAATACCTGACTGCAATATCTGGTCGATCTCGTCGCAGTAACCTACTCGATACGCCTTTGAGGCTGTTTACCAGACTGGATATCGCCAGCTTGGGTGGATAGTTAATTAACAAATGGACGTGATCTTGTTCGCCATCCATTTCAACCAGTTCAGCTTCAAAATCAGCACATACATTTGAAAAGTAAGTGCGTAGTTTTCCTGTCGCGTCATAGTCAAAAATCTGACGTCGGTATTTGGTGACAAAGACCAGGTGAACATGCATGGGAAAAACACAGTGCCTTCCACGCCGGATATCGGTTTCTTTTTTCATAGACCAAAATATAATTTGACCGGTGAAACGACTACAGGCATTTAAATTCCAGTTAAGACCCGGTGGTCAACAGGAGCGTGAAATGAGGCGCTTCGCAGGCGCATGCCGTTTCGTTTTCAATCGTGCTCTGGCACGTCAGAATGAGAATCATGAGGCCGGTAATAAATACATCCCTTACGCGAAAATGGCTTCCTGGTTGGTTGAGTGGAAAAATGCCACTGAAACGCAATGGCTTAAAGATTCACCCTCACAGCCATTGCAACAGTCACTGAAAGACCTTGAGCGAGCTTACAAAAACTTCTTCCAGAATCGGGCTGCTTTTCCCCGATTCAAAAAGCGGGGACAGAATGATACATTCCGCTACCCGCAGGGCGTTAAGCTCGATCAGGAAAACAGCCGTATTTTTCTGCCGAAACTGGGCTGGATGCGCTACCGGAATAGCCGTCAGGTCACGGGTGTTGTGAAAAATGTCACTGTCAGCCAGTCCTGCGGTAAGTGGTACATCAGTATTCAGACAGAAAGTGAAGTATCAACTCCGGTTCACCCTTCAGTATCAATGGTCGGACTGGATGCTGGCGTGGCGGTCAGATACTGGCTGTTCCGCCAGCGTACACAAGCCAGCGTTGCGCGTGCTGTGGTCATACAGCGAAAGAAAATCGCCTGTCACAAAGTAAATTCAGATGCCAGGTATGTGGATATACAGCGAACGCCGATGTAAACGGCGCTCGTAACATTTTAGCGGCGGGGCACGCCGTTCTTGCCTGTGGAGGGATGGTGCAGTCAGGCCGCCCGTTGAAGCAGGAACCCACCGAAATGATTCAGGCGACAGCCTGAACGTAGTAGGGATCCACGTCCTTCAGGGCGTGGAGGATGTCAAGGCGAGGAATTATTGATCAGTGCACTGACCGGGCTGTCGAAGTGTGATTTCATGGCTTGAGTCGCCGTTTCGACATCTCTGGCACACACAGCGTCGCAGATTTTCTGGTGTAGTGTGATGATGTGATTGCCATACTCTTTCTGATCGCTTTGGGCGCTTAAGCCTTCCTGGATGGATTGCCGCAACTGCTGATGTAATGCCTGCAATAACATCATAAAAAGCGGATTTTTTGAGGCAACGGCGAGTAACTGATGGAAGCGGATATCATGGGTGATAAAGCTTTCAACATCATCGAACTGTTCGCGAATTTGCGCCATTTCGGCGCGCAGACTGGCAAAATCTTCCTCTTCGCCATTACGGGCAGCTGCTTCCACGACGCCCAACTCCAGCCAGCGGCGTACTTGCAAAATTTGCTCTGTTGTCACTTGTTCGGTCGCCAGGGCAAATCCAAACACTACGCGCAGCACTTCATCATCAAATTTTTTGATTCGTGGCACTTTACCGCTGTGCGTTTCCAGAATCCCCAGGGCGGCAAGTGAACGATAGGCCTCACGCACAATACCCCGACTGACACCCAATTTCTGAATCAACTGAACTTCACTGGGAACTGGCATCCCCGGTGTCAATTTTTGTTCGGCGATCAGATTAAGAATATGATTTTTGACCTGTGACGATAACGTTACGCTGGTCAATAACGCACTCTCACTCATTTTTACTCCTGTTGTACTTTTTCCTGGTCGGTAAAATCCAGAATACCGGGACTGTATCCTTCATATTTTCCTCCAGAACCCTTGATTATCAATAGACTACTGCGCCTGTGCGCCCGCCATGCAGTGCGAATCAAAGACATATTGTGTGAAAGAGTGGCGAAGAAATAGTAAATACACAACTTTTTCGTGACGCCCTTCGCAGTATTGTGCGCTTTTTCTTCTTACCCTGTAAACCTGTTAAACAGGCTTACAGGTAAATGTGATGTGGAAGAGTGATAACGAACTTTTTGCGTTGATGAAAACCCGGCTATTTACCGCCGTGGTTGGCGATATTCTCGACACGCTGGGCTATATGCACCAGTTTGTTTCTCCGGCAATCAAGCCGCTGGATGTGAATATGGTGGTGGCAGGCCGGGCAATGCCGGTGCTGGAGTCGGACGTTTACGAAACCAAATCGACGTCGGGTAAGACGGCGATTGGCGAAAAACCGTTTGGCATCATGTTTGAAGCGCTGGATGCCCTCAAAGAGAACGATGTTTACATCACTACGGGCAGCTCTCTGCGCTATGCGTTGTGGGGCGGGTTGATGTCTACCCGAGCCATGCATCTGAAAGCAGCAGGTGCGGTACTCGATGGTTACGCCCGTGACTCTGCTGAAATTCTTGAACTTAAATTTCCCACCTTTTGTCATGGCACTTACGCACAGGATCAAGGTCCGCGCGGCAAGGTCATCGATTTCGGCGTACCCATCGAATTTCACGGTGTGCGGGTGAATCCGGGCGATATCGTGTTTGGCGATCGTGACGGATTACTGATTATTCCCCAGGCCGTTGAGAAAGAAGTTATTAGCCAGGCCCTGGAAAAAGTGGCAACTGAAAGTGAAGTGCGCAAAGCCATCAGTGATGGCATGAGCACGGTACAGGCCTTTGAAACCTTCGGCGTAATGTAAGGAGAGCAACGAATGAAGGCATTAACCATTGAGCAGGGAAGTCAGGCGCGATTTGTTGATATCCCCGAACCGGTCTGCGGGAAAGGAGAAGTGCTTATCAATGTTGAGCGTGTTGGGCTGTGTGGCTCTGACCTCAATACCTGGCGGGGGCTGAATCCGCTGGTTAATTATCCCTGTATTCCGGGGCATGAAATTGGCGGCACGGTGCTGGCAACTGGCGATATGGCGGGTGCGATCAAGCCAGGTGACCGGGTGGTCGTACTGCCGTGCACTGAGTGTGGTGTGTGCAGCTCCTGTCTGAGCGGTCGTCCTAACGCCTGTAAGAACAACCAAACTCTCGGTGTGCAACGTCAGGGTGGGATGGCGCAACAACTGACGATGCCTGCACATAAAGTCATTGTCTGTAATGCCTTAAGTGTTGATGAGTTAGCGCTGGTAGAACCGCTGGCCGTGGGGCTACATGCGGCCAGACGTGCGCAAATTAACGTGGGTGAATGGGTCGCAGTTATCGGTTGTGGGGTAATTGGCCTTGGCGCTATCGCCGCGGCATCCGCCATGGGGGCGCGCGTAATTGCTATCGATATTGATGATCGCAAGCAGAACATTGCCCAGGCGTGCGGTGCGCAACGTTTTCTTAATTCGCAGCAATGTGACGTGGCGGCAGAACTGGCGCTGTTAAATGACAGTCGCGGCCCGGAAGTGGTGATTGAAGCGGTGGGTAATCAACAAACCATTGAACAGGCTACAGGGTTGGTGGCGTTTAGCGGTCGTGTGGTTTATGTCGGTTACGCCAAACAGCCAGTGAGTTATCAGAGTGCGCAGTTCCTGATGAAAGAACTGGATATCCGTGGTTCGCGCAATGCCACCGTGGCGGATTTTCGTGCCGTGCTGGCATTGATGGAGTCCGGGCGTTATCCGGTCAGCAATCTGGTGAGCGCTCACTATCCGCTGGAACAGGCTGATCACGCTTTTAGCGACTGGGCAAGTGATCCCGGCGCGTATACCAAAATCCTCATTGACCTTTAAGGAGCGACACCATGAATGCTTTTTCTTTACATAACAAAACCGCGCTGATTACAGGGGCGGCCAGTGGACTGGGGCTGGCAATGGCCAAATGCATGATAGTCAGCGGGGCGAAGGTCATTATTGCTGACCTGAACAGCGAGCTGGCACAAGCTACCGCCGGAACATTGGGGTCGCAGGCCAGTTGGATACAAATGGATGTCGGGGATACCGCAGCCGCGCAGGAAAAAGTTGATGCGCTTATTAGCGAACACGGGGCTATCGATATCCTGGTCAATAACGCAGGCAATCACTGCAAAAAACCGATTGAAGAGATGAGCGTCAGTGATTTTGAGTCAGTACTCGACGTTCACGTAGTCGGCGCATTTGCGTTAACCAAAGCGCTGGTGCCGCATATGAAACAACGCGGTCAAGGCTGTGTGCTTTTTACTGCATCGATGACCTCATTTCTTGGGCAGCCTCTGGTTACTGGTTACAGCGCAGCGAAGTCAGCCTATCTCGGCATGATTCGCGGTATGACCACGGAGCTTGCCGGACACGGGATTCGCGTCAACGGTATTGCGCCAGGCTGGATTGATACGCCGATGCTGCGTAAGGCCATTGAAGGTGATGACGAACGCCGTAACAAAATCCTGGGGCGTACACCGATGAAAAAATTTGGCAAGCCGGAAGATATCGGTTGGGCTGCGGTTTATCTGGCTTCAGACGCAGCGGCGTTTGTCAGTGGTCAGGTGCTGGTGGTGGATGGCGGCGCATTGATCGGCTTCTGATGTACGGAGGAATTATGCGCAAACGTGCGTTAAAGCTACATGCCAAAGATAACTGCGTAGTCGCGCTGAATGACATCGCCAGTGGCGATATTGTCTGGTGGGATGAGGGGGAAATGGTGGCCTGTAGTTCCGTCACGCTGGGTCACAAACTGGCCTGCGAAGCGCTGAACAATGGTGATTCGATTCTGAAATACGGTGCCATTATCGGACATGCCACTCGCGATATTGTCATGGGTGAGCATGTGCATTCCCATAATCTTGCCAGCAATGCCATCGCCATTTTTCATCATGATGATGCCGGCTATCAGCCAGAGGAAAAAGCATAATGGAAGGTTATGTACGGCAAAAGGGTCGACCGGGTATTCGTAATACTGTGCAGGTAATCTTCATGGTGGAGTGTGCCAGCCATGTTGCTAAAAAAATTGCCGAAGGATTTCCTTGTCACGATGTGCAGTATTTTGGTTTTTCAGGTTGTTATCCCAGCGATTACGGCTATCGGCTGGTGAAAAATCTGGCGACTCATAGCAACGTAGGTGGTGTACTGATTATTTCGCTGGGGTGCGAGAATTTCGATCGCCGTCGGCTGGAGCAAGAAGTACGAGAAAGTGAGCGACCGTGCCATACGCTGGTCATTCAGGAAAATAAAGGTACGACCAACACCATTACTCTGGGTAAGCAGTTGGTTGCTGAAATGCTGGAACAGCTTGCGGATACACCGCGTTGTACTCTGAACTGGAGCGACCTGGTGGTGGGGACTATCTGCGGTGGTTCCGATGGCACCAGTGGTATCACGGGTAATCCGGCAGTAGGACGCGCCTTTGACCAACTGCTGGAGAAAGGGGCTACCTGTATTTTTGAAGAAAGCGGGGAGCTGCTTGGTTGTGAGCAGCATATGATGTCGCGTGCGGGTAGCCCGCAGGCACGTGATGCCATCGAAATGGCAATGACAAAAGCAGAGCGTTATTACAGTTTGATGGGGCTGGGGAGTTTTTCTAACGGTAATGCTGAAGGCGGCTTAACCACTCAGGAAGAAAAATCCCTCGGGGCTTATACCAAGTCGGGCGATGCGCTGATTGCTGGCGTTATTTTACCGACGCAACAAACGCCCTTTCCTGGGCTTTGGTTGATGGACGTGGTGCCTGATGGTGAACCTCGTTTTGGTTATCCGAATATTAATGACTCATCAGAAGCACTGGAACTTATCGCCTCTGGCTGTCATATGGTGTTATTTACCACAGGTCGCGGGTCAGTTATTGGTTCCGTGATCGCACCCATTATTAAAGTGTGTAATAACCCGCAGACGTGGGAGCATTTATCTGACGATATGGACGTTAATGCCGGACGTGTTATTAGCGAAGGCGCAACGCTCGACGATATTGCAGACGATATTATGCAGGTGATTGAACATGTCGCCAACGGTCAATATTGTGCCGCAGAACGACTGGAACATCAGGAGTTTGTTTTAACGTATAAAGCATTTGATTACAGCAAAAGTGCAGTCTGTCGGGCAGATCCCCGTTAATCGATAAAGCTCTTACAGGTAATAATAATGAAAAAATTACTGACGCCCTTTTTATTTCTTTTCGCTTTATTAAGTCCGATGCTGAATGCCGCACCGGTCACTATCAAAATCGCCTATGAAAGTAACCCCGGCGAGCCAGCGGATACAGTAGTGAAGCACTGGGCAGAACTTGTGAAGAAAAAAAGCAATGGAGATATTGTTTTCGAACTTTATCCAAGTTCACAATTAGGTTCTAAACAAGATATTACAGAGCAAGCGTTGATGGGGATGAATATTATCACCATCAGTGATGTTGGTTTTTTAACTGACTATGATGCAGACCTGGGAATATTATTTGGGCCTTATTTAACTGAAGATCCGCAGAAACTGTTTGCGATTTATGCCAGTGACTGGTTTAAACAAAAAGAACAGAAACTGCGGGAAAAAGGCGTGCATATTGTCATGAGCAACTATCTGTACGGCACCCGACAGATCATTGCTAAAAAACCAATTCGTACACCAGAAGACCTGAAAGGGATGAAGATCCGCGTGCCGAATAACGTCATGCAGATTAAAGCCATTGAAGCAATGGGCGCAACCCCAACGCCAATGCCGCTGGGCGACGTTTATCCGGCGCTGACTCAGGGGATGATCGATGGTGTGGAAAACCCGGTTTCTGTTCTCTATGGGCAAAAACTGCATGAGCAGGCTAAATATCTGTCAATGGTGAACTATCTGACCAATACATCATTATGGTTGGGTGGCGAAGCGTTTTTCAGTACCCTGACGTCTGCGCAGTTAGATATTATTCACCAGACAGCGTATGAAGCCGGTTTATATAGCCAAAAAATTACCACTGAGCAGGATGCGGCAATGTTGAAAACCATGCAGGAGCAGGGTGTGGAAATTATCTATCCTGACGTGGCCCCTTTCAAAGAAAAAGCCTTAAAAGTCTATCAACAATTCCCGGAATGGACCCCTGGTTTATATGACACTATTCAGCAACAGCTGAAATAACTTCATGGCATAAGGACAGGTCGGTGTTTCGGCACCGACCGTTAAGAGCAGAGGTGTTTATGCGTCTTTTAGGGAAAGTGATTGAAGTTGCTGCGGTATTAACGCTCTTTATATTGGTAATCATGACCATTGCTGCGGTAATAATGCGTTACTGTTTTCATATGCCATTACAGTGGACAGAAGAAGTTTCCGGTTTATTAATGATTTGGGTAGTCATGTTTGGTGCGGTCGTTGCCGAACGAGATAATACCCATTTGTCGATTCCATTTTTAGCTGATGCACTGACACCACGCTGGCAACGTGTTTTAACGTTATTTGTCTCTCTGATATCTATTATTTTACTGATTGTTATGGCCTGGTCAGCATGGAAATTAGCTGCCGGAACAGCATTTAAAACTACGCAAATATTAAAAATATCCTGGTTTTGGATCGATATTGCGGTCACGGTTGGTGCAATCGGAATCGCCTGTTTTACTGCCTTACACCTGATCAAGAAAACCCCGCGCAAGGAAGGTGAATAATGACCACATTGAGTGAATTACTGGCGGGAAGCTGGCTGGATAACTGGCTGATGATCATTCCGCTTATGTTCATCTGTTTATTTATCAATATGCCGGTATGGCTGGCGATGTTTTGCGGCATTCTGACCTACTTCCTTTGCTATTCAAACGTGCCGTTAATGGTGGCAATTCAGCGTTTGATTGCCACGACGCAAACCCCTTCGCTGTTAGCTATTCCATTTTTTATCTTATTAGGCACGTTAATGAGCTATACCGGTATTGCCGCACGTATTTTGCAAATTGCCAACGTGTTGATTGGCAGAATGCGCGGTGGTCTGGGTGGGGCTAATATTCTGGTCAGTACCATGATGGGCGGCGTCAGCGCCTCAAACCTGGCGGATGCCGCGATGTTATCGCGCATGATGGTGCCGGAAATGGAACAGAAAGGCTATTCCCGTGGCTTTGCGGCGGTGATAACGGCTTGTGGTTCGCTGATTACACCAATCATTCCACCGGGTATTGCGCTGATCCTGTATGGACTGGTGGCGGATGTCTCCATCGGTTCCATGTTTATGGCCGGGATCCTGCCCGGTCTGCTGTGTTCCGCTATGTTGATTGTCACTGTATGGCTGGTGGCTATTCGTCGCGGTTTAAAACCTTCCAGCGAACACTGGCCAAAACCGAAAGAAGTGTCAGTGGCGCTGGTGCAGGCCTGGCCTGCACTGTTTTTAATCGTTGCGGTTATCGGTGGCATCCGGGCAAATATCTTCACGCCAACAGAAGCCGGAGCCGTAGCAGTATTATTGGTAATGTTTATTGGTTTTGTAATTTATCGCGAACTGAAAATCAGCCATGTATTTACTGCACTCTCTGAGACGGCGCGTTCCACGGCATCGGTCATGTTAATCATTATGGCGAGTGCGGCACTGGGCTGGATATTTTCCCTTGAGCGGGCCGGTATAACAGTTGCGGAGTTTGTGACCTCTCTGACCGACAATAAATACGTCTTTTTATTGATTATTAATCTATTGCTGCTGGTGCTTGGCATGTTCCTTGAAGGCAGCGCCATCCTGCTGATATTAGTCCCATTACTTAAACCCGTGGTGGCTCATTTTGGTATTGATCCGGTGCATTTTGGCATCATTATGATCCTCAACTTATCGTTAGGAACGTTATCACCACCTGTCGGAACGGTGATGCTGCTGGTATGTAATACCGTACAGGTTTCTGTCGGGCAATTTATGCGTGAAGCGGTGCCATTACTGATCAGTCTTATTTTACTTCTGTTGGTCATTACCTATATTCCGGCAATATCTTTACTGCTGGTTTGAACAATAAATATAATACCCTTTGATTGAGTATGACCCCCGTGATTTTTTCGGGGGTATTTTACCAGGAGGCTTTTGCATTATTTTTTCTATGGTTAACCGATGGGGTGTTTTTTAAAATAATTTAGAGTATATGCTGGTTAGAAAACGTTCTGACCAGAAGGCCAGAACGTTGATAACAATATAACGACAGTGATACACACAACGTTCTATCCGCGTGAATAGAATTTAGTTGTAGTTAATTTTGAACAGCACCACGGTATCAAAGGGGCCGGGATCAATGGGTGTGCCACTTATAGATGACAGCTCTGCCGTATAGGTTTTTTCATAGACCAGCATGTCGCTGGTAAAGTCGGCGTATTCAGAATATTTATTGAATGTATAGGGTGAAGAATTTTCATCCAGCACACGCAGTCGTAGCCCATTACCCACGAGCAGCGCCTGATCGCCTTCCACCAGTGTTTCTTCGGTATAAAACGAAGAACTGACTTTGAAGCCATCAGTGCACTCAGCATTTTGGGTTTTGGTCGTTTTGATAGAGAACGTTTTTGTCATATTGTGGCGGCGAATATCCAGCACGTTAAATTTACCAAAATCGATGACCTGATTATTGGGGGTAATGGCGAAGTCGACACTGCAGTCAAGAACGCGAATATTTTCCAGCCCATAGATGTGATATTTCAGGTTTTTAGCCGAGGGATCTTCGTTGACGCTGCCAGCGCCATCAAATTGTACGACAGTGTAATCGCTAAGGGTGCTTTGATAATCGTGTGGCGGCATTTCGCGTAGTTTGACGTACAGTCGCATACGCGCCATGAACGTTCGCGATTTACGGATATTTGTAGGATCACCAGAGCAAATTTTATTTTGCCATCCCATTGCGATTATTTGCTCTGGCGTATACATGTCAATTTTTTTACTGTCGATACATTGGTTAGTATCGATACGGCTTTTTCCGAGGCTGGCGTCATAATCAGCGCCGTTATAGGTTACACCGAGCTGATAGTAACGATCCTGCATGCCGGGGTAGGGGTTTACCCACGCGTATACATGCTCACTTTCGAAATCACCGTTGGTATTGTTATCACAATAGACGGGGATTTTAATATCATCGGATTCCCAGATTTTATCTCCCGGTTTGGCGTTAGCCGGGACGGCGAATGGCATAATCGTTTCTGATTTTTCCACTGCGCCGCCTGAGGCGCCAAAATAACAGTCCAGCGCCAACGCGTTTTTTAAGGGCAGAAATAACAAGCAGGCAATGAGTAACAGTCCTTTGCTTATACTCATTGTTTATCCTCCACCACGCGCTGCATTTTGCATTGCCCCTGACAGTTGAGCGTCGTCATACGTAACGCGCCATAGTCATCCATATAGCCAAGATAAAACTGGTTGCCGTTATAGTTACCCGTACTGGCAATTGCCGAAGCAAAAGGCGCTATGAGCGTACTTTTAAAGCCGGGTAGAATGCCTTTTTTATCGCGGCCAAGATAGGCGATGGTCAGGTAATAAGGGGTCGGGTTTTTCAGGGTAAGCTGATTATTCTGCTGGCTGACCTGTAACTGTAATTCCACATGCTCGCCCGATTTTTTGCGTAATCCGGCGGGCCGCCAGAACAACTTTATACGGCTCTGGATAGCAACCTGAAGAATGGCATGACCGGTTGCTTTTTCCGGGGCTGGGGGGATCTCGCGCAGATTATAGTAAAACAGCGACTCACGATCGGTCGGTAATTGGCTAGTGGAAGATTGCTTGACAATACGCGCCTGCGATGTCGCTTTCGCTTCCAGACGTTGGATTGGCGGCAAGGCTACGAGGAAATCATCGCTTTTATCCCCTTTGTCATTTTCTATCCATGAGTATGCGAGATAGGGAAGTTTATCGCTGCGATTTTCTATCCGCAGGCTGGTCGCTTTATCATTGGCGTTAAATACGATACGAGTGCGATCGGGCTGTAAGGCGGCATGGCTGCATAAGCTCACGATCAGCAGAATAAGGGGCATTCCTTTAAAAATTGTCATTGTCTTTTCCTTAATTAATGACAGGGGAGAATCAGACGTTTACTCATATCTTCCAGGTGCTGAGGAAGCTGAATTAAACAACGCTGTTTATCACCCCAAAGTATTGTGAATCGCTGATTTTCACCCACACCACTTAACCAGGCGTGGCCATCTTCCCCCACCATTCCGACGCTGATTCCACTTCCTTCTTGCCGGATATCGGCGCCGAGTGGCGGGAAATGGCCGCTGGAGTCGCGGATGATGACGTTGACATCTTTTCCAGAACGTGAAGCCAGCGCTTTATAGCCGATCGTGCCTTCCGTCCAGGTTTCTTTGACCACGTTTTCGGATACTGTCACGCCGTCGGGCAAGTCGTTCATATTGACCGCGACAGTCGAGGGTTGGTAACTGGAGACAAACGGTACGACCGCAATGCCAAAGCGGTTGGTGTAGTCGAGATTACCCTGAATCGGAATGTCGGCTACACCGTCTGTACTAACCATAAGACGAGGTTCGTTGGTGGAGCTACGGCGATGAAACGCAGCGCCAAAGCGTGTAGCAGTAAAGGAACCACTCCAGCTGGTGCTGGCAGAGCTGTAATCATTAGCGGCGTACGTGCCAGACAGATCCCACTCGCCCGCAGAACTAAGATGCTGATAATTGCCGCTAACCTGTGCGCCATTGCCAGGTCGGTCAGATTGCAGGCCGGTCGATATTCCCCAACTGTTACGGTCATCCAGGGTATCGTTCCACGACATGCGGTGCGAGGTGCTATTTTTACTGTCCTGCATGTCATAACCAATGCGGCCACCGTTACCAATAGGCAATGAAATGGACAGGTAAATCTGGTTATCACGAGCTTTGTCTTCGTAATGTGTGGTGTTAAATGAGGTTGAGACGGAAATATCTTTCCAGTCACCGATATCAACGTTGAAGCCAGCGGTAATATTGGCGGTTGTGGAGGACTCCGCATTCCACCAGGTTTGACGCAACACGTTGACGTACAGGTTGAGATTCAGCGGTGTAATGGGTTGCCCGGCGGAAAGGCTGATTGTCTTTTTTTCATCCTGAGCATCAGCGTCATTGTATTTATGATCGATATAATTGGCGTAGCTATGGAAATGGCGGTCGGAGAAACGATATGCCGCTATCGAAAGAAGACTGTCGGTGGCATCTATCCGTTTACTGTAGTTGAAGCGATAACTGTAACCTTTCTCGTCCGGTTGATTATCAAAACGACTTTTAGCCCAGGTGACGTCGAAGGAGAGCGCCCCCAGCCACAGCATATTTTGCCCGATACCCAGCGCGCCAGAATGATAATCGTCCCCGGCGAGAATCAACCCGCCATACAGTGAAGTATTGGAGAGCATCCCCCAGGAAACTTCATTACTTAAAAATGTTTCGTTTTCAGTATGATGAGACAAAGAAGGACGCGGACGACCCGCTGCAAGTTTATAACGTACCTGCCCCTGGCGGGTCAGAAAAGGCGTTGACGCTGCGGATACCTGGAAATTATTAACTCGACCATCTTCCTCCGTCACTTTGACATCCAGTGTGCCTTGAACTGACTGATTCAGGTCATCAATGATAAACGGGCCAGGCGGGACTTTTTTCTGATAAATGACGCGTCCGGTATGGCTTATGGTGACGGTAGCGTTAGTTTGCGCCACACCGCTAATTTGCGGTGCGTATCCGCGTAATTCCCAGGGAAGCATTCGGTCATCGCTGGTCAGGGTTGCACCGGTATACGAAAAACCGTCAAAAATATTGGAGCTGAGATCGGTTTCGCCAAGGGTTAATCTGGAGCTTATTTGTGGTAGCGGGCGAAACAGATAGGTTCGGGAAATAGCCCCGGATCGATCGTGCACATCACCATTGTCGGATTGGTTGAGCTGGTAATCGCTACGCAACCGCCATGCTCCGGCGTTAATACCCGTTGTACCGTAAGCATTCAGATTGGTATTACTGCTCCCTTCCTGCGGGCGATAAGTGCTGGCAAACAGGTTGTAGTCCAGCAAGATACCCGAAACTCCGGCATCCCATGTTTCAGGCGGCGCCCAGTTGTCGGAATGCCATGCCAGCCAGGCTTGTGGAATCGTGATGTTAAGTTGTTGGTTGGTCTGATCAAACGTAAAGTTGATTTCCGGCAGGCTGCTAAAATCAAAACACTGATTAACCTGCGGCAATGTCTGGCGGATTTTTTCTTTAAGGCCAAATTTACTCAACAGGGAATCATTGATACAAGGAATTGTTTTGTCGTTGGCTTTTTGCCAGCGAATAGTTTGCCCGCTGCTGATTTGAATATTATTAACAACGACGCTAACAAAATAATCACCGGGAACGATAGCGCCTTTTTCATTGAGCAGAGAAATATCAACGCTATCGCGCATCGATTTATCAAGGACGTTAAGGTTAAACTCCACTGCCAATGCAGAGGGGATAGCCATTGTCAGGCAGGATAAAACAGAAAGTCGGTAAATATTCACGGCATCCATACCTGATAAATATTTGAAGAAAGGCGGCTAACTTGCCGCCGTAATACGTATAACTATACACGCTGTCATATGTACAGATTAATCAATGACGACGCGGTGATTATTTATAATCCAGCACATAGGTCGCGTTGGCAGTGACTTCACCCGCCGTCACGGGAATACCGTTATCAATCTGCTCCATCCAGGCGAAGAAGTTCAGAGTTTGTTCTGTGGCTGTTGGTTCCAGCCCAATATCTGGACTTTCTGAACCCAGAGTGATGTTGGACTGGTCTTTGTTCATTAAGCGCACGCCAACACCTGTGGCCTCACCAGCACTGGTGTTACTGAGCATCGGGGAGGCTCCCATTGTTTTCGCTGAACTGTCAAAGGTTACCGAGACTTTTGATACTGCGGTACCTGAACCGTTATCGGAACTTGGCAGGTCACAGTTAACTAAATGAATATCGACAGGCGTTAATGCACTGTGATGATCCTGGTTGATGCGGTTCTTGGTCACCTCACCAAGATTTACTTGTTTATCAATGTCTTCTTGCTTAATTTCACAAGGTGCTTCAATAATTTCACCTTTAAAGTGAATTTCACCAGAGCCTTCATTTGCAGCATAAACAGGGGCTGAAATTAACAGAGATACGGCCAGCGCCGCCAGTGTTTTTTGTCCTTTAAACATAACGGAGTCCTTAGAGGAAATAGAATAAGTATAGCGATACCAGAATAACTTACTTGAATATCAAATGTTTTTAGTTTTATTTAAAAACATTGTTAACTGTATTAAATACAAGGCTAATTAATTGATGCGGTGAATTAATTGTTTAATGAAAAGGATGCGGGTTTATTAGAGATTTCCCTCATTTTCATGAAGTTAAAAATGTTGCTGTCTGGAAGGGGTAATAAAAAATCATTAAATTGCTCATAAAATGAGTAGTGTTATTTTTTTTACAATATCTATGTTGGTCCGATAATGGATTTTATCTTTACAATTTTTTGTGTTTAGGCAAATAAAAATAACCCGCCATAGAAAAGACGGGTTAGAAGGATTTACTGTCATGCAATCATTGGTTAACGCTTGATGTCGCTTTTAAAGTCGCGTTTTTCGTAACCAGTGTAAAGCTGACGCGGACGGGCAATCTTCATTCCTTCGCTGTGCATTTCGCTCCAGTGAGCGATCCAGCCAACGGTACGGGCCATCGCAAAGATGACGGTGAACATGGAAGACGGAATGCCCATCGCTTTCAGGATGATACCAGAGTAGAAATCGACGTTCGGGTACAGTTTCTTCTCGATAAAGTACGGGTCGTTCAGCGCGATGTTTTCCAGCTCCATGGCCACTTCCAGCAGGTCATCTTTGGTACCAAGCTCTTTCAGCACTTCATGGCAGGTTTCACGCATTACGGTGGCGCGCGGGTCGTAATTTTTGTATACGCGGTGACCGAAGCCCATCAGACGGAAAGAGTCATTTTTGTCTTTCGCACGACGAACAAATTCCGGAATGTGTTTAACCGAGCTGATTTCTTCCAGCATTTTCAGTGCAGCTTCGTTGGCGCCGCCGTGTGCTGGTCCCCACAGAGAGGCAATACCTGCTGCGATACAGGCAAACGGGTTCGCGCCCGAAGAACCTGCGGTACGTACGGTAGAAGTAGAGGCGTTTTGTTCGTGGTCAGCGTGCAGGATCAGAATGCGGTCCATAGCACGTTCCAGAATTGGATTGACTTCATACGGTTCGCACGGCGTGGAGAACATCATATGCAGGAAGTTACCGGCGTAGGAGAGGTCATTACGCGGGTAAACAAATGGCTGCCCGATGGAATATTTGTAGCACATTGCTGCCATGGTCGGCATTTTCGACAACAGGCGGAACGCGGCGATTTCACGATGGCGCGGGTTATTGACGTCCAGAGAGTCATGATAAAACGCCGCCAGCGCACCGGTAATACCGCACATGACCGCCATCGGATGCGAGTCGCGACGGAAAGCATGGAACAGACGGGTAATCTGCTCGTGGATCATGGTATGGCGAGTTACTGTAGTTTTGAACTCGTCGTACTGTTCCTGGGTTGGTTTTTCACCATTCAACAGGATGTAGCAAACTTCCAGGTAATTAGAATCGGTTGCCAGCTGATCGATCGGGAAGCCACGATGCAGCAAAATACCTTCATCACCATCAATAAAAGTAATTTTAGATTCGCAGGATGCTGTTGAAGTGAAACCAGGGTCAAAGGTGAATACGCCTTTTGAACCAAGCGTACGGATATCGATAACATCTTGACCTAGCGTGCCTTTCAGCACATCCAGTTCAACAGCTGTGTTCCCATTGAGGGTGAGTTTTGCTTTTGTATCAGCCATTTAAGGTCTCCTTAGCGCCTTATTGCATAAGACTGCCGGAACTTAAATTTGCCTTCGCACATCAACCTGGCTTTACCCGTTTGTTATTTGGCTCGCCGCTCTGTGGAAGAGAGGAAACCTGGGTACAGAGCTCTGGGCGCTTGCAGGTAAAGAATTCATTGATGACGAATAAACGGCGAATCAAGCACTTAGCAATCCGAATTATTAAACCTGTCTATCACTAATAACTATCTCGAATGTATTGGTCAATACTTCCACACTGTTACATAAGTTAATCTCAGGTGAAATAGTGACCCCATAACTTTTACGCATTATATGCTTTTCCTGGTAATGTTTGTAACAACTTTGTTGAATGATTGTCAAATGTGATGGTTAAAAATTAAATAAATGTTGTTATCGTGACCCAGATCACTGTTCCGGATAAAACCAGACAAACTATATGTAGGTTAATTGTAATGATTTTGTGAACAGCCTATACTGCCGCCAGGTCTCCGGAACACCCTGCAATCCCGAGCCACCCAGCGTTGTAACGTGTCGTTTTCGCATCTGGAAGCAGTGTTTTGCATGACGCGCAGTTATAGAAAGGACGCTGTCTGACCCGCAAGCAGACCGGAGGAAGGAAATCCCGACGTCTCCAGGTAACAGAAAGTTATCCTCTGTACCCGTAGTCCCCAGGGAATAATAAGAACAGCATGTGGGCGTTATTCATGATAAGAAATGTGAAAAAACAAAGACCTGTTAATCTGGACCTACAGACCATCCGGTTCCCCATCACGGCGATAGCGTCCATTCTTCATCGCGTTTCCGGTGTGATTACGTTTGTTGCAGTGGGCATCCTGCTGTGGCTTCTGGGTACCAGCCTCTCTTCCCCTGAAGGTTTCGAGCAAGCTTCCGCCATTATGGGCAGCTTCTTCGTGAAATTTATCATGTGGGGCATCCTTACCGCTCTGGCATATCACGTCGTCGTAGGTATTCGCCACATGATGATGGATTTTGGCTATCTGGAAGAAACATTCGAAGCGGGTAAACGCTCTGCCAAAATCTCCTTTGTCATTACTGTCGTGCTTTCAATTCTTGCAGGAGTCCTCGTATGGTAAGCAACGCCTCCGCATTAGGACGCAATGGCGTACATGATTTCATCCTCGTTCGCGCTACTGCTATCGTCCTGACGCTTTACATCATTTATATGGTCGGTTTTTTTGCTATCAGTGGCGAACTGACATATGACGTCTGGAGTGGTTTCTTTGCCTCTGCGTTCACTAAAGTCTTCACTCTGCTGGCACTGTTTTCCATTTTGATCCATGCCTGGATCGGCATGTGGCAGGTGTTGACCGACTACGTTAAACCGCTGGCCTTGCGCCTGATTCTGCAACTGGTGATTGTCGTTGCACTGGTGGTTTACGTGATTTATGGATTCGTTGTGGTGTGGGGTGTGTGATGAAATTGCCAGTCAGAGAATTTGATGCAGTTGTGATTGGTGCCGGAGGCGCAGGTATGCGCGCGGCGCTACAAATTTCCCAGAGCGGCCAGACCTGTGCGCTGCTCTCTAAAGTTTTCCCGACCCGTTCCCATACTGTTTCTGCGCAGGGCGGTATTACCGTTGCGCTGGGTAACACCCATGAAGATAACTGGGAATGGCATATGTACGACACCGTAAAAGGGTCGGACTATATCGGTGACCAGGACGCGATTGAATATATGTGTAAAACCGGGCCGGAAGCGATTCTGGAACTGGAACATATGGGCCTACCGTTCTCGCGCCTTGATGATGGTCGTATCTATCAACGTCCGTTTGGCGGTCAGTCGAAAAACTTCGGCGGCGAGCAGGCGGCACGTACTGCGGCGGCTGCCGACCGTACTGGTCACGCACTGCTGCACACGCTTTATCAGCAGAACCTGAAAAACCACACCACTATTTTCTCCGAATGGTATGCGCTGGATCTGGTGAAAAACGCCGATGGCGCGGTGGTCGGTTGTACCGCACTGTGCATCGAAACCGGTGAAGTGGTTTATTTCAAAGCCCGCGCGACTGTGCTGGCGACTGGCGGGGCAGGGCGTATTTATCAGTCCACCACCAACGCCCACATTAACACTGGCGACGGTGTCGGCATGGCTATCCGTGCAGGCGTACCGGTACAGGATATGGAAATGTGGCAGTTCCACCCAACCGGTATTGCTGGTGCGGGCGTACTGGTCACCGAAGGTTGCCGTGGTGAAGGCGGTTATCTGCTGAACAAACATGGCGAACGCTTTATGGAGCGTTATGCGCCGAACGCCAAAGACCTGGCGGGCCGTGACGTGGTGGCACGTTCCATCATGATCGAAATCCGTGAAGGTCGCGGTTGTGATGGTCCGTGGGGGCCACACGCAAAACTGAAACTCGACCACCTGGGTAAAGAAGTTCTTGAATCCCGTCTGCCGGGTATCCTTGAACTCTCCCGCACCTTCGCTCACGTTGATCCAGTGAAAGAGCCGATTCCGGTAATCCCAACCTGTCACTACATGATGGGCGGTATTCCGACTAAAGTGACCGGTCAGGCGCTGACCGTGAACGAGAAAGGCGAAGATGTGGTGATCCCTGGGCTGTTCGCGGTAGGTGAAATTGCCTGCGTATCCGTACACGGCGCCAACCGTCTGGGCGGCAACTCGCTGCTGGACCTGGTGGTATTTGGTCGTGCGGCAGGTCTGCATCTGCAAGAGTCTATTGCCGAGCAGGGCGTACTGCGCGATGCCAGCGAGTCTGATGTAGAAGCTTCTCTCAATCGCCTGAACCGCTGGAATAACAACCGTAACGGTGAAGATCCGGTGGCGATTCGTAAAGCGCTGCAAGAATGTATGCAGCATAACTTCTCGGTCTTCCGTGAAGGTGATGCGATGGCGAAAGGTCTTGAGCAGTTGAAAGTGATCCGCGAGCGTCTGAAAAATGCCCGTCTGGATGACACTTCCAGCGAGTTCAACACCCAGCGCGTTGAGTGCCTGGAACTGGATAACCTGATGGAAACGGCGTATGCAACGGCTGTTTCTGCCAACTTCCGTACCGAAAGCCGTGGCGCGCATAGCCGCTTCGACTTCCCGGATCGTGATGATGAAAACTGGCTGTGCCACTCCCTGTATCTGCCAGAGTCGGAATCCATGACGCGCCGAAGCGTCAACATGGAACCGAAACTGCGCCCGGCATTCCCGCCGAAGATTCGTACTTACTAATGCGGAGACAGGAAAATGAGACTCGAGTTTTCAATTTATCGCTATAACCCGGATGTTGATGATGCTCCGCGTATGCAGGATTACACCCTGGAAGCGGATGAAGGTCGCGACATGATGCTGCTGGATGCGCTTATCCAGTTGAAAGAGAAAGATCCCAGCCTGTCGTTCCGCCGCTCCTGCCGTGAAGGGGTATGTGGTTCCGACGGTCTGAACATGAACGGTAAGAATGGTCTGGCCTGTATTACCCCAATTTCGGCACTCAACCAGCCGGGTAAGAAAATTGTAATTCGCCCGTTACCTGGTTTACCGGTTGTCCGCGATTTGGTGGTAGACATGGGACAATTCTATGCGCAATATGAGAAAATTAAGCCTTACCTGTTGAATAATGGACAAAATCCGCCAGCTCGCGAGCATTTACAGATGCCAGAGCAGCGCGAAAAACTCGACGGGCTGTATGAATGTATTCTCTGCGCATGTTGTTCAACCTCTTGTCCGTCTTTCTGGTGGAATCCCGATAAGTTTATCGGCCCGGCAGGCTTGTTAGCGGCATATCGTTTCCTGATCGATAGCCGTGATACCGAGACTGACGAGCGCCTCGACGGTTTGAGCGATGCATTCAGCGTATTCCGCTGTCACAGCATCATGAACTGCGTCAGTGTATGTCCGAAAGGGCTGAACCCGACGCGCGCCATCGGCCATATCAAGTCGATGTTATTACAGCGTAATGCATAAACCCCGGGCCTGATAAGACGCGCAAGCGTCGCATCAGGCAACCAGTGCCGGATGCGGCGTGAACGCCTTATCCGGCCTACAAAAGAAATGCAGGAAATCTTTAAAAACTGCCCCTGACACTAAGACAGTTTTTAAAGGTTCCTTAGCGGACGCAGAAAATACGACAAGTCCGCAACAAGTGAACCCCGGCACGCACATCTGATATGAAATGTGCGTGGTAGTATCCACGGCGAAGTAAGCATAAAAAAGATGCTTAAGGGATCACGATGCAGAACAGCGCTTTGAAAGCCTGGTTGGACTCTTCTTACCTCTCTGGCGCAAACCAGAGCTGGATAGAACAGCTCTATGAAGACTTCTTAACCGATCCTGACTCGGTTGACGCTAACTGGCGTTCGACGTTCCAGCAGTTACCTGGTACGGGAGTCAAACCGGATCAATTCCACTCTCAAACGCGTGAATATTTCCGCCGCCTGGCGAAAGACGCTTCACGTTACTCTTCAACGATCTCCGACCCTGACACCAATGTGAAGCAGGTTAAAGTCCTGCAGCTCATTAACGCATACCGCTTCCGTGGTCACCAGCATGCGAATCTCGATCCGCTGGGACTGTGGCAGCAAGATAAAGTGGCCGATCTGGATCCGTCTTTCCACGATCTGACCGAAGCAGACTTCCAGGAGACCTTCAACGTCGGTTCATTTGCCAGCGGCAAAGAAACCATGAAACTCGGCGAGCTGCTGGAAGCCCTCAAGCAAACCTACTGCGGCCCGATTGGTGCCGAGTATATGCACATTACCAGCACCGAAGAAAAACGCTGGATCCAACAGCGTATCGAGTCTGGTCGCGCGACTTTCAATAGCGAAGAGAAAAAACGCTTCTTAAGCGAACTGACCGCCGCTGAAGGTCTTGAACGTTACCTCGGTGCAAAATTCCCTGGCGCAAAACGCTTCTCGCTGGAAGGCGGTGACGCGTTAATCCCGATGCTCAAAGAGATGATCCGCCACGCTGGCAACAGTGGCACCCGCGAAGTGGTTCTCGGGATGGCGCACCGTGGTCGTCTGAACGTGCTGGTGAACGTGCTGGGTAAAAAACCGCAAGACTTGTTCGACGAGTTTGCCGGTAAACATAAAGAACACCTCGGCACAGGCGACGTGAAATACCATATGGGCTTCTCGTCTGACTTCCAGACCGATGGCGGCCTGGTGCACCTGGCGCTGGCGTTTAACCCGTCTCACCTTGAGATTGTAAGCCCGGTAGTTATCGGTTCTGTTCGCGCTCGTCTGGACAGACTTGATGAGCCGAGCAGCAACAAAGTGCTGCCAATCACCATTCATGGTGACGCCGCAGTAACCGGGCAGGGCGTGGTTCAGGAAACCCTGAACATGTCGAAAGCGCGTGGTTATGAAGTTGGCGGTACGGTACGTATCGTTATCAACAACCAGGTTGGCTTTACTACCTCTAACCCGCTGGATGCTCGTTCTACGCCGTACTGTACTGATATCGGTAAGATGGTTCAGGCACCGATTTTCCACGTTAACGCGGACGATCCGGAAGCCGTTGCCTTTGTGACCCGTCTGGCGCTCGATTTCCGTAACACCTTTAAACGTGATGTTTTCATCGACCTGGTGTGCTACCGCCGTCACGGCCATAACGAAGCCGACGAGCCGAGCGCAACCCAGCCGCTGATGTATCAGAAAATCAAAAAACATCCAACGCCGCGCAAAATCTACGCTGACAAGCTGGAGCAGGAAAAAGTGGCGACGCTGGAAGATGCCACCGAGATGGTTAACCTGTACCGCGATGCTCTGGATGCTGGCGATTGCGTAGTGGCAGAGTGGCGTCCGATGAACATGCACTCTTTCACCTGGTCGCCGTACCTCAACCACGAATGGGACGAAGAGTACCCGAACAAAGTTGAGATGAAGCGCCTGCAAGAACTGGCTAAACGCATCAGTACGGTGCCGGAAGCGGTTGAAATGCAGTCTCGCGTTGCCAAGATTTATGGCGATCGCCAGGCGATGGCAGCCGGTGAGAAACTGTTCGACTGGGGCGGCGCGGAAAACCTCGCTTACGCCACGCTGGTTGACGAAGGCATTCCGGTTCGCCTGTCGGGTGAAGACTCCGGTCGCGGTACGTTCTTCCACCGCCACGCGGTGATCCATAACCAGTCTAACGGTTCCACTTACACGCCGCTGCAACATATCCATAACGGCCAGGGCGCGTTCCGTGTCTGGGACTCCGTACTGTCTGAAGAAGCCGTGCTGGCGTTTGAATATGGTTATGCCACCGCAGAACCACGCACCCTGACCATCTGGGAAGCGCAGTTCGGTGACTTCGCCAACGGCGCACAGGTGGTTATCGACCAGTTCATCTCCTCTGGCGAACAGAAATGGGGGCGGATGTGTGGTCTGGTGATGTTGCTGCCGCACGGTTACGAAGGGCAGGGGCCGGAGCACTCCTCCGCGCGTCTGGAACGTTATCTGCAACTTTGCGCTGAGCAAAACATGCAGGTGTGCGTACCGTCTACCCCGGCACAGGTTTACCACATGCTGCGTCGTCAGGCGCTACGCGGGATGCGTCGTCCGCTGGTCGTGATGTCGCCGAAATCCCTGCTGCGTCATCCGCTGGCGGTTTCCAGCCTCGAAGAACTGGCGAACGGCACCTTCCTGCCAGCCATCGGTGAAATCGACGAGCTTGATCCGAAGGGCGTGAAGCGCGTAGTGATGTGTTCTGGTAAGGTTTATTACGACCTGCTGGAACAACGTCGTAAGAACAATCAACACGATGTCGCCATTGTGCGTATCGAGCAACTCTACCCGTTCCCGCATAAAGCGATGCAGGAAGTGTTGCAGCAGTTTGCTCACGTCAAGGATTTTGTCTGGTGCCAGGAAGAGCCGCTCAACCAGGGCGCATGGTACTGCAGCCAGCATCATTTCCGTGAAGTGATCCCGTTTGGGGCTTCTCTGCGTTATGCAGGCCGCCCGGCCTCCGCCTCTCCGGCGGTAGGGTATATGTCCGTTCACCAGAAACAGCAACAAGATCTGGTTAATGACGCGCTGAACGTCGAATAAATAAAGGATACACAATGAGTAGCGTAGATATTCTGGTCCCTGACCTGCCTGAATCCGTAGCCGATGCCACCGTCGCAACCTGGCATAAAAAACCCGGCGACGCAGTCGTACGTGATGAAGTGCTGGTAGAAATCGAAACTGACAAAGTGGTACTGGAAGTACCGGCATCAGCAGACGGCATTCTGGATGCGGTTCTGGAAGATGAAGGTACAACGGTAACGTCTCGTCAGATCCTTGGTCGCCTGCGTGAAGGCAACAGCGCGGGTAAAGAAACCAGCGCCAAATCTGAAGAGAAAGCGTCCACTCCGGCGCAACGCCAGCAGGCGTCTCTGGAAGAGCAAAACAACGATGCGTTAAGCCCGGCGATCCGTCGCCTGCTGGCTGAACACAACCTCGACGCCAGCGCCATTAAAGGCACCGGTGTGGGTGGTCGTCTGACCCGTGAAGATGTGGAAAAACATCTGGCGAAAGCCCCGGCGAAAGAGTCTGCACCGGCAGCGGCTGCTCCGGCGGCGCAACCGGTTCTGGCTGCACGTAGCGAAAAACGTGTCCCGATGACTCGCCTGCGTAAGCGTGTGGCAGAGCGTCTGCTGGAAGCGAAAAATTCCACCGCCATGCTGACCACGTTCAACGAAGTCAACATGAAGCCGATTATGGATCTGCGTAAGCAGTACGGTGAAGCGTTTGAAAAACGTCACGGCATCCGTCTGGGCTTTATGTCCTTCTACGTGAAAGCCGTGGTTGAAGCCCTGAAACGTTACCCGGAAGTGAATGCGTCTATCGACGGCGATGATGTGGTTTACCACAACTATTTCGACGTCAGCATGGCGGTTTCTACGCCGCGCGGCCTGGTGACGCCGGTACTGCGTGATGTCGATACCCTCGGCATGGCAGACATCGAGAAGAAAATCAAAGAACTGGCCATTAAAGGCCGTGACGGCAAGCTGACGGTTGAAGATCTGACCGGTGGTAACTTCACCATCACCAACGGTGGTGTGTTCGGTTCCCTGATGTCTACGCCTATCATCAACCCGCCGCAGAGCGCAATTCTGGGTATGCACGCTATCAAAGATCGTCCGATGGCAGTGAATGGTCAGGTTGAGATCCTGCCGATGATGTATCTGGCGCTGTCTTACGATCACCGTCTGATCGATGGTCGCGAATCCGTGGGCTTCCTGGTAACGATCAAAGAGTTGCTGGAAGATCCGACGCGTCTGCTGCTGGACGTGTAGTAGTTTAAGTTTCACCTGCACTGTAGACCGGATAAGACATTATCGCCTTCTTCGGCAATTGAAGCCTGATGCGACGCTTAACGCGTCTTATCAGGCCTACGGGACCACCTGGGTAGGTCGGATAAGGCGCTCGCGCCGCATCCGACAAGCGATGCCTGATGCGACGCTTACGCGTCTTATTA
Source organism: Escherichia sp. E4930 (assembly GCF_005845405.1). NCBI lineage: Bacteria > Pseudomonadati > Pseudomonadota > Gammaproteobacteria > Enterobacterales > Enterobacteriaceae > Escherichia > Escherichia sp. E4930. The sequence goes on along the minus strand of NZ_VCDZ01000004.1, from coordinate 227,177 downwards.
GGCCTACGGGTGACCGACAATGCCCGGAAGCGATACGAAATATTCGGTCTACGGTTTAAAAGATAACGATTACTGAAGGATGGACAGAACACATGAACTTACATGAATATCAGGCAAAACAACTGTTTGCCCGCTATGGCTTACCAGCACCGGTGGGTTATGCCTGTACTACTCCGCGCGAAGCAGAAGAAGCCGCTTCAAAAATCGGTGCCGGTCCGTGGGTAGTGAAATGTCAGGTTCACGCTGGTGGCCGCGGTAAAGCGGGCGGTGTGAAAGTTGTAAACAGCAAAGAAGACATCCGTGCTTTTGCAGAAAACTGGCTGGGCAAGCGTCTGGTAACGTATCAAACAGATGCCAATGGCCAACCGGTTAACCAGATTCTGGTTGAAGCGGCGACCGATATCGCTAAAGAGCTGTATCTCGGTGCCGTTGTAGATCGTAGTTCCCGTCGCGTGGTCTTTATGGCCTCCACCGAAGGCGGCGTGGAAATCGAAAAAGTGGCGGAAGAAACTCCGCACCTGATCCACAAAGTTGCGCTTGATCCGCTGACTGGCCCGATGCCGTATCAGGGTCGCGAGCTGGCGTTCAAACTGGGTCTGGAAGGTAAACTGGTTCAGCAGTTCACCAAAATCTTCATGGGTCTGGCGACTATTTTCCTGGAACGCGACCTGGCGCTGATCGAAATCAACCCGCTGGTCATCACCAAACAGGGCGATCTGATTTGCCTCGATGGCAAACTGGGCGCTGACGGCAACGCACTGTTCCGCCAGCCTGATCTGCGCGAAATGCGCGACCAGTCGCAGGAAGATCCGCGTGAAGCACAGGCTGCACAGTGGGAACTGAACTACGTTGCGCTGGACGGTAACATCGGTTGTATGGTTAACGGCGCAGGTCTGGCGATGGGTACGATGGACATCGTTAAACTGCACGGCGGCGAACCGGCTAACTTCCTGGACGTTGGCGGCGGCGCAACCAAAGAACGTGTAACCGAAGCGTTCAAAATCATCCTCTCTGACGACAAAGTGAAAGCCGTTCTGGTTAACATCTTCGGCGGTATCGTTCGTTGCGACCTGATCGCTGACGGTATCATCGGCGCGGTAGCGGAAGTGGGTGTTAACGTACCGGTAGTAGTACGTCTTGAAGGTAACAACGCCGAACTCGGCGCGAAGAAACTGGCTGACAGCGGCCTGAATATTATTGCAGCAAAAGGTCTGACGGATGCAGCTCAGCAGGTTGTTGCCGCAGTGGAGGGGAAATAATGTCCATTTTAATTGATAAAAACACCAAGGTTATCTGCCAGGGCTTTACCGGTAGCCAGGGGACTTTCCACTCTGAACAGGCCATTGCATATGGCACTAAAATGGTTGGCGGCGTAACTCCAGGTAAAGGCGGTACTACCCATCTCGGCCTGCCGGTGTTCAACACTGTGCGTGAAGCTGTTGCTGCTACTGGCGCTACCGCTTCTGTTATCTACGTACCAGCACCGTTCTGCAAAGACTCCATTCTGGAAGCTATCGATGCAGGCATCAAACTGATTATCACCATCACTGAAGGCATCCCGACGCTGGATATGCTGACTGTGAAAGTGAAACTGGATGAAGCAGGCGTTCGTATGATCGGCCCGAACTGCCCGGGCGTAATCACTCCGGGTGAATGCAAAATCGGTATCCAGCCGGGTCACATTCACAAACCGGGTAAAGTGGGTATCGTTTCCCGTTCCGGTACACTGACCTATGAAGCGGTTAAACAGACCACGGATTACGGTTTCGGTCAGTCGACCTGTGTCGGTATCGGCGGCGACCCGATCCCCGGTTCTAACTTTATCGACATCCTCGAAATGTTCGAAAAAGACTCGCAGACCGAAGCGATCGTGATGATCGGTGAGATCGGCGGTAGCGCTGAAGAAGAAGCGGCTGCGTACATCAAAGAGCACGTTACCAAGCCAGTTGTGGGTTACATCGCTGGTGTGACTGCGCCGAAAGGCAAACGTATGGGCCACGCGGGTGCCATCATTGCCGGTGGTAAAGGGACTGCGGATGAGAAATTCGCTGCTCTGGAAGCCGCAGGCGTGAAAACCGTTCGCAGCCTGGCGGATATCGGTGAAGCACTGAAAACTGTTCTGAAATAAATATCTGTAATAAGAAATAGCCCTCGCCGCTTCCCTCTACAGGAATGGCGAAGGGCTGTCGGTTTCGACATGGTTGGCCATCTTATGATGGCCTTTTTTATGCCTTAAACGTTAACCACGGTCGAAATCTGACCGCATGTTGAATTAATCCGGCTGCTTGTTGGGCTTCGATAACCGGACCAATATCTTTATAAGCAGCTGGCGCTTCTTCAAGACGTCGTTCTTCGCGCAATGTGACGCATTGCCACGGCAGCGCTGACTCTTCAGTCGCGCGTGAGCGCATGGTCTGCCGACGCTGGCTGCGTCCTGCTCCGTGACTGCATGACCACAGCCACTGCGGGTTGCCGCAACCGACCGCAAGCCACGAATAATCGCCCATTGATCCGGGGATTAACGCCAGATCGCCCACGCGTGCCGGCGTTGCGCCTTTGCGATGAATATTCATTTCATGCTCGCGAAGGATGATGTTATGCGGCACATCCACCACCAGATGTGAATCATCCTGATGGAATAAATCGGCAAAACATACGCGAACCATTTCCGCAATGGTCACGCGATTTAACCACGCGTAACGCGCCGCCATTCCCATAGCCTGCAGGTATTCCTCCGCCAGCTCACCGCCCAGAGCATATAATCCGCTTTGTGGATGTTTATGCCCGGCGGGCCAGGCTGCACGGGCGCGATCCATCCAGCGTCGTCCGACGTAAAAGCCGACATCTCGCGATCCGCTATGGATCATCACCACGATATCGCCCATTTTCAGCCCTTGTTGCCAGGCCACATGGCGATCGACCACGCTATCAACCACCTGAAGTTCAATAAAATGATTACCTGAACCCGGCGTACCAAGACAAGGATCGCGGAGTAATGCGCGGTCCGTTGCCAGCAGGGCGGGTGGGGCATAACGCGAATGACTGTTATGCTCGTTCAGCCCAATGCAGCGATCAATCTCTTGCATCATCCGGGGGATATTCGTGCGTGTCCAGAGACCCGCTGATGGCAAGGCCGACACACAATTTGCCGGTCCGCCATCAAAAAGCGCGGTGAACGCTCGTGCGGATAACGGAACATCGCGCTCATTTTGCAGTAGCACTTGTGTTAACCGCTGAGTGATGACGTCTTTATGCGCTTCGGCTTGCTCAAGTGTTAATCCAGTCGTCAGCAGTCGCATGCCACAAGAAATATCGGTGCCGATGGCGGCGGGAATGACTAAATCCGGCGTTGAGGCCACCACTGCGCCAACGGGGACGCCATTGCCGGGGTGAAAATCTGGCGTCGCGCACGTCTGGCGTACATAACCTGGATGATCTGGTAGCTTCACTTCTGCAAAATCAAGAAGTTGTGTCACTGCTTTTTCTTCTAGCGGCAGTTCGTCCGGCAGCAGTATGTGGGCTCTGGCTCCTGATGGACGAGATAATGAAACAATATTGTTGGCGCGGGAAAGTTGGATCCCTTTGCGCAGAAAGGCTTTATCAAGCCTCGAAAGATGATGCATAACGCTGTCCTGAAATATAGACGTTAATCAACCCCCTGTATTGCGAGGGTAATTTTGTCTTTCCGGTCAGCAGCCAGCAAAAGGGAAAGAAAACGCGCGTAGTGTATTCAGCAATGACGATAAATACAAGATAAAAATACAGATTGCCAAAGAGGGTTGTTGTTATAAAGGTGGTGAATTATCGACACCCGATTGTAAAATATGAAAGATGATAACTCCCAGAATATATATTTTAAGAGTTATTTTTACGCCTGTTCTTACGGCGGTAACTATCCATTGCTTGCCGTTTTTTAATTATCAAAGTGGGATAAAAACAAATGGATTATTAATGATAATAAAACATATCGTTATGACGAGCAATGAAGATCTTATTTTAAATATCATTGTGTTATGCGTGCTGTATGGTGTCGGGTTACCTGTTGTTACGCTAATGTCTGGTTGTTATTAACGCATTTCTCCGGATAATTAAATTACAGACATCTTGCAATCTCATCATATTCATATGTTCAAATGAGAAAATATTTTGCCAACAATATCACTTTTTCCAAAAGTTAAATTAAGCATATTGAAATCGCATACAAAGCGTTGGCAGTTTTTTTGAATTTACATTCAGGGTGAATATCCCATAACAAATGAAATTCACCAAGTGAATTGATAATGCGAAATTATAAACGGGGATTATATAAACCGTTTCTGTATTCCTTCGCTCATTTTTTCTGGGCGATGACAGCATTTAATTTTATCCAGTAACAGGAGAAGATTCATGAGTAAGCCTTCAGACCCTCGTATTGATACCAGTCGCGTCATCCATGCGCCACAAGGAACTCAACTGCATTGCAAAAACTGGCAGATCGAAGCTGCTTATCGGATGTTGCAGAACAACCTTGATCCCGACGTAGCCGAAAATCCACAGCATCTGGTGGTATACGGTGGTATTGGCCGCGCGGCGCGTAACTGGGAATGTTTCGACCAGATCCTCGAATCACTCAAAAATCTCGAGCCTGATGAGTCGCTGTTGGTACAGTCCGGTAAACCCGTGGGCGTGTTTAAAACTCATACTGACGCGCCCCGCGTGCTGATTGCCAACTCTAACCTGGTGCCGCAATGGGCCAACTGGGATCACTTCAATGAACTGGATCGCAAAGGTCTGTTCATGTACGGCCAGATGACCGCGGGCTCGTGGATCTACATCGGTAGTCAGGGCATTGTGCAGGGAACGTTCGAAACTTTTGTCGAAGCAGGTCGCCAGCACTACAACAATTCGCTAAGTGGAAAATGGATCCTGACCGCGGGGCTCGGTGGTATGGGCGGTGCACAACCGCTGGCGGCGACTCTGGCAGGGGCTTGTTCATTAAATATCGAGTGCCAGCAAAGTAGCATCGACTTCCGTCTGCGTACCCGTTATGTCGATAAACAAGCGAAAGATCTTGATGATGCACTGGCGCTGATTAAATACCACACCGAACGCAAAGAAGCCGTTTCTATCGCGCTGCTGGGCAATGCGGCGGAAATTGTTCCTGAGCTGGTGAAACGTGCGCATCAGGGAGCGATCAAACCGGATCTGGTGACCGACCAGACCTCCGCTCACGATCTGGTCTATGGTTACCTGCCAATGGGCTGGAGCGTAGAACAATGGCGTGCTGCACAGCAGGATCCACAACAGCACGCCAGACTGCAAAAAGAAGCGGCACAGAGTTGCGTGGCGCATGTTCAGGGGATGCTGGACTTCCAGGCGATGGGGATCCCGGTTGTCGATTATGGGAACAACATCCGCCAGGTGGCTTTCAACGAAGGTCTGCAAAATGCCTTCGATTTCCCGGGCTTCGTTCCTGCTTACATTCGCCCCATGTTTTGTGAAGGCAAAGGCCCGTTCCGTTGGGTGGCGCTGTCTGGTGACCCGGAAGATATCTATAAAACCGATGCCAAAATTAAAGAACTATTCCCCAATAACGTACTGACCCATCGCTGGCTGGATATGGCGCGTGAGCGTATCGCCTTCCAGGGGCTTCCTTCACGTATTTGCTGGCTGGGGCTTGGTGAGCGTCACCTGGCGGGGCTGGCATTCAACGAAATGGTGCGCAACGGTGAACTAAAAGCACCGATTGTGATTGGTCGCGATCATCTTGATACCGGTTCTGTCGCCAGCCCGAACCGCGAAACTGAAAGCATGCTCGATGGCAGTGACGCGGTTTCTGACTGGCCGTTGCTCAATGGTCTGCTCAATACCGCAGGTGGAGCAACGTGGGTGTCTCTGCATCATGGCGGCGGCGTCGGGATGGGGTATTCACAACACGCCGGGATGGTTATTGTTGCCGATGGTAGCGAAGAAGCCGAAAAACGTCTGGCGCGTGTGCTGGTGAATGATTGTGCTTCCGGGGTTATGCGTCATGCGGATGCGGGTTATGAGGCGGCAATTGAATGTGCCAAAAATTATGGTCTGAAATTGCCGATGATTCGCTAAATATTAACGCTGTTATTTAATATTTGCGCTAATACAGGCGGGAAGTTATCCGCCTGTATAACAATAATTATCAAAAATATTCATTACATCGTCGAGAGAAATATCTCTCGACCCTCTATTGCTGTTTCAAAAAATGACCTCTCATTTTGCAGGAGACTTTTTCATGGAATCAAGCAGCCCTATCCGCAGTAAAAAACCAGTATTAGAATCAAATACGATTAACGCCGTTCCTGAGTCCGCTCGCCACGGCGCGCCCTCCAGCCAGTTTACTTTATGGCTAAGTGCTAACTTACAAATTACCGCCGTGGTGGACGGCGCGTTAGCGATTATTTTTGGCTCTGAAGCCATGTCAGCAATTATTGGTTTATTAATCGGTAATATTATCGGCGGCGCGGTTATGGCATTGCACTCGTCACAGGGGGCAAAGCTGGGATTACCACAGATGATCTCCAGTCGTATCCGCTTTGGCGTCAAAGGAGCGGCGCTACCGTTACTGATGGTGATTATTATGTATCTCGGATTTGCCGCGACGGGTACGGTATTATCCGGTCAGGCGATTAACCGGATATTTGGTTTTGAGTCAGCATCGACCGGAATTATTATTTTCGGCATGCTTACCGCGATGATCGCATTGGTCGGTTATAAACTTATTCACGTCGTTGGCCGTGTTGCAGGGATATTAAGTATTCTGGGGTTTATTTACCTGGCCACTCAACTTAGTGGTCACTACGATGTGGCTGCGGCATTTGGTCAAAAGCCATTTAGCTTATCGGTGTTCTTATTAACGATTGCACTCTCAGCCGGATGGCAATTAACGTTTGCACCATACGCCTCTGATTATTCCCGCTATTTACCCTCTGATACACCAGCAAAATCAATCTTCTTTGCCACCTTTCTGGGAACCACGCTTGGCGCGCAATGTGCCATGACTTTTGGCGTTCTTGTTGCTGCTTGCGGTGCTAACTTCCTGAAAGATCAGGTTGGTTTTATGGGCGATTTAGCCGGACCAACGTTTGCCATTCTGATTTATACGGTGATTGTTTGCGGCAAACTGACGGTTAACTGTTTGAATGCCTACGGCGGCTTTATGTCGATTCTGGCGACCGTCAGCGCCTTTAACAATCGCAGCCAGGTTTCACAGCGTGTCCGTGCTGCCTACGTTGTAGGTTTCGTGCTGTTGTCGATGGTCGTCGCGCTGGCGGCAAGCGCAGACTTTTTGAATAATTTCAAAAACTTCGTTCTGCTGCTGTTGACGGTATTTGTGCCGTGGAGCGCCATCAATCTCATCGACTACTACTTCATCTCACAAGGTAAAACCGATATTCCGGCACTTTATACCCCGGAGGGACGCTATGGCGCGTATAACAAAACTGCGTTGGTTTGCTACGGAATTGGTGTGCTGGTGCAGATCCCCTTCCTGAATCAAAAACTGTATCAGGGACCCATTTCTGTACTGATGGGCGGGGCGGATATTTCCTGGATTATCGGCTTGTTAATGACTGCCGTTATTTATTACCCGTGGGCAAAACGTACTACCAGCGTTCCTGCCCAGACTATTTATCCCGAGTCGTAATATGGAACCAATGCTGATATCTGCAATGGATAAGCCCTTGCAACCGTGGCGCAACGGCGGGGGTTTTACGCGACAACTGCATGCCTGGCCTGATGATGAAAACTGGCTGTTACGCATCAGTATGGCCAATGTCAGCCAGGACGGCCCTTTTTCGGCGTGGCCTGGCGTGGTACGTGGCCTCGCCATTCTCGATGGGGAAGGGGTGAGGCTGACGTTTGCCGATTCGATAATCAACCTGCAACGTCACGATCCCGCCTTAATTTTTCCCGGAGAAGCCATGTCAGATTGCCAGCTGCTGGGCGGTGCAGTTCGCGATCTCAATGTCATGGCGCGGGAAGGCGATACGGGGATGTTGCGGGTGCAAAGTGCCGTTGACTGGCTTCCTCCGTCACTTGCGCAAGCGGGCCTGTTCACGCTGTGTGAAGGGGAGTGGATAAGCGGCGAGAAAAGGGTGTTTGTCGCGGAAAATATGTTGTTATGGCTGGTTGCGTCTGATGGCAAGCCCTGGCGTTTCGTACCACGGAAAAAAGTCTCCGTCGGTGAGCTGGCGGGCTGGTGGCTTTATTATCTACGAGGGGAAAAATCCTTATGAGTGCATTAACGCTCTGGCGAAATACCACGCTGGCGACGCTTTCCGCTAACGATTGGGGAGTGATTGAAAATGGTGCATTAATCAGCCGTGGCGACACTATTGTCTGGCTTGGCAAGGCCACGCAGATCCCTCGCGAACTGACGGCTGACATTACAGAGGAACACGACCTGCGGGGTAAGTTGCTGACCCCCGGTCTGGTAGATTGCCATACGCATCTGGTGTATGGCGGCCAGCGGGCGAATGAGTTTGAGATGCGGCTGCAAGGCGTGGCTTATGAAGATATCGCCAGAGCGGGCGGCGGGATCTTATCTACCGTCAATGCCACGCGGGCGGCCAGCGAAACACAACTGTTTGAACTGGCGGCGCAGCGACTACAAAACTGGTTGCGTGAAGGCGTCAGTACACTGGAAATAAAATCCGGTTATGGCTTGACGCTGGAAGATGAAGCGCGCTGTTTGCGCGTTATCCGCCGCTTGCAGGAATCTACAAGATTACGTATTCAGTCTACGTTTCTTGGGGCACACAGCTTGCCGCCAGAGTTTGCCGGGCGCAGTGATGATTACATTACGGCGCTTTGCGACTGGATGGGCGTCTTACATGAACAGGGGCTGATTGATGCGGTTGACGCTTTTTGTGAAAACATTGCCTTTAGCCCAGACCAGGTACGGCGCGTTTTCAGTAAAGCGCAACACTATGGATTGCCTGTAAAACTGCATGCCGAACAGCTTTCTGACCAGCAAGGCGCTGCGCTGGCGGCGGCGTTTTCTGCACTCTCCTGCGATCATCTGGAATACCTGAGCGAGTCGGGGATCGCCGCCATGAAAATGGCTGGAACGGTGGCGGTACTGCTCCCCGGTGCTTATTACTTCCTGCGCGAAACCCATCTGCCGCCGATTGCCGCTTTGCGGGCAGCGGGCGTGCCGATTGCTATCTCCACGGACCATAACCCCGGAACGTCTCCCAATATGTCATTGCCATTGATGATCAATATGGCCTGTACGCTGTTTCGCATGACGCCGCTGGAAGCCGTTCAGGGCGTTACGTGTAATGCGGCAAAGGCACTTGGACTTATTGACCGGGGTGAACTTGCACCGGGATTACGGGCGGATATGGCGGTCTGGGATCTTAACCATCCACGTGAACTGGCTTACTGGTTTGGGCATCAGCCTTGCCAGGGGCTTATTGTCGGCGGAAAAAGGAGTTGGTAATGAAGCAAACATTATTGCCGTGGAGTGGGCGTGTTGACTCGCAGGAAATCGGCGTCAGCACTCGCTGGCATCAACATGTGCAACCGTTTAGTGAACAAAGCCACGGCGGTTGTTCGCTGATTGGTTTTGCCGTTGATGACGGGGTGCAACGTAATGGTGGGCGAGCGGGTGCAGCAGGCGGACCGGGCGCGTTGCGCAGCATGTTGGGCAATATGCCAGTGCACTGTGAAGGCGCTATTTTCGATATGGGCGATGTACAAAGCGAGGACCACGCGCTGGAGTCCGCACAAAATCGTCTGGCGGCCAACGTATCTACAGCCATTACGCGCGGCAGTTTACCGGTGGTTCTGGGTGGCGGTCATGAAGTGGCGTGGGGAACATTTCAGGGGATTATGCAGTCGCGTCCTGATATTCAGCGGTTACTGATTGTGAACCTTGATGCGCATTTTGATTTACGGATGGCGGAAAAAGCCAATTCAGGTACGCCGTTTCGTCAGATGCAAGAGTGGAACGCGCAGCATGGCAAACCGTTTAATTATCGCGTGCTGGGAATAAGTCGTTTTGCCAATACTCAGGCGTTATTTGATCGCGCTGATTGTCTCGGTGTGCGTTATTGGCTGGACGAATCTCTGCAATTTGAACGTGGTTTGCATGAGGTCGCTAATGCGCTCTCGGCAGATATTCAGGCATGTGACGCCATTTATTTAACGATTTGTCTCGATGTTTTACCTGGTTATCAGGCGCCCGGTGTTTCTGCGCCATCACCGTTAGGCGTGCCGTTAAATATTACTGAAGCCATTGTGAATTTAATCGCCGGTAGCGAGAAGTTGATTGCTGCGGATATTGCCGAACTTAACCCGGACCTGGACCGCGATAATTTAACCGCGAAAGTTGCCGCTCGCCTGGTGACCAGTATTGTCCGGCGGGGGAAAACAGATAGAACAAATTAAAACGTTGTCGCAGTAACCCGTTGTTAAACTCATCATGATAAGGAAACACAATGAAAGGATTGATACGAAGAGTCACTGTCACCGTTGTGCTCTGGAGCGTTTGCTCCATCGCGATGGCGAAATCAACCATTACTCTGGATGGCGAACATCTTTCCATTGACCAGGCCTGGTCAATTGCGTTAGGTGATAACGACGTCAAAATCGCGCCGAAAGCTCTGGACAGAATGGAAAAAAGTTATGATCTGGTGATGACCGCCGCACATTCTGGAACACCCGTTTACGGTTTAACCGTAGGCGTGGGGCTAAATAAAGACCAGCCGATATTTGATGCCAAAGGAAATTTAACGCCTGAGGTGATTGACGCGTCGAAAAAATTTAATGCTGCCGCGCTGCGCGCCCATTCTGCGGGCGTTGGTCCGATGTTACCGGATTATCTGGCACGCCTTTCAATGGTATTACGTTTAAATACTATGCTGCATGGGCAAACCGGCGCGCAGCCTTATATTGCCGAGTTGTATGCCGAATTTATTAACCGCGGCGTTACACCGTTAATTCCGGCGCGGGGAAGCATCGGCGCAGCGGATATTATGCTCGCTTCGCACGTTGGTCTGGTGATGATGGGGGAATGGAAAGCCCGAGTAAATGGCGTGCAAATGAGCGGTGGTGACGCGCTGGCGAAAGTGGGGCTTAAGCCACTGGTGCCGCAGGGTAAAGATATGCTGGCGATTTTGTCGAACAACAGCGTCGGGACAGCCTACGCTATCGAAGCAGTTCGTTCGGCACGTCAGTTGCTGAATGTCAGTCCGGTGGTTTTCGCTATGAGTCTGGAAGCGTTGAATGGTAACGTCGCACCAGTACTGCCGCAGTCAATTGCCGTGCGTCCTTTCCCGCAGTTGGCTGACTCTGCAAAAGAGATTCGCGATGCGTTAAACGGTTCATATTTATGGCATAAAGATGACAAACGTGCATTGCAAGATCCGTTATCGTTCAGAACTACGGTATATACCATTGCTGAATCAGTACGCGCTTTGCATGATGCTGAAGAGGTCATAACCGTACAAATCAACAGTTCCGATGACAACCCAGCAACGGTGCTGAATGCTGACAAGGCGTATCAGGACTCCAGTCAGGTCGCGCAATATTTTGTTAAAGATGGCGCAGTCAGCGGCGGGATCTTCCCGACGGCGAATTTCGAATCGTTACCTGTTGCGCTTGCCACTCAGCGTCTGACCGTGGCGTTGGTACATGTTTCGCATAACAGTATGCGTCGCTCGCTGCACCTGGAAGATGAGCACTTTACCGGTTTAACGCGCTTCCTGTCGGCACCCGGTAATAAAGGTCACGGCTTCGGTTCGCTGCATATTCCGTTTGTCGCGCTGCATGCGGAAAACGTCGATCTCGCCAATCCTGTTTCTTTCGATATTCAACCGGTTGCCGGAGGTATAGAAGATACCGGCGCCAATAATGACCACGCGGCCAGAAGATTGAAACAGGTTGTCGATAATCTGAACGTGATTTATGGCATTGAACTGATGCATTCCGCACAGGCTCTCGATTTACGGTTGCAGGCCGATCCGCAACTGGCATTAGGAAAATCCACCAAAGCAATGTTTACCGAATACAGAAAAGTCGTGCCTTTTGTCGACCAGGATCGGGTCTTTACCCCAGATATTGCAGCTTCGCAAAAATTCTTAGAAGGATATGCTATAAATCAAAAATAAAATTTTTGTTGATTGTTTATCATAATATCCATAGATATGATAATTGCTATCAATTTAATAGTCTTCACTTAACCTGAATCATAATAATCCGAAGGGCGCTTTGCTTTTCGGATTATTATTATCTGATTGAGACAATTGTCACGCCGGGCTTGCTGGGCTATAAATATCGATCATGATTTTTATAAAATATTTATTGCTGCTTTGGTTGCCATTACTTAGCAATAAGTAATGGTTTTTTGATAGTTTAAACTATTTTTAAGGGACGGCATTATGAGAGGAAAAATACCCAAAACGGAACTGTTGGTAACTTTTGAGGTAGTCGCACGCCATGAAAGTTATACCAGAGCGGCAGAGGAGTTAGCGTTAACCCAAAGCGCAGTATTCAGGCAAGTTAGCGCACTGGAAGATTTTTTACATATATCATTATTTGCGCATTCTAAAAAAAGAATATTTCTTAATGATGCCGGAAAGCATTATCTGGGCATTGTTAAAGAAACATTGAATAAGCTTGAACGTGACACGAATACTATCATGACCTGGCAGCCTACGGTTCAGGTTATTGAGCTTGCTGTCAATCCTACTTTCAGCACGCACTGGTTGATCCCCAATTTACGTGAGTTCAATAAATTGTATCCCGATATTATTGTCAATATTCACTCATTAGCTAATAACGGGGATTTTCTTAATCGGGAATACGATGCCGTCATTATGCGCGAAAATTTTTGTGCGCCCTGGTCGGAGGTAGAATATCTCTTTGAGGAAGAGATCCTGCCGGTATGCAGCGGCAGTTTACTTTCACTTCCTGACCAAAAACTGTCTGTTGCAGAGCTATTAAGTGAGCTACCACTGCTGCATCAAAGCACCCGTATTACTGGCTGGGAAGAGTGGTTTGCATTGTCTGGCGTTAGTAGTCCATTGGTGAATAACGGGCCACGTTTTGATTTACTTTCAATGCTGATTGCCGCCGTGCGATCTAATCTCGGTGTGGCGCTGTTGCCCCGGTTTGCAATTCAACACGATTTAGATAGCGGTGACATGGTGATTCCGTGTGATGTGCCTATTCGTACCGGCAATCGCTTTATTATGACGTGGCGGGAAGAGAAGGCTGATTATCCGCACTTGCAACTCTTTCGTGAGTGGTTGCTGGCAAAATCGGTCGTACCGGAGGAGATGTAAAACCTGCGCCTGGCGAGATGCCAGGCGCAGTCATTACCAGTCGATACCAGGCTGTGCCTGAATACCGTTATCAAAAGCATGCTTGACGGGGCGGATTTCGCTTACCGTATCCGCCATTTTTACTATCTCACTATGGCAGCCGCGCCCGGTGACAATGACGTTTTGCTGCGTCGGGCGATTTTGTAGCGAAGCGATCACTTCTTCGGTATCCAGATAATGGTAAGCCAGCATGTAGGTCAGCTCATCGAGCACCACTAAATCGTAACGCTCATCAGCCAGCATCCGCTTGCATTCAGACCAGACCTCTTTCGCCGCGTCGATATCCGCTTGCCGATTCTGTGTCTCCCAGGTAAAACCTGTTCCCATAATATGAAATTCAACGCCCAGTGGATGGAGAAGGTTATATTCGCCGTTGTCCCACTGTCCCTTGATGAACTGTGCAACGCCAACCGTTTTGCCATGACCTACGGCGCGCGTCACGGTACCAAAAGCAGCGGTGGATTTTCCTTTTCCGTTACCAGTGAAAACAATCAATATTCCTTTTTTCTCCGTCGCCGCCGCGATGCGTGTGTCGACCTGTTCTTTCAGTTTCTGCTGGCGCTGAATATGCCGTTCAGTTGAAATCCGCGCTTCCATTCACTTTCCTTAATGCCCGGTGGGGCAACTGGCGCAGTGGTGTTGCTGCTCAAACTGGCTGAAGAAATTATTGCCTTTATCATCCACCAGAATGAACGCGGGCAAGTTTTCAACTTCCATCATCCACACTGCTTCCATGCCCAACTCCGGATATTCCAGGCAATGCAGGCTTTTGACATATTCTTGCGCCAGTAACGCCGCCGCGCCGCCGATACTTCCCAGATTAAAGCCGCCATGTTTGTGACAGGCATCGGTAACCTGCTGGCTGCGGTTGCCTTTCGATAACATCACCAGGCTGCCGCCAGCCGCCTGGAAGGCGTCGACATAACCGTCCATTCGACCGCCCGTGGTGGGCCCAAGAGAACCACAGGCCATATTTTCCGGTGTTTTCGCGGGGCCAGCGTAATAGACGATATGATGTTTCAGGTAATCCGGCATCGGTTCGCCGTTATCCAGTCGTTCTTTTATTTTGGCGTGGGCGATATCACGCGCCACCACGATGGGGCCGCTTAACGATACACGGGTGCCGATCGGTAAGATGGCGAGATCCTGCATTACCTCACGCAATGGACGAGTTAGATCAATCTGTACGTTATGCGTGTGATTGTCTTCCCGCATTGAGGCTGGAATATATTGCCCCGGATTATGTTCGAGTTTTTCCAGCCAGATGCCGTGCTTGTTAATTTTGGCTTTAATATTACGATCGGCGGAACAGGAGAGTGCCATAGCGATTGGGCAGGAGCCGCCGTGGCGCGGTAGACGGATAACACGAATATCATGAGCGAAATATTTGCCACCAAACTGAGCACCAATACCAAATTGTTGGCTGGCGTCGAGCAAGGTTTTTTCCAGCTCAACATCGCGGAAGGCTTGTCCCTGCTCGTTTCCGCTGGTGGGCAGATTATCGTAGTATTTTGTCGACGCTAGTTTGGCGACTTTTAACGCCTGATCGGCAGAAAGTCCCCCGACGACAAAGGCGATGTGGTAGGGCGGACAGGCGGCAGTCCCCAGCGATTTCATTTTTTCGATTAAAAACGCAGTCAGTTTTTCTGGTTGCAGGAGAGATTTAGTTTCCTGGTAAAGCGCAGCTTTATTGGCAGAGCCACCCCCTTTATTGACACACAGAAAATGGTACTCGTCGCCGGGGACGGCGCTGATATCAATCTGCGCCGGAAGATTGGTTTGTGTATTGACTTCGGTATACATATCCAGTGGCGCATTTTGTGAAAAGCGCAGATTATTTTCCTGGAAAGTGGTGTAAATACCTTTGCTTAAGGCTTCGGCGTCATTGCCCCCGGTCCAGATGTGTTGCCCTTTACTGGCGACAATGGTGGCGGTGCCGGTGTCCTGGCAGTTGGGTAATATCCCTTTTGCTGAGACTTCGGCATTGCGCAGTAGCTGCAAGGCCACATATCTGTCATTACTGCTGGCCTGCGGATCGTTCAGAATGCTGGCGACTTGTTGCAGGTGAACGGGACGTAAGAAAAAAGAGGCTTCATAAAATGCCTCCCGGGCAAGCAACGTTAATGCTTCCGGAGCGACTTTTATCACTTCTTCGCCGTCTATTTCCGTTACTGTAATATATTTATCGCTGATTAATTTATATTCCGTTGCGTCTTTATATTGTAAAAACGGTTCTTGCCAGATAAATGGTTTGGACATGATGTGTTCTCACATTGTGGTTATTTTTACCGAATGATAAGGCAGTCTTTTTTCCAGCAGAGATTCGGTATTGACTTAAGTATTTTTTGTTTAATTACGTGTGATTGTTGTATGGTTTTTAGGAGAACGTAGGCCACCAGTTATTTCTGTTGTGATAATGCTGGCAGCTTCGTAATCAATTTTATTGATATGTTTAGATAAATGTACCTGACATAAAGAAATCTGTGCAGGTACATTTATGGGGTTGATAATCTAAACAGTATTAATTATTAAGTGTCAAAATGAATGCTTAATAAAGGTGCGTGCTGCTGCGCACCATAAACATCATTATCGCCCACATTCCCGGAGATAATATCTCGTGGCATGACGATTTTTACTGCATTAGAAGGATCAAACCAGACAATACGATGAATAAAGTCAGGTTCAACATGATATAAGCGCGCAATCAGCTCTGGAGTTAATTGCCCTGATGATTTAACTCGCTCATAGTTTTCTTTCGTTTTAAATAAAATATCTAAAACCAGTTCGTAGGGTCCGGCATTTTTCGAACGAATGACTTGCGCCAGTGAGACAATTGACTGTTTCATGCCTGAACTCCTTCTGGCGTCACCTGTTCAATATGGAAATCAAAGCGCAGTGCGTCGTTGGCTTCAATCAGGTGATAGATAGAAAACTCGTATACGGGTCCGCTCTGGATATCAGAAGGGGAGAACGGGAACGCCAGGTTGCCCGCAGTGGCGATGCGATTTTCATAACCGTAGTGCAGCATAGTGGAGCGCACCAGTGAACAAACACTGTTGGCGATTTCTTGCGTCGGCGCGACCACATCCAGGACGATCCCCAGTTCATGTCCGGCAGTTTCCATGGGCTCGTGGTCGCCCATGACACCATTTTTACCGTACAGGTGGAATGTCATTCGAATGCTGTCATCGGTCAGCGACAGGTTGCGCGTTACGCTGGCTTTGACATCTTCAATGATTTTGTCGATCCCGGCGATCATGATTGGGTCGCGAGTGCCTGCGATGGTCAGGCAGCGGAAGCCCACCTGCCGCGCACCTTCCAGTTTCAGGGCATATGGCGTTTCTTCATGCTTAGAACCGCTGACATAAACTTCACCGTCGTTCACGGCTTTGAAGGTGCAGCCTTTCAGATTCAGAACACCACCTGGTCCCGGCAGGAAATACGGGTCCGATTTCTCATACAGCGTATGCGCGGCTGCGGATGTTTCGGTGAATTTACGCTGCGGATTGAACGTCTTCAGCGTGAAGCCATTATCGTCGATGATGCCCATCGCACAGTCAGAGCCGGAGCCTGGCGTCGCGGCAATTGCTGCACATTCGAGAATTTTCCCACAGTGCAGCGCCAGCCCTTCGTCAAAGCCTTGCATGATGGGTAGCGCGGCAAAGCAGGCCGGATCATAAGCCCGGCCGCCCAGCACCACCTGTGCGCCTTCTTTCAGCGCCCGCTGGAAGGGCTCGATGCCCATTTGCGCGACGATATAGGTACTTTCGTCAATCGCGTCGTGCGTTAACGGCGGGACAAAATCCAGCGCCGTGATTTTGCCGTTATCCAGTGCCTGGTGGACGATGGCTTTGTCAACGTCCGCCGGGATCAGCGCCATCGAAAACGAAAGTTTTTCCTCTTGCGCAATCTCGTGAATAATTTGACGACACCACTCCAAATGCGGGGCTGCGCCAGAACCACCTGCCGTCCCGATCACCACTGGAATATTATTTTGCACGCCAGCGGTGATCATATAGCGTAGATCGCGTTTAACTCCCGCGCGGTCGGTAAAGGGCTTACCCGCCCCCAGATAGTGCGGGCCAGGATCGGAAGAACCGGCATCAACGGCGATCAGATCGGGAGATTCCGCCATCGCTTTGCGGAAGCTCTCTTCAGGGAAGCCGTAACCGAGGATCGCAGTAGGTGATAAGACTTTAAAAGAACGAGCCATCTGTTAATCCTTAGCCAGCATCAGCGCGATAGTACGATTCATTTCGTTGAACACGATGTCGAGGCCTTCGTCAAACCCCATCCCCGGTTTTACCAGCATCCGCATGGGACGCGCGGCAAGAGCTACGTGGACACAAGTTCGGGCGCTGACATCGGTTTCGTTACAGGTGCCACCCTGATAAGCTTCCATTCCGTGGCTGTTGCAGTACAGAACAGCATCGACGATGTTGTGAATACTGCCCAGATCAGGCGTTTTGATTTGCACCATGTGGCAACTGGCTGCATCAGTGAAATCAACGATATCCTGGTAGGTGTTACACCATTCGTCGGCGACAATTTTCACGCCGGAACCGAGGCGCGTCAGCTCTTTGGTGATGGCAGTCAACAGGCGAATTTGGTCAGGTTTGTTACCGGCATCGACCGGACCTTCAATGTACAGCGGCAGACCTTGTGTTTCTTCTTCCAGGCTGGCGATGTATTGCGCGCAGCGAACAGGATCCATGTCGAAGATCAGACCGATGGTGCCGTATACATCGATGTGCAGCGTAGGGTGGTAGCGAGCGCTGGTGCGTTTGCTCAGAATGCGATCTGACAGCCAGCGGATATATTCGCGCAGTTTTTCGCCCTTAAAGCCCAGCTTCTCTTCGACGTTATTAATCAGTGCATGGGGCAGTACGTCGATCCCTTTAAGGATCATCTTATCGACGGCGATATACCGATCGTCGCCGCTCTGGCCAAATAAAGGAATGGATTTTGCCACGCGCGGTAACTGCCATTCGTCGCAAACGACTTCAGTTTTCAGACGGCCCGTTGCCAGCGCGGTAGCGTCAAGCAACGCCTGCGATAATCCATAGCGCACGGCGGTATGCAGCAAGTTGCCGTCAATACGCAGCTTGTCGAAAAAACGGGCATTCGGCACAAACGCATCCACATCGCGGCCTTCCAGTAACGGTTTGATATGGTCATTAAGGAACGGAATAAAATGCTCGGCGAGGAACAGCGGATCGCGACCGCCTGCCCCGGAGTACTGTACCGCAGCACAGTCACCAACCGCGACCGCGCCATTTTCCAGAATCAACTGAACTGAAACGCATTCCCCAGCCTGACGTACTGCGCTAAAACCAGACGTAACCGGCTCCCCGGTATAAAAAAATCCGTCGTGGCCCGCTCCGTTTTTTATCGCCTGCTGGTCATCGAAATAGAATGAGGAGTAGCCAGCGGTGAACAGGGCCTGTTTTATTTTCATTATGGTCTTCCTATTAATTTACTGTGGGATACAGCATTGATGTCATCAACAACCATCTGGAATGTCGGTTGGCGTCCTTCAAAGCGTGCGCGTTCGGCAACGTAATCGTGGTGAAGGTCGAGAATGTCTTTTGGCAACGGAACGGCGCCGGCTTCCAGCACGCGTATCGCGCCGGTGTTGTCGCGAACCGGAAGAATTTTGCCCGCGTTGCAGGCGGCTGGCGCAAACGGCACATCCAGTACGCCCGCTTCAAATGCCAGCACCGTACCGCGCGCGATATCCCCATTCCCCAGTTCGAACACTTTATTCAGCACGGCGCGAACTTCACTCTTAATCAGCTCAACTTCCAGTTCCACCGCAGGACACGGTGGGAATTTCTGATCGCTAACCATATTGAGCATTTGGCGGGAGGCTTTCAGTCCCTGCACGTTGGCGGCAGCGGTAGGGATGCCCCAGGCTTCATGCGGACTCTTGGTGATTACTTTGGTTGCGCCCGACATTCCGGCAACCGCCGCGCCCCAGGAGATAATCGCGAACGCTTTTGACTCGTCTTCCGGAAAACCGCCCATCCACTGGTGGAACACCGTACTTAATTCGTACTCTGCATAGCCATGATTCTGGAAGTATTCGTGAGCGAGTTCCCGCAGAGACTGGATCGCCGCAATATCTTGCGTCAGGCTTCCGACCTGACCATAACCGACGGTGATAGATTTCACGCCCTGTTCCAGTGCCAGCAAGCCTTCGATTATCGCAATAGAGTGCGAGATAAACGGCGGAATCAAGGTACCTGTAAGCGGGCCAAACGGTTCGCGGTTGATGCGAATTCCGTGCTCTTCATACAGCCCCATTAAACGGTCGCAGTACTGCCAGTCGCGGATCGATTTTTCCAGCGTTACGCGTTTGGCATACGGAATATTGTAGGAAATGCCGCCGCCTTCATAGCTGGTGAAGCCGCTGGCCATTGAGATTTCAGCCAGCAGCCGCGCATCTGGTGTGCCATGGCGGATCTGTAGCGGTTTTTGCAAGGTTTCGGTCAGACGACGGCATGCTGCGACGCCGTGGTTAACCACCGGTAAACCGTTCAGTTTAGAGGTTCCGGCTTCGATGGATTTTTTAATCCCTACCGCGGCTTCTTCGTAACGATTCAGACGGGTATAGGCATCGATGGTGCTCGGTAGCAAATCGCACTCATCTTGCAGTGTTTTCAGTAGTTCGATGTGCTCGTCCATCAACGCCACGCCTGCGCGCGGTTGGCTAAGCGTTTTACCTTCCAGGTCTGCTTTCAGTAGGGCAAGGGAGAAGCGTTTGTGATCAGGAATAGTTTGTTGATATTTAACGCCATCTTCGAAGTTTTCAACATCCTTGCCAGTTTCCCAGGTTTTCAGTACCTGTTGCCGCTCGGTCATGAATTCGTCATGGGTTAATTTCTTATTTCGAAGTTCCATTGATTGCTACCTTAATTGTTATAGGGTTAAGCATTGAATACTGGTAC
The DNA here is from genome assembly GCF_005845405.1 of Escherichia sp. E4930. NCBI lineage: Bacteria > Pseudomonadati > Pseudomonadota > Gammaproteobacteria > Enterobacterales > Enterobacteriaceae > Escherichia > Escherichia sp. E4930. The sequence continues at coordinate 206,884 of NZ_VCDZ01000004.1, read as the reverse complement.
GCGCGGCGGCCTGCGGATCGACTCTGGCGACGTTTGCCAGCAGTGGAAATAGCCCCCGTGAATCGCGGTAATATTCAAATTCGGTCGGTAAGAGAATGCGTTTGCCGTCGTCGTTTAACTCGCGGTATTTCAACCAACGATGAATATCAAACTGGCTGGCGCGCGACAGCCATCCACCGGAACCAACGACTTTGCGCACGGTGGTCAGGTCGCGTCCCATCTGTAAATCGACATTGCCGACGCAGGTGCAGACCTCTTTTTTGGTGCCGGCATGACGTTCAGTGGCGTAACCTACGCACAGTCCGGCCAGCACAGTATCGAAATATTTTTCTTCTGCGTTAGTGGGTAAATGGTCGGGATGTGCAACCAAATGACGGAGATAATGATAAAAAGCGTCCTGCTGCGTGGGGTGCTGAGAAAAGATCACATTAACTAAGTCTTTTGCGCTTTCACCAACCACCATTGCTGAGACGCGCATTCCCAGATCGCCTTCAACGGTCCGTTTTACGAAGGGTTCCGGTACGCCGTGTAAAACGGTGTCGGGTGAGAGATTATTGGCACAGGCAGAATACATATCTGTAGTTGCGCCGCCCATGTCGATCAGCATGAACTCTTTCCAACTGCTATCGACATTACTGATTGCCTTAACCAGTTCAAAAACCGTCCACGGCGTTGGCATCGGCTCTTCGCCCGTTTCATCAACAATGACATCCAGCCCTTTTCCTTTAACAATGCGTTTGAGGAAAATGTCGCAGATGGCCTGACGCGCGGCGAAAGGGGAGGGATTTTCAAGGTCAGGCAGAACGTTATCGACGATAGTCAGATCTTTATGCCCGAGGATGTCCTGTATATTGTCCTGAATGTCCCTGTTTCCGGCATAAATAATGGCGCAATCGAGTTTTGATTCCGCCAGCACACGGGCGTTATTTAGCCCGTAACTCTCTTCTCCGCCGTCGGTGCCGCCAGTGAATAAGAGGATATCGGGTGGTGACTCTTCCAGCGCCTGAATATCACGGCGGTTCAGCTTGTAGGAGTAATGCTGCGCTATTTTAGCGCCAGCAGAGTGAGCGGTTACTTTCGCGGATTCCAGGGTAATAGAAGGCACTAATCCCATTGCGGCAACCGCCAGTCCACCTTTGGCTGAAGAGGAGTACTTCAATGCGACTTCGCCGCTTTTTAACAGAGGGAGGGCGTTATCTACGTTTAACACCTGATTCAGGCTTGAGAAAAAACCATCGGCCAGATGATGCGTGGTGGTTGGGGTCAGAACGTGGTTAACCAGCGTTAACGCGTCCCCCTCCCGGGTAAAGAGGGCAGCTTTGGTCCACGTCGATCCAATATCGACAGAGACGATTTGCATCAGATGGCCTCTTCGAAAATACGTGTTTCAACACCATGACGCTGGTTGATATCGTTGGCCATCAGTTGGCAGACATCTTCTAAGTCATGGCTGGGGGCGAAGACGCGGTCAAAACCCATCTCTTTGAATTTGATTTGCACGTCAGCGAAGTCATGTTTACCCACCACCAGGTTACCGCCAACATAGAGCAGAATGTCGCCCAGCCCACGTTCGATGCAGCGTTCACGCATACCCAGACAGTCGATATCCCCATGCCCATAGATAGAGGAAACCACTATCGCATCAGCGCCAGTTTCAATGGCAGCATCAATATATTCATCCTGGCTGACCATTACGCCCAGGTTAATGACTCTGAAGTCATGAGAAGTAAAAACGCGATCCAGAACTTTATTGCCAACTGCATGGCAGTCGGCACCAATAACGCCAAGCACTAGTGTTGCTTTCTTCATGGGTAATCCTTTGTAAGACAGAGAGTAAAATAAGTTACACACGTCGTATTTATGGCCGTTTTCTGTGGCACATGATTAATAACACTGGAGTGTCTTTGTCCTGGCGTCAGGTTGCAATTGATCTATTTTCAAAATATCTTTCGAAAAATGCTTGTTTATGTGGTTGCTTTAAATGTGGTAGTTATTTCAATAGCTTAAGTATATGGTTGTTATTGATTTTAATTTTTCAAATTATATTGATTTAATGTATTGATATATTTGTGATCAACATCTGATTTGCATTTTTTTAAGAGGGGACTGGTTATAAAAGCAGTTCATAAAGTTTGGTGCGCATTATTAATGCAATTTTCTGCCGTCTTAACATGAAATTGTAACGGTAATGTTTAAAGTAACAAATGGTTAATAACTCATTTGGGGTTGTGCTATTCATTGGAGCTAATTAACCACTTCTACTCAAATGATTATTCTTGAGCAGTGGAACGTATTACTTAGAGTGGGCGGGTGTTCAATAACGTCCAGATATAATACCGTTTCATTGTCTCGTCTTGCTGCTGGGGTAATAAAGATAATTTACATATACCAACGCAGGATAAACTTAGTTATTGAATCTCATGTTGTTTGATGTTGGCTCACTGAGCCGTTCATTGAATATAAAAAGGGGAAAAATACTTATATCAGATGCAATTTAGCTTAAAAGCTCTCTTTCCCTTCCTCCTGCATTCTACAAATCCGTCCTTCAACGTGATTATTAGCAAAGCAACAATAACATTCCGGGGTAAAGATGGGTGCTCATAAAGACAACAATCAATTAACTTTGATAAAAATATGTTATGTAAAATGACAACAAATTGGCTAATCTACTCAATTAGTCTTATAAAAAGTGGGTAAGGCGGTTCTGTTAAATAAAATACTGGTTTTTTATCTATGCATTTCCATAGTGGTAATTTTACTGCGCTATCTGGTTACAATAAATTAACAATAAAATTACCAATGATCTATAGATTATACATGATTAACATATCTGGTTGATTTTGATATAAATCAATTTTTAATTCTTGAAAAAAATCTGCAAAACGAGATAAATTGTCGTAGATCAAATTGGTGGGATAGTGACAATTTCACTATAAATTGATCACTGTCGAAAAATGCAAATTTGCTCAATAAAAACCTGTTTATTGTAAGGATTTTGCGGCGTAATATAATTACGGGATCAATTTGGTTTATTCATTAACATATTTGTAACTTTTTTATCATTGTCTTTCCTCTTTTGATGAAATGGCAACGATAGGGGCGAGCAAATAATTTTGTATTGGGGCATGCGTGTGACCCTTTCTAACGGGGTTCACTCTCGGAGTCTTCATGCGATGAGCAAGGAGTCATGATGTTAGATATAGTCGAACTGTCGCGCTTACAGTTTGCCTTGACCGCGATGTACCACTTCCTTTTTGTGCCGCTGACGCTCGGTATGGCGTTCCTGCTGGCCATTATGGAAACGGTCTACGTCCTTTCCGGCAAACAGATTTATAAAGATATGACCAAGTTCTGGGGCAAGTTGTTTGGTATCAACTTTGCTCTGGGTGTGGCAACCGGTCTGACCATGGAGTTCCAGTTCGGGACTAACTGGTCTTACTATTCCCACTATGTAGGGGATATCTTCGGTGCTCCGCTGGCAATCGAAGGTCTGATGGCCTTCTTCCTCGAATCCACCTTTGTAGGTCTGTTCTTCTTCGGTTGGGATCGTCTGGGTAAAGTTCAGCATATGTGTGTCACCTGGCTGGTGGCGCTCGGTTCAAACCTGTCCGCACTGTGGATTCTGGTTGCGAACGGCTGGATGCAAAACCCAATCGCGTCCGATTTCAATTTCGAAACCATGCGTATGGAGATGGTGAGCTTCTCCGAACTGGTGCTTAACCCGGTTGCTCAGGTGAAATTCGTTCACACTGTAGCCTCTGGTTATGTGACTGGCGCGATGTTCATCCTCGGTATCAGCGCATGGTATATGCTGAAAGGCCGTGACTTCGCCTTCGCTAAACGCTCCTTTGCTATCGCTGCAAGCTTCGGTATGGCTGCCGTTCTGTCTGTTATTGTTCTGGGTGATGAATCCGGTTACGAAATGGGCGACGTGCAGAAAACCAAACTGGCTGCAATTGAAGCCGAGTGGGAAACGCAACCTGCGCCTGCTGCCTTTACTCTGTTCGGTATTCCTGATCAGGATGAGCAGACGAACAAATTTGCGATCCAGATCCCTTACGCGCTGGGCATCATTGCAACGCGTTCCGTGGATACGCCAGTGATCGGCCTGAAAGAGCTGATGGTTCAGCATGAAGAACGCATCCGTAACGGGATGAAAGCGTACTCTCTGCTCGAACAACTGCGTTCTGGTTCTACCGACCAGGCGGTTCGTGACCAGTTCAATAGCATGAAGAAAGACCTCGGTTACGGTCTGCTGCTGAAACGCTATACGCCAAACGTGGCGGATGCGACTGAAGCTCAGATTCAACAGGCAACCAAAGACTCCATTCCGCGTGTAGCGCCGCTGTACTTCGCGTTCCGCATCATGGTGGCGTGTGGCTTCCTGCTGCTGGCAATCATTGCGCTCTCCTTCTGGAGTGTCATCCGCAACCGCATTGGCGAGAAAAAATGGCTGCTGCGCGCCGCGCTGTACGGTATTCCGCTGCCGTGGATTGCTGTAGAAGCGGGCTGGTTCGTGGCTGAATATGGCCGCCAACCGTGGGCTATCGGTGAAGTGCTGCCGACAGCTGTGGCGAACTCGTCACTGACCGCAGGCGATCTCATCTTCTCGATGGTGCTGATTTGCGGCCTGTATACCCTGTTCCTGGTGGCAGAATTGTTCTTAATGTTCAAGTTTGCACGCCTCGGCCCAAGCAGCCTGAAAACCGGTCGCTATCACTTTGAGCAGTCCTCCACGACTACTCAGCCGGCACGCTAAGACAGGAGTCGTCAAATGATCGATTATGAAGTATTGCGTTTTATCTGGTGGCTGCTGGTTGGCATTCTGCTGATTGGTTTTGCAGTCACTGACGGTTTCGACATGGGGGTGGGCATGCTCACCCGTTTCCTCGGTCGTAACGACACCGAGCGTCGAATTATGATTAACTCCATCGCACCACACTGGGACGGTAACCAGGTATGGCTGATCACCGCGGGCGGCGCTCTGTTTGCTGCCTGGCCGATGGTCTATGCCGCTGCGTTTTCTGGCTTCTATGTGGCGATGATCCTCGTGCTGGCGTCTCTGTTCTTCCGTCCGGTCGGTTTTGACTACCGCTCCAAGATTGAAGAAACCCGCTGGCGTAACATGTGGGACTGGGGCATCTTCATTGGTAGCTTCGTTCCGCCGCTGGTGATTGGTGTGGCGTTCGGTAACCTGTTGCAGGGCGTACCGTTTAACGTTGATGAATATCTGCGTCTGTACTACACCGGTAACTTCTTCCAGCTGCTTAACCCGTTCGGCCTGCTGGCAGGCGTTGTGAGCGTAGGGATGATCATTACTCAGGGCGCGACCTACCTGCAGATGCGTACCGTGGGCGAACTGCACCTGCGTACCCGTGCAACGGCTCAGGTGGCGGCATTGGTGACGCTGGTCTGCTTCGCACTGGCGGGTGTATGGGTGATGTACGGTATCGATGGTTATGTCGTGAAATCGACAATGGACCATTACGCAGCCTCTAACCCGCTGAATAAAGAAGTGGTTCGTGAAGCTGGCGCATGGCTGGCGAACTTCAACAACACGCCGATTCTGTGGGCTATTCCGGCGCTGGGTGTGGTTCTGCCACTGCTGACCATCCTGACTGCACGTATGGATAAAGCCGCGTGGGCGTTTGTGTTCTCCTCCCTGACGCTGGCCTGCATCATCCTGACTGCCGGTATTGCAATGTTCCCGTTTGTGATGCCGTCCAGCACCATGATGAATGCAAGTCTGACAATGTGGGATGCAACTTCCAGCCAGCTGACGCTTAACGTCATGACCTGGGTTGCGGTGGTTCTGGTTCCGATCATTCTGCTCTACACCGCCTGGTGTTACTGGAAAATGTTCGGACGTATCACCAAAGAAGATATTGAACGTAACACCCACTCTCTGTACTAAGTAAGGAGCTAAAAATGTGGTATTTCGCATGGATTCTGGGAACGCTTCTTGCCTGTTCGTTTGGGGTAATCACCGCGCTGGCGCTTGAGCACGTCGAATCAGGTAAAGCCGGTCAAGAAGACAGCTGATGAGTAAGGTTATCGCAACTTTGTATGCGGTAATGGACAAGCGCCCCCTGCGGGCGCTTTCCTTCGTGATGGCGCTTCTGTTAGCAGGATGTATGTTTTGGGACCCATCACGTTTTGCCGCGAAGACCAGTGAACTGGAAATCTGGCATGGTTTATTGCTGATGTGGGCCGTCTGTGCTGGCGTAATTCACGGCGTGGGTTTTCGTCCGCAGAAGGTTCTTTGGCAAGGGATTTTTTGCCCACTGCTTGCCGATATCGTTCTCATTGTCGGGCTGATTTTCTTCTTCTTTTAAATCAGAATTCTCTTTAAAAATTTATGGACCTTCAACAGTCCATAAATTTTTACGCTCCCTTAACTTGCCCTCATTCCCAAACCTCAATCGCGCGCGTATAGTAGCAGCGTTTAAAAGTTCTAATTTTTGTTGCATTACCGGGATGTAAAGTGAATACAACGCTGTTTCGATGGCCGGTTCGCGTCTACTATGAAGATACCGATGCCGGTGGTGTGGTGTACCACGCCAGTTACATCGCTTTTTATGAAAGAGCACGCACAGAGATGCTGCGTCATCATCACTTCAGTCAACAGGCGCTGATGGCTGAACGCGTTGCCTTCGTGGTGCGTAAGATGACGGTGGAATATTACGCACCTGCGCGGCTCGACGATATGCTCGAAATACAGACTGAAATAACATCAATGCGTGGCACCTCTTTGGTTTTCACGCAACGTATTGTCAACGCTGAGAATACTCTGCTGAATGAAGCCGAGGTTCTGATTGTTTGCGTTGACCCACTCAAAATGAAGCCTCGTGCGCTTCCCAAGTCTATTGTCGCGGAGTTTAAGCAGTGACTGACATGAATATCCTTGATTTGTTCCTGAAGGCGAGCCTTCTGGTTAAACTTATCATGTTGATTTTGATTGGTTTTTCAATCGCATCCTGGGCCATTATTATCCAGCGGACCCGCATTCTTAACGCCGCAGCTCGCGAAGCCGAAGCGTTTGAGGATAAATTCTGGTCTGGAATCGAACTTTCTCGCCTCTATCAGGAGAGCCAGGGAAAACGAGATAATCTCTCGGGGTCGGAACAAATCTTTTACAGTGGGTTCAAAGAATTTGTGCGCCTGCATCGTGCTAACAGCCATGCACCGGAGGCCGTAGTGGAAGGCGCGTCGCGCGCGATGCGTATTTCCATGAACCGTGAGCTGGAAAATCTGGAAACGCACATTCCGTTTCTCGGTACGGTGGGTTCCATCAGCCCGTATATCGGTCTGTTCGGTACAGTCTGGGGGATCATGCATGCCTTTATCGCTCTCGGCGCGGTGAAGCAGGCAACATTGCAAATGGTTGCGCCCGGTATCGCAGAAGCGTTGATTGCTACAGCAATCGGTCTGTTCGCCGCTATTCCGGCGGTTATGGCCTACAACCGCCTCAACCAGCGCGTAAACAAACTGGAACTGAATTACGACAACTTTATGGAAGAGTTTACCGCGATTCTGCACCGCCAGGCGTTTACCGTTAGCGAGAGCAACAAGGGGTAAGCCATGGCCAGAGCGCGTGGACGAGGTCGTCGCGATCTCAAGTCCGAAATCAACATTGTACCGTTGCTGGACGTACTGCTGGTGCTGTTGCTGATCTTTATGGCGACAGCGCCAATCATCACCCAGAGCGTGGAGGTCGATCTGCCAGACGCTACTGAATCACAGGCGGTGAGCAGTAACGATAATCCGCCTGTGATTGTTGAAGTGTCTGGTATTGGTCAGTACACCGTGGTGGTTGAGAAAGATCGTCTGGAGCGTTTACCACCAGAGCAGGTGGTGGCGGAAGTATCCAGCCGTTTCAAGGCCAACCCGAAAACGGTCTTTCTGATCGGTGGCGCAAAAGATGTGCCTTACGATGAAATAATTAAAGCGCTGAACTTGTTACACAGTGCGGGTGTGAAATCGGTTGGTTTAATGACGCAGCCTATTTAAGCATCTGCGTTTCCCTTGCTTTAAGAGAGCGGGTAACAGGCGAACAGTTTTTGGGAACCGAGAGTGTCAAAGGCAACCGAACAAAACGACAAGCTCAAACGGGCGATAATTATTTCAGCAGTGCTGCATGTCATCTTATTTGCAGTGCTGATCTGGAGTTCGTTCGATGAGAATATAGAAGCTTCAGCCGGAGGCGGCGGTGGTTCGTCCATCGACGCTGTAATGGTTGATTCAGGTGCGGTAGTTGAGCAGTACAAACGTATGCAAAGCCAGGAATCAAGCGCGAAGCGTTCTGAAGAGCAGCGCAAGATGAAGGAACAGCAGGCTGCTGAAGAACTGCGTGAGAAACAAGCGGCTGAACAGGAACGCCTGAAGCAGCTTGAGAAAGAACGGTTAGCTGCTCAGGAACAGAAGAAACAGGCTGAAGAAGCCGCTAAACAGGCCGAGTTAAAGCAGAAGCAAGCGGAAGAGGCAGCAGCGAAAGCGGCGGCAGATGCTAAAGCGAAGGCTGAAGCGGAAGCCAAAGCTGCCGAAGAAGCAGCGAAGAAAGCGGCTGCGGACGCGAAGAAAAAAGCAGAAGCAGAAGCCGCCAAAGCCGCAGCCGAAGCCCAGAAAAAAGCCGAGGCCGAAGCCGCCAAAGCTGCAGCGGCGCTGAAGAAGAAAGCGGAAGCGGCAGAAGCTGCTGCAGCTGAAGCAAGAAAGAAAGCGGCAACTGAAGCTGCTGAAAAAGCGAAGGCAGAAGCTGAGCAGAAAGCGGCTGCTGAAAAGGCGGCTGCAGATAAGAAAGCCGCCGCTGAAAAAGCCGCAGCCGACAAAAAAGCAGCAGAAAAAGCGGCTGCTGAAAAGGCAGCAGCTGATAAGAAAGCCGCTGCAGAAAAAGCCGCCGCAGACAAAAAAGCCGCAGCGGCAAAAGCAGCAGCAGAAAAAGCAGCAGCTGAAAAAGCGGCTGCAGCAAAAGCTGCCGCGGAGGCAGATGATATTTTCGGTGAGCTAAGCTCTGGTAAGAATGCACCGAAAACGGGGGGAGGGGCGAAAGGGAACAATGCTTCGCCTGCCGGGAGTGGTAATACTAAAAACAATGGCGCATCAGGCGCAGATATCAATAACTATGCCGGGCAGATTAAATCTGCTATCGAAAGTAAGTTCTATGATGCATCGTCCTATGCAGGTAAAACCTGTACGCTGCGCATAAAACTGGCACCAGATGGCATGTTACTGGATATCAAACCTGAAGGTGGCGATCCCGCTCTTTGTCAGGCTGCGTTGGCAGCAGCTAAACTTGCGAAGATCCCGAAACCACCAAGCCAGGCAGTATATGAAGTGTTCAAGAACGCACCATTGGACTTCAAACCGTAATCGCGATGTTGGTCGTCACGGCGGTCAACATCAGACATCGGTTGTCGTAGGGTTCTGGTAGTTTTGTGTATTTGAGTTTGTTAACATTCTGCTAAATTATCGTGGGCTATCTGTCCAGATAAGGGAGATATGATGAAGCAGGCATTACGAGTAGCATTTGGTTTTCTCATACTGTGGGCGTCAGTTCTGCATGCTGAAGTCCGCATTGTGATCGACAGTGGTGTAGATTCCGGTCGTCCTATTGGTGTCGTTCCATTCCAGTGGGCGGGTCCAGGTGCGGCACCTGAAGATATTGGCGGCATCGTTGCTGCTGACTTGCGTAACAGCGGTAAATTTAATCCGTTAGATCGCGCTCGTCTGCCTCAACAGCCAGGTAGCGCGCAGGAAGTTCAACCTGCTGCATGGTCTGCGCTGGGCATTGACGCTGTCGTTGTAGGTCAGGTCACTCCGAATCCGGACGGTTCTTACAATGTTGCTTATCAGCTGGTTGATACCGGCGGTGCACCGGGTACTGTGCTTGCTCAGAACTCATACAAAGTAAACAAACAATGGCTGCGTTACGCTGGCCATACCGCCAGTGATGAAGTGTTTGAAAAACTGACCGGCATTAAAGGTGCGTTCCGTACCCGTATTGCCTATGTTGTTCAGACCAATGGCGGCCAGTTCCCGTATGAGTTGCGCGTGTCTGACTATGATGGCTACAACCAGTTTGTGGTTCACCGTTCTCCGCAGCCGCTGATGTCTCCGGCGTGGTCACCGGACGGTTCTAAACTGGCATATGTTACCTTCGAAAGCGGTCGTTCCGCGCTGGTAATTCAGACGCTGGCTAACGGTGCAGTGCGTCAGGTTGCTTCCTTCCCGCGTCACAACGGTGCGCCTGCCTTCTCGCCAGACGGCAGCAAACTGGCTTTTGCGCTGTCGAAAACTGGTAGCCTGAATCTGTACGTAATGGATTTAGCCTCTGGTCAAATCCGTCAGGTGACAGATGGTCGCAGCAACAACACCGAACCGACCTGGTTCCCGGACAGTCAAAACCTGGCATTTACTTCTGACCAGGCCGGTCGTCCGCAGGTTTATAAAGTGAATATCAACGGCGGTGCGCCGCAACGTATTACCTGGGAAGGTTCGCAGAACCAGGATGCGGATGTCAGCAGCGACGGTAAATTTATGGTAATGGTTAGCTCCAATGGTGGGCAGCAGCACATTGCCAAACAAGATCTGGTAACGGGAGGCGTACAAGTTCTGTCCTCAACGTTCCTGGATGAAACGCCAAGTCTGGCACCTAACGGCACTATGGTAATCTACAGCTCTTCTCAGGGGATGGGATCCGTGCTGAATTTGGTTTCTACAGATGGGCGTTTCAAAGCGCGTCTTCCGGCAACTGATGGACAGGTCAAATTCCCTGCCTGGTCGCCGTATCTGTGATAATAATTAATTGAATAGTAAAGGAATCATTGAAATGCAACTGAACAAAGTGCTGAAAGGGCTGATGATTGCTCTGCCTGTTATGGCAATTGCGGCATGTTCTTCCAACAAGAACGCCAGCAATGACGGCAGCGAAGGCATGCTGGGTGCCGGCACTGGCATGGATGCGAACGGCGGAAATGGCAACATGTCTTCCGAAGAGCAGGCTCGTCTGCAAATGCAACAGCTGCAGCAGAACAACATCGTTTACTTCGATCTGGACAAATACGATATCCGTTCTGACTTCGCTCAAATGCTGGATGCTCACGCAAACTTCCTGCGTAGCAACCCGTCTTACAAAGTCACCGTAGAAGGTCACGCGGACGAACGTGGTACTCCGGAATACAACATCTCCCTGGGTGAACGTCGTGCGAACGCCGTTAAGATGTACCTGCAGGGTAAAGGCGTTTCTGCAGACCAGATCTCCATCGTTTCTTACGGTAAAGAAAAACCTGCAGTACTGGGTCATGACGAAGCGGCATACTCCAAAAACCGTCGTGCGGTACTGGTTTACTAAGAGAATTGCATGAGCAGTAACTTCAGACATCAACTATTGAGTCTGTCGTTACTGGTTGGTATAGCGGCCCCCTGGGCCGCTTTTGCTCAGGCACCAATCAGTAGTGTCGGCTCAGGCTCGGTCGAAGACCGCGTCACTCAACTTGAGCGTATTTCTAATGCTCACAGCCAGCTTTTGACCCAACTCCAGCAGCAACTCTCTGATAATCAGTCCGATATTGATTCCCTGCGTGGTCAAATTCAGGAAAATCAGTATCAACTGAATCAGGTCGTGGAGCGGCAGAAGCAGATCTTGTTGCAGATCGATAGCCTTAGCAGCGGTGGTGCAGCGGCACAATCAGCCAGCGGCGATCAAAGCGGGGCGGCGGTGGCAACGACGCCAACAGCTGATGCAGGTACTGCGAATGCTGGCGCGCCGGTGAAAAGCGGCGATGCAAATACTGATTACAATGCAGCTATTGCGCTGGTACAGGATAAATCCCGCCAGGATGACGCGATGGTGGCATTTCAGAATTTCATCAAAAATTATCCTGATTCAACTTACCTGCCCAACGCCAATTATTGGCTGGGTCAGTTAAACTACAACAAGGGTAAGAAAGATGATGCGGCGTATTATTTTGCTTCGGTAGTGAAAAACTATCCGAAGTCGCCGAAGGCTGCGGATGCGATGTTTAAAGTTGGCGTCATCATGCAGGACAAAGGTGACACCGCGAAAGCAAAAGCCGTGTACCAGCAGGTTATCAGTAAATACCCTGGTACTGATGGTGCTAAACAGGCCCAAAAACGTCTGAACGCCATGTAATGCATAACACGCGACCAGAAGTCGCATTATTTCTGGTCGTGTCGTGCGATTCATAAGCAGTTGAGTGATCTACATCGAAATTTTTGTTGCGCTCAAGTCTGAAATCAGTAATATATGCCGCCGTTGCCACGGGATATCAAACAAACCGAAAGCAACGAAAAAGTGGGTCGTTAGCTCAGTTGGTAGAGCAGTTGACTTTTAATCAATTGGTCGCAGGTTCGAATCCTGCACGACCCACCACTAATTGCGGTGTGTTTGGTGGAAGCAGTTTGTAGTATCCAGCGCAGTATCGGGTGATTAGCTCAGCTGGGAGAGCACCTCCCTTACAAGGAGGGGGTCGGCGGTTCGATCCCGTCATCACCCACCACTTCGGGTCGTTAGCTCAGTTGGTAGAGCAGTTGACTTTTAATCAATTGGTCGCAGGTTCGAATCCTGCACGACCCACCAATGTAAAAAGGCGCCCTAAAGGCGCTTTTTTGCTATCTGCGATATTCCTTCACGCGATCAAAGCATTAACCAACCTCTCCAGCGCAGGCGTCGCGTGTTGCTGTTCATAGACAATATACAGATCTGCCGGAATACGTTCTTCCAGTGGACGAAATACCACACCGGGCCAACTCATCTGGGCATAGCTATCTGCCATTAATGTCACGCCCAATCCCATACTGATCATCGCCAGCACAGTTTGCGGCTCTACGGCCTCCCGGACGATCATCGGTGAAAAACCTGCCTGCTGACAAACGCGCTGTAAAAACGCCCAGTCAGAATGGACGGAAGGCAGCGTTACAAAGTATTCATTGCGTAATGCGGTTAGCGGGATGGCATCTCGCGATGCCAGATGATGGTCTTGCGGAATAGCAACCAGAAAAGAGGATTCATGTAAGCGTAAGCTGGTAAACCCCGTGGTTGGTTCAATCGCCATCCGCCAGATACCCGCATCCAGTTCCCGCCGCTCCAGCAACGCCATTTGCATGCCTGGTGATTTTTCACGAAATGAGACATGAACATTGGGGCATTCTTTCAGAAAGCACCGCATCGCCGGACGCATTCGCCCCCACATTGCTGTTCCCACCACGCCCAGCTCAATCCGCCCTGCCTCACCGCGACCAATCTGCTCAACCCGTGCCATCGCCTGACTGGCATTCGCCAGTAACCGTCGTGATTCTTCCAGTAAAATTTTTCCCGCATGAGTGAGCGCCACACTGCGCGAATGACGAACGAACAGCAACGTGCCCAGTTGTTGTTCCAGATCTTTAATATGAATACTTAATGGCGGCTGCGACATATTGAGCCGCGCAGCCGCCCGCCCAAAGTGAAGTTCTTCTGCAACCGCAAGAAAATAGCGCAATAACTTGAGATCAATACGATGCGTACTTTCCATGATTATTGCGCTCCATAAGTTTGGTAAGGCTCCAAATCTAGCACATTGCAATAAAGGTCAACCCCGTTTACATCAGTGAGCTAATGATTTTTGTGCCATTTTTTCAGGTTCATGCTTATAACGGAAAAACAGGGCAAAGATCACTGCCAGGGCCAGCGCATACGCAGCAAATACCAACCAGATAGTTTGCCAGTCTTTCACACCATCAACCGTGAAATAGTCAACCGCCATACCACTCAGAAGAGAGCCGATCCACGCCCCTACGCCGTTGACCATCGTCATAAATAAGCCCTGAGCGCTTGCGCGAATACTGGAATCCACTTCCTGTTCGACAAACACTGAACCTGAGATATTAAAAAAAGTCGAACGCACAGCCATACACAATCATCGATAACAACAATAATACAAAGCCACCTGGCGATGGGTCGCCAAAGGCAAAGAAGCCAAAGCGTAATGTCCACGCGACCATACTCATCAACATGACGGTTTTTATGCCAAAACGCTTCAGGAAGAAGGGAATAGTAAGAATGAAGCCGACTTCCGCCATTTGCGAAACAGAGAGCAGGATGGAAGGATATTTCACCACGAAGCTATCAGCAAATTCAGGGTTACGAGCAAAATCGTGCAGGAACGGGTTACCAAAAACGTTAGTAATTTGTAGTACCGCACCTAATAACATGGCAAATAAAAAGAAAATCGCCATACGCGGATTTTTAAATAACACAAACGCATCCAGACCTAATTTACTGGAAAGCGTAGTGCTGATTTTATGCTCCGCCACTGGAATTTTCGGTAGCGTTAATGCATAGACCGCTAACACTAAAGAAGCGCCAGAAGCAATATACAGTTGCACACTACTTAACTCCAGATGCAATAAACTCACCAGCCACATGGCGACAATAAATCCCACAGTGCCATAAACACGGATTGGCGGAAAACAGGTTACCGGATCTAATCCGGCTTGGGCCAGACACGAATAAGAAACACTATTGGACAATGCAATAGTGGGCATGAACGCCATTGCGTTAAGCAACATTATCCAGAACATCATATTCGGTTCAGTCACGGAGGCGGCATAAAAAAGTACCCCGGCGCAAATAAAGTGGCACAGCATATAGGTACGTTCAGCTCGTAACCATTTATCTGCAATAATACCCATAATGGCTGGCATAATAATTGCCGCAATGCCTTTAGAGCTGTATGCCATACCAACATCAGCCCCGGTAAAATGTAAGGTGTTTATCATGTAAGAGCCGAGGGTAACTAACCAACTCCCCCAGATAAAATATTGCAGAAAAGACATAATCTTTAAACGCGTTGCGATATTCATTTTTGGTTTCCTTATCGCAGTGAGATGGCCCCATCCGCGAGGCCATTTTTTATTGCTTTCAGGCGATTTTGCGTAAGAATCCGCAAATCAGATTGATAAAGTTTTGCCGGGATAATTCCGCTGCAGCCAGCGTTTGGGCATGTGACAATTTCACATCGCTTAAACCTTCCGCCATATTAGTTATTGCAGACACAGCAACGACTTTCATTTCGCTATGACGTGCGGTAATCACTTCAGGCACTACAGACATACCCACAACGTCACCGCCAATCATCTGCATCATGCGAATTTCTGCCGCCGTTTCGAAGTTAGGCCCTGGATAAGAAACAAAAACGCCCTCTGTGAGCGGAAAACCTTCTTCCTGCGCGACGGACTGCAAAACGGCCCGATAATCAGCATCATAAGCGTTCGCTAATGAGAAAAAACGCTCGCCGAAGCGATCATCATTAAGGCCTGTCATCGGTGTGCCTGGCATCGTGTTGATGTGATCTTTCAGCGCAACCAAACTGCCCGCCCTCACTTCCGGGCGAAGCGAGCCTGCAGCATTAGTGCAGAACAACAACTCACAGCCCAGCAACTTGAACGTGCGAATCGCATCAGTCATGACTGTCATTCCGCGGCCCTCATAAAAATGGCCACGACCTTTCATGCAAGCTACAGGCACACCAGAGAGCATGCCGAGGACCAACTCTCCTGCGTGACCATGTACGGTGCTCACCGGAAATCCCGGCAAATCGCTATAAGAAATAGCGACCGCGCCTTCAATCTGTTCAGCCAACGCACCCAGCCCCGAACCAAGAATAAACGCAACACGTGGGGTAAAGTTTGGTTTGTGGCGACGAATGATATCTGCGCAATACCACGGGTTTTGTGAAAAATGAGATTGGGTCATGGAAAGTCCTTGTAATAAACATTATTCGTTAAATATGTGTCACTTCTTCTTATAACGAGAAAAAGTCGTGACTGACCAATACATTTGCCAGAGATATTCAATATATTTTTTAAATCGATCATACCGTCCCCCGGCAGAGAGATATAACGACGGTATAATTTATTTTGGTAGTTAATTTAAAAAGTTGATTATCAGGCAATCACTCACCTGATAATCAAGAAGAATAAAATATTACATTTCTTTGTTGTCAATCAATGCTTCAAGCTCTGCAAATGAATGTGCCACCGTTGATGACCAGGTTATCATTAAATTTAGATAATCGGTCGTCAGTGCAGACTGATACTTTTGTTGCTTACTACAATAAATAATCGATTGCTGCCCTAATGCATAGGCAATGCCATTCATAATACCGGTGTCAACATTCGGCTCAAAGGTATCAGAATAAAAAATGGCTTGTCTGGATTTTCTTAAATTATCAATATCAGTCGCAATATCATTCATGTTGTCACCAACGATAAATGTTTTACCCACACTAACGATCGCGTCTTTGATATTCTCCAGTAAGCCCCGAGATGGTTCTGTATACATAAAGTTAGGATCAAGATAATAATCATACTCAATGGGCAGTGGAGTAACGGGTATAGCTGGAGTAATCGTCGTGCCGAAGTCGGCAATTAAATTTTGCTGAAATATTTGCAATGCACGATTGATGATGTCTGATGTTTGTTCACGATAGTTGCTGATACTGGCATCAGAATCTGACACTGATACAACTTTTGCTACATAATTTATCAGCTTACTTATAGGGTAAAACTCTGAAGAGTTACCTGCCGCCCATAAGAGAAAGTCGGTCGTAACCAGATGTACCGGCATTCCTAAAGCCCATGCATAGCCCACTTCCCACGCACAACCGGAATCATAGGTTCCGCCATCGAAATAACCGATAACCCCAACGCTGTTGTCCATATTCGCGACATCGTTAACAAAAATCTCCTCTTCACTGGAGGCACCGGCATCATCACGATAAGGAAGAAAAGTATGGATCAGGGGCGGTAACAGACCATCGTCAATCCATTGATCGATGATGTCATTTAAATTTAAAGCATCTAATCGCCAGGGTGCACAATAGACCCGACATTGGTTATACAATTGATTTGCCATAACATCCTCCTTTACGAATCCTGTAAAACATTATTAATTTTGATAAATACCGTATCAGGCGTAATGACTGGACGTCGTCGTGGCACCGTTGTGTTTATATTTAAACAACACCATAAATGCGAGAGCAAGAACCAGTGAATACCCAGCAAATACCAGCCAAATGGTTGCCCATTGCGGGTTACCATTCGTTGTTAAATAATCGACGACTTTGCCACTAATAAAACCGCCCAGAATACAACCAAAACCATTGGCCATCATCAGGAATACGCCCTGAGCACTATTACGGATCGAGGGATCAACTTCTTGTTCAACAAATACCGAGCCAGATATATTGAAGAAGTCAAAGGCACAGCCATAAACAATCATCGAAAGAATTAACAGAATAGTACCGCCGAATGAAGGATCGCCATAAGCGAATAAACCAAAGCGCAGCATCCAGGCAATCATGCTCATCAGCATGACATTTTTAATACCATATTTTTTCAGAAAAAATGGAATAGCAAGAATGAAACAAACTTCGGATATCTGAGAAATCGATAACAAAATAGAAGCATGGGTGACAACAAAACTATTGGCAAACTCTGGAACACTCTCGAAGCTGTGGAGAAAAGTATTTCCAAACATTCCGGTAATCTGTAATTCTGCCCCAAGCAGCATGGCAAAGATAAAGAAAATAGCCATTTTGCTATTTTTGAACAGTGCAAATGCACGCAGCCCGAGAACGTCTATTATTCCTTGGGCCTGGTTAGATTTAGCCATCGGTACAACGGGTAATGTCAACGTAAACAGACTTAATCCTAATGAAGCCGCCGCTCCGATATACAATTGCATATGACTTAATTCAAAACCCGCCAGACTTACTGCCCACATCGCAACAATAAATCCGATCGTTCCCCAGATGCGTATTGGTGGAAACTCAGTCACAATATCCATACCCGCATTTTGTATACGGTAATAGGAAATCGTATTACTCAAGCCAAGCGTTGGCATATAAACGAGAGAGTTAAGTAAAATGACAATGAACATTGCCGAAGGCGTTGTAACAGATGCCGCGATAAATAATGTTACCGCGCCAAAAAAGTGACAAGCGGCATAAATCCATTTAGCGCTAATCCATTTATCTGCCACAATGCCAAATAGTGTTGACGTTATCACCGCTGCAATACCCAATGTACTGTAGACTGCACCAATATTTTCTCCTTTGAAGCGCAGCGTAATAAACATATAAGAACCAAATGTGTTTAGCCAACTTCCCCACAAAAAGAATTGCAGAAATGAAAGAACTTTTAACTGTAGTTTTAGATTCACCGTCGTCCCCTTCGATTTGAGCCTCCCCTTTAAATATCCTGAAACACATCAAATTTACCAATATCTTTTATTGTAATGATCAATTGCGATTTGATATCGATTCTGAAAACATTAAGAAAGCCACCCTAATATTGCGTAATGATCATGAGTTTTTAGATAAACCACTAACCCAGTAACAGCAACACTAAACAATCACATCAAAAATATATGAAGCAATCACATTCATGATATTTATTGTTCGCGTGAAATATACAATTAAAAGGCAGTTCCTGTTATTAAACCTGAGTCTGCCCTCATAGTTTTACCGCACCGTTAATAATAAAGTGAGTGAAACGCTCTCTCCGGGTGACATTCTTTATTCAATAAAATACCCGTTCTAAACCAGCGCTGATCATGCTAAAACTGCTATGTACATCAGTAGTAATAACCTTCTGTGATTTTTTCGGCTGTCACATAGTTCCCTCAGTTAACGGCCCCTATTTGCCAACCAGGCGAAGCTCCCCCCCTGACTTCCCATTACCACGCACAAATTGATAAGCAATTCAGTTTTATTTATCAATCAGAACAACGCACAATGAAAGCATCGGTCATCTGGAGTCTTTATGAAACTTTTTCGTATCCTCGATCCTTTCACCTTAACCCTGATCACGGTGGTATTGCTGGCTTCTTTCTTTCCGGCCAGAGGCGGTTTTGTCCCCTTCTTTGAAAATCTGACCACGGCAGCTATTGCCCTGTTGTTCTTTATGCACGGCGCTAAGCTGTCGCGTGAGGCGATAATTGCTGGCGGTAGTCACTGGCGATTGCATTTGTGGGTAATGTGCAGCACCTTCGTACTGTTTCCGATTCTGGGCGTACTGTTTGCCTGGTGGAAACCGGTAAATGTCGATCCGATGCTCTATTCCGGTTTTCTCTATTTGTGCATTCTCCCGGCTACCGTGCAGTCTGCAATCGCCTTTACTTCAATGGCGGGCGGTAATGTCGCGGCGGCGGTTTGTTCTGCGTCGGCATCCAGCCTGCTGGGGATTTTCCTTTCGCCGTTGCTGGTCGGTCTGGTAATGAATATCCACGGTGCAGAAGGCAGTCTGGAACAGGTCGGTAAGATTATGTTGCAACTACTGCTGCCGTTCGTGCTGGGACATCTTTCTCGCCCGTGGATTGGTAACTGGGTAGCACGCAATAAAAAGTGGATAGCAAAAACCGACCAGACATCCATTCTTTTGGTCGTTTATACGGCATTCAGCGAAGCCGTCGTTAACGGCATCTGGCACAAAGTCGGTTGGGGTTCGCTGCTGTTTATTGTGGTAGTTAGCTGCGTATTGCTGGCTATTGTGATTGTGATTAACGTCTTTATGGCGCGTCGACTGGGTTTCAATAAGGCGGATGAAATCACTATCGTCTTCTGTGGCTCGAAAAAGAGTCTGGCGAATGGTATTCCGATGGCGAACATTCTGTTCCCCACATCGGTGATCGGTATGATGGTACTGCCGTTGATGATTTTCCATCAGATCCAACTGATGGTTTGCGCGGTACTGGCGCGTCGTTATAAGCGCCAGACCGAGCAACTGCAGGCGCAGCAGGAAAGCAGCGCCGGAAAAGTTTAAAGCGGACGTTTCAGGGGCTGGACCAGTTGTGTCAGCCCCTCGGTTTTAATCAGCAACGTGATTTGCATTAACTCACCAAGTTTGCCTGCCGGAAACTCATCTTTGCGGGCAAACCACAGCAGATACTCTTCCGGCAGGTCAATTAAGCGACGCCCTTTGTACTTGCCAAACGGCATCACCGTATTGGCAATTTCAATCAGCTGCTCTTTCTCCACCTCAGCTCCCCAGCAAACGCAGCATTTCCGCTTCGTCGATGACTTCAATGCCCAGTTCCTGCGCCTTCGCCAGTTTAGAGCCTGCAGCTTCTCCGGCAATCACCAGATCGGTTTTCTTCGACACGCTGCCCGCCACTTTCGCGCCCAGTTCGACCAGTCGAGCTTTAGCGTCATCACGCGACATCTGACTTAAGCTACCGGTGAGCACCACAGTTTTACCGGCAAACGGGCTGTCGATCTCTTCCGCGTTAATCACCACCGGCGCAGGCCAGTAAACGCCTTCCGCCAACAGCTCGCTGATGACATTGCGGTTGCTTTCTTCGGCAAAGAAGTTGTGAACATGAGATGCCACCACGATCCCGACGTCTGGCACTTTTTGCAGCTCTTCAATCGAGGCTGATTCCAGCGCTTCCAGCGTGCCAAAATATGCCGCCAGACCGGCTGCGGTAGCCTCACCGACTTCACGGATGCCAAGGGCATAGAGGAAGCGGGCAAAGGTGGTTTCTTTCGCTTTTTCCAGCGCGTTAACCACATTTTGTGCCGATTTCGGCCCCATTCGCTCCAGCCCGGTAAGTTTGCCTGCGGTGAGTTTGAACAGGTCCGCCGGAGTGTGGACGTATTCTTTTTCAACTAGTTGGTCGATAATTTTGTCACCCATGCCATCAACGTCCATCGCACGACGGGAAACAAAGTGTTTCAGCGATTCTTTACGTTGAGCACCGCAAATCAGGCCACCAGTACAGCGAGCCACGGCTTCGCCTTCTACACGTTCCACGTCAGAACCACATACCGGACAATGCGTCGGGAATACAACCTCACGGGTATCTTCCGGTCGTTCAGAAAGCACAACGTTAACCACCTGCGGGATCACGTCACCTGCGCGGCGAATCACCACTTTATCGCCAATGCGTAAACCGAGACGTTCAATTTCGTCGGCGTTATGCAGTGTGGCGTTGCTCACCAGCACGCCTGCAACATGGACAGGTTCCAGACGCGCAACGGGCGTAATCGCACCTGTACGCCCAACCTGAAACTCTACATCACGCACAAAAGTCATTTGTTCCTGCGCAGGGAATTTAAACGCAACAGCCCAGCGCGGGGCGCGGGAAACAAAGCCAAGTTGCTCCTGCTGCGCCAGCGAGTTGACCTTAATGACTACACCGTCAATATCAAAGCCCAGCGTCGGGCGGTCTTCTTCCACTTTGTGGTAAAACGCCAACACATCTTCTGCTGATTCGCAAAGCGTTACCCGATTGCTGACTGGTAATCCCCACGCTTTAAACTGCATTAAGCGGCCCAGATGAGTGTCCGGCAATTCGCCACCTTCCAGTACGCCAACGCCATAGCAGAAGAAAGTAAGCGGTCGCTTCGCAGTGATACGCGGATCAAGCTGGCGCAGAGAACCTGCCGCCGCATTACGTGGGTTAGCAAACACTTTTCCGCCCGTGCGTCGCGCCTCTTCGTTAATCTTCTCAAAGCCCGCCTGCGGCAGGAACACTTCACCACGCACTTCCAGACGTGCTGGAATATTCTCACCATGCAGTTTCAGCGGAATGGCGCGAATGGTACGCACGTTAGACGTGATGTCTTCCCCAGTAGTGCCATCGCCACGGGTCGCCGCGCTTACCAATACACCATTCTCATACAGAATGCTGACGGCAAGCCCATCGAGCTTTAACTCACAGCACCAGGTCACTTTTTCGTTGTTTTTCAGACGATCCTGTACGCGTTTGTTGAAAGCGAGAAAACTTTCTTCATCAAATACGTTATCCAGGGACAGCATTGGCACTTCATGACGGATCTGGCTAAAGGCTGCCAGCGGCGCAGCACCTACACGTTGGGTAGGTGAATCAGGGGTAATCAGCTCTGGATGTTTGGCTTCCAGCTCACGCAACTCGCGCATCAGCCTGTCGTATTCAGCGTCGGGAATTTCCGGCGCATCCATCACATGATAAAGATATTCATGGTGGCGAAGCGTCGTTCGCAGTTCTGTCAGTTGTTGTTCGATTGATTCCATATCGCACCATCAATGCTAAAAACCCCCGACAAGCGGGGGTTCGAAAAGAAGTTAATTTGCCCTAAGTGTATCAGGCGTTGGCGTCTTTGACTTCGCGGATGATGTCCTGATACTCGCGCAGTTTCTGCGGAGTCATCATACGGCGCTGATCGTCAAGCACTACGCCGCCTACTTCATCGGCAATATGCTGCGCGGATTGCAGCATCAGCTTGAAGTTTTGCAGTTCATCACCGTAAGACGGCACCTGCATGAAGATAGTGACACCCGGCGTTGTGAAATCCTTCATTTCAGGATCAAAGGTTCCCGGTTTCACCATATTCGCCAGGCTGAATAACGCCGGGCCGCTGCCATCCGGGCTAAGATGGCGATGATAAATATTCATATCGCCAAAGATAAAGCCCGCCTGTTGAATGCTATTAAGAAGCAGTTCGCCGTTCAGCTCGCTACCGTGATGCGCCGCGACGTTCATGATGATCACCGCTTCTTTGCGCTTCGGCTTATCCATCACAGGCGCTGGTTCAGCTACAGGTTCAGGCTGCGGTGCCGCTACAGGTTCCGCGGTCTGGAAAGTAGGCTGCGGAGCTGGAGGCACCTGCGAAGCAACCGGCTGTTCAGGCTGCGGCGGGTAAGCCGGCTGCTGTACTGGCTGCGGTTGTTGCACTGGCTGCGGTTGCTGAACAGGCTGCGCTGAATGCGGAGCATGTTGCGGCGGTACCTGCGCTTCAGGCGGCTGCTGAACCGGTTGACGCGGTTGCGCAGACGCATAAGGCGGTTGGTACTGGTGTTGCGGCGACGGACGAGCAGCCTCATGCTCCTGGGCGTTAGCCGGGGCATGATTTACGCGGTGAACACGAACCTCACCAACGCCCTCATCATCTTCGACATCCTCGTCATAAGAATCGTCGTCACGTTTTGACTTCATTCGTTTTAGTGGCCGATCGCGAAACATAGAAGATCGTTCTTTACGGCTGGTCCAGAAACCATGTACCAGTAAAGCGATTATGGCGATCGCGCCAACAATGATTAATATCAGACGCAAATCCTGCATCATTATATTCTCTGTTGTTCTAACACCTTGCCACCACGGCAAACATTTACTCACTAAGAGTATTTGTCGATTACCTCAAGTGCAAGTGCACTATTAACTTTCACAGCACAAAGATAGATGAAATCGTGCTTTTTGCTGGTTTTTCGAACATATCCTAACTGTCCATTGCGCAAATACCCGGTAAAATACGCAGAACTTTCCTGGGATTGGTCAAAAGGAGCATATCCTGATTATGGTTTCAACATTCACATCTGCCTCACGCAGCGGTTTTTACTATTTTGCGCAAGGCTGGAAGCTCGTCTCGCAACCTGGGATTCGCCGTTTTGTCATCTTACCGCTGTTGATCAATATCTTGTTGATGGGAGGCGCGTTCTGGTGGCTCTTTAGCCAGCTGGATGTTTGGATCCCGTCGTTAATGAGTCACGTACCTGACTGGCTGCAATGGTTGAGCTATTTGCTGTGGCCTGTAGCGGTTATCTCCGTGCTACTGGTTTTTGGCTATTTTTTCTCCACCATCGCCAACTGGATTGCCGCACCATTTAACGGTTTGTTGGCTGAACAACTGGAAGCAAGACTGACTGGCGCTACGCCACCGGATACCGGTATTTTCGGCATCATGAAAGATGTGCCGCGGATTATGAAACGTGAATGGCAAAAGTTTGCCTGGTATCTGCCGCGCGCGATTGTATTGCTGATCCTTTACTTCATCCCTGGCATTGGGCAAACCGTTGCACCGGTGCTGTGGTTCCTGTTCAGCGCCTGGATGTTAGCCATCCAGTACTGCGACTATCCGTTCGATAACCACAAAGTGCCATTCAAAGAGATGCGCACTGCCCTGCGCACGCGCAAAATCACTAATATGCAGTTTGGTGCTTTAACCAGCTTGTTCACGATGATCCCGGTACTCAACCTGTTCATCATGCCGGTGGCCGTTTGTGGCGCTACGGCGATGTGGGTCGATTGCTACCGCGCTAAACATGCATTATGGCGGTAACAATTTACCGATTATTTTGTAAACATTATGTGTGGAACAGGGGTGGCTTATGCCGCCCCTTATTCCATCTTGCGAGCCATTATTTCCCTTCTGCATATAGATATGCTAAATCCTTACTTCCGCATATTCTCTGAGCGGGTATGCTACCTGTTGTATCCCAATTTCATACAGTTAAGGACAGGCCATGAGTAAGATTTTTGAAGATAACTCGCTGACTATCGGTCACACACCGCTGGTTCGCCTGAATCGCATCGGTAACGGACGTATCTGGCGAAGGTGGAATCCCGAAACCCCAGCTTCAGCGTTAAGTGCCGTATCGGTGCCAATATGATTTGGGATGCCGAAAAGCGCGGCGTACTGAAGCCGGGCGTTGAGTTGGTGGAGCCAACCAGCGGCAATACCGGGATTGCACTGGCGTATGTGGCTGCCGCTCGCGGTTATAAACTCACTCTGACCATGCCGGAAACCATGAGTATTGAACGCCGCAAGCTGCTCAAAGCGTTAGGTGCAAACCTGGTGCTGACCGAAGGTGCTAAAGGCATGAAAGGCGCGATTCAAAAAGCGGAGGAAATTGTTGCCAGCAATCCAGAAAAATACTTGCTGCTGCAACAATTCAGCAATCCGGCAAACCCGGAAATTCATGAAAAAACCACCGGCCCGGAGATCTGGGAAGATACTGACGGTCAGGTCGATGTGTTTATTGCTGGTGTCGGCACTGGCGGTACGCTGACCGGCGTCAGCCGCTACATAAAAGGCACCAAAGGCAAGACTGACCTCATCTCTGTCGCCGTTGAACCAACCGACTCTCCCGTTATCGCCCAGGCGATGGCAGGTGAAGAAATCAAACCCGGGCCGCATAAAATCCAGGGCATCGGTGCTGGCTTTATCCCGGCTAACCTTGATCTCAAACTGGTCGACAAAGTTATTGGCATCACCAATGAAGAAGCCATCTCTACTGCGCGTCGCCTGATGGAAGAAGAAGGCATTCTTGCCGGGATCTCTTCCGGCGCGGCTGTTGCTGCGGCGTTGAAACTACAAGAAGATGAAAGCTTTACCAATAAGAATATTGTGGTTATTCTACCATCATCGGGTGAGCGTTATTTAAGCACTGCACTGTTTGCCGATCTCTTTACCGAGAAAGAACTGCAACAGTAATGCCAGCTTGTTAAAAATGCGTAAAAAAGCACCTTTTCAGGTGCTTTTTTGTGGCCTGCTTCAAACTTTCACCCCTCCTGGCATTGATTCAACTTGTCGGAACTGGTATTTAACCTGACTAATTATTTTGATGCGCGAAATTAATCGTTACAGGAAAAGCCTTAGCTGAATCGATTTTATGATTTGGTTCAAGTCTTCCTTTAGCGGCATAATGTTTAATGATGAACGAAACGTCAGCGGCCAACATCCGCCAGCAATGGACTGTATAGAGCACTTCGTGCGTCGCGTCTGTTAAAACTGGCGCTAACAATACAGGCTAAAGTCGAACCGCCAGGCTAGACTTTAGTTCCACAACACTAAACCTATAAGTTGGGGAAATACAATGTTCCAGCAAGAAGTTACCATTACCGCTCCGAACGGTCTGCACACCCGCCCTGCTGCCCAGTTTGTAAAAGAAGCTAAGGGCTTCACTTCTGAAATTACTGTGACTTCTAACGGCAAAAGCGCCAGCGCCAAAAGCCTGTTCAAACTGCAGACTCTGGGCCTGACTCAAGGCACCGTTGTGACTATCTCTGCAGAAGGCGAAGACGAGCAAAAAGCGGTTGAACATCTGGTTAAACTGATGGCGGAACTCGAGTAATTTCCCGGGTTCTTTTAAAAATCAGTCACAAGTAAGGTAGGGTTATGATTTCAGGCATTTTAGCATCCCCGGGTATCGCTTTCGGTAAAGCTCTGCTTTTGAAAGAAGACGAAATCGTCATTGACCGGAAAAAAATTTCTGCCGACCAGGTTGATCAGGAAGTTGAACGTTTTCTGAGCGGTCGTGCCAAGGCATCTGCCCAGCTGGAAACGATCAAAACGAAAGCTGGTGAAACGTTCGGTGAAGAAAAAGAAGCCATCTTCGAAGGGCATATTATGTTGCTCGAAGATGAGGAGCTGGAGCAGGAAATCATAGCCCTGATTAAAGATAAGCACATGACCGCTGATGCAGCTGCTCATGAAGTTATCGAAGGTCAGGCTTCTGCCCTGGAAGAACTGGATGACGAATACCTGAAAGAGCGTGCGGCTGACGTACGTGATATCGGTAAGCGCCTGCTGCGCAACATCCTTGGGCTGAAGATCATCGACCTGAGCGCCATTCAGGATGAAGTAATCCTGGTTGCCGCTGACCTGACGCCGTCTGAAACCGCACAGCTAAACCTGAAGAAGGTGCTGGGTTTCATCACCGACGCGGGTGGCCGGACTTCCCACACCTCTATTATGGCGCGTTCTCTGGAACTGCCAGCCATCGTGGGTACCGGTAGCGTCACCTCTCAGGTGAAAAACGACGACTATCTGATTCTGGATGCCGTAAACAATCAAGTTTACGTCAATCCAACCAATGAAGTTATTGATAAACTGCGCGCCGTTCAGGAGCAAGTTGCTTCTGAAAAAGCAGAGCTTGCTAAACTGAAAGATCTGCCAGCAATTACGCTGGACGGTCACCAGGTCGAAGTGTGCGCTAACATCGGTACTGTTCGTGACGTTGAAGGTGCAGAGCGTAACGGCGCTGAAGGCGTTGGTCTGTATCGTACCGAATTCCTGTTCATGGACCGTGACGCGCTGCCAACCGAAGAAGAACAGTTTGCTGCTTACAAAGCGGTGGCTGAAGCGTGTGGCTCACAGGCAGTTATTGTTCGTACCATGGACATTGGCGGCGATAAAGAGCTGCCGTACATGAACTTCCCGAAAGAAGAGAACCCGTTCCTCGGCTGGCGTGCTATCCGTATCGCGATGGATCGTAAAGAGATCCTGCGCGATCAGCTTCGCGCTATCCTGCGTGCCTCTGCTTTCGGTAAATTGCGCATCATGTTCCCGATGATCATCTCTGTTGAAGAAGTGCGTGCACTGCGCAAAGAGATCGAAATCTACAAACAGGAACTGCGCGACGAAGGTAAAGCGTTTGACGAGTCAATTGAAATTGGCGTAATGGTGGAAACACCGGCTGCCGCGACAATTGCGCGTCATTTAGCCAAAGAAGTTGATTTCTTTAGTATCGGCACCAATGATTTAACGCAGTACACTCTGGCAGTTGACCGTGGTAATGATATGATTTCACACCTTTACCAGCCAATGTCACCGTCCGTGCTGAACTTGATCAAGCAAGTTATTGATGCTTCTCATGCTGAAGGCAAATGGACAGGTATGTGTGGTGAGCTTGCTGGCGATGAACGTGCTACACTTCTGTTGCTGGGGATGGGTCTGGACGAATTCTCTATGAGCGCCATTTCTATCCCGCGCATTAAGAAGATTATCCGTAACACGAACTTCGAAGATGCGAAGGTGTTAGCAGAGCAGGCTCTTGCTCAACCGACAACGGACGAGTTAATGACGCTGGTTAACAAGTTCATTGAAGAAAAAACAATCTGCTAATCCACGAGATGCGGCCCAATTTACTGCTTAGGAGAAGATCATGGGTTTGTTCGATAAACTGAAATCTCTGGTTTCCGACGACAAGAAGGATACTGGAACTATTGAGATCATTGCTCCGCTCTCTGGCGAGATCGTCAATATCGAAGACGTGCCGGATGTCGTTTTTGCGGAAAAAATCGTTGGTGATGGTATTGCTATCAAACCAACTGGTAACAAAATGGTCGCTCCGGTTGACGGCACCATTGGTAAAATCTTTGAAACCAACCACGCGTTCTCCATCGAATCTGATAGCGGCGTTGAGTTGTTCGTTCACTTCGGTATCGACACTGTTGAACTGAAAGGCGAAGGCTTCAAGCGTATTGCTGAAGAAGGTCAGCGCGTGAAAGTTGGCGATACTGTGATTGAATTCGATCTCCCGCTGCTGGAAGAGAAAGCCAAGTCTACCCTGACTCCGGTTGTTATCTCCAACATGGACGAAATCAAAGAACTGATCAAACTGTCCGGTAGCGTGACTGTGGGCGAAACCCCGGTTATTCGCATCAAGAAGTAATTCTTGCCGCAGTGAAAAATGGCGCCAATCGGCGCCATTTTTTATGCTTCCGCCAACGGCGGCAAAATCAATTCATCGCTCTCATGTTGCTGGGTGTAGCGCATCACCTCCAGCACGCGTAAGCCTGCGCTATGTACCGCGTCAGTTAATTCCTTACCTTTCAACAAGCCACTGATGAGCTGGGCGCAAAACAGATCGCCTGTACCTTTCAGGTCAGTTTTAACCCGTGAATGGGAAATGACATTCACGCTGTCGGCACTGACCACCACCACCTGCATCTCCTGATTTTCTTCGTTACCAGAGGCGCTGGTAATAACCACCCATTTTAATGTGTCTGAAAGCAAACTTTTTGCTGCGGCAATGGCGCTGTCGAGATCGCGGCAGTTTTTACCGGTCAGGATTTCCAGCTCAAAGATATTTGGTGTAATTCCCTGCGCCAGTGGCAACAAATATTGCCGATACGCCTCCGGCAGATCAGGTTTGACGTAGATACCGCTATCAATATCGCCAATGACCGGATCGACCATAATCAATAAGTCAGGATGGTTTTCGCGTAATACAGTCAGCCACTCGGCAAGTATTTTGATTTGCGACGCGGTTCCCATATAGCCGGTGGTGACAGCGCGCAGCTGGCGCAGCGCATCGCGCTCCTGTAGTGCACGTAAATAACCGCTAAACCATTCGTCCGGAATCGCACCACCGTAGAACGTATCATAATGTGGCGTATTGCTGAGCAACACGGTCGGCACGGCAAAGACATTCAGGCCGTTCTGTTTAATAGCAGGCACGGCAATGCTGTTGCCTACGCTGCCATACACCACCTGCGACTGCACAGCGACAATATCCGCCTGCAACGCTCTGCTCTTATCGTTAAACAACAACAAACTACTCATTTAATTTTTCTCCTTGCCGATGATCCTCATCGCATCCCAACCGAAACTTTACCTGATTTTGGCAGTCAAATCGGCTATCACAAAACAAGGATATGGTAATTCAGTGAAGAAAATCATTTGTCTGGTCATTACGCTGTTGATGACACTCCCCGCTTACGCGAAGTTAACTGCCCACGAAGAAGCCCGCATCAACGCCATGCTGGATGGATTAGCACAGAAAAGGGATTTGATATTTGTGCGCAACGGTGATGAACATACCTGCGATGAAGCAGTTTCGCATCTGAAGTTGAAGCTCGGCAACACGCGCAACCGCATTGATACCGCCGAGCAGTTTATTGATAAGGTTGCTTCGTCGTCATCGATTACCGGTAAGCCTTACATCGTGAAGATGCCCGGTAAGAGCGATGAAAATGCGCAACCTTTTTTACATGCGCTGATTGCGCAGACGGATAAAACAGTGCCTGCGCAATAATCTTAAATCCCCGCCCCCTGGCTAAAATGCTCTTCCCCGAATACCCCGGTGGAAAGGTAACGATCGCCGCGATCGCAGATGATCGCCACCACTACCGCGCCGGGGTTAGCTCTTGCCACGCGTATCGCGCCAGCGACCGCGCCGCCTGAACTCACACCGCAGAAAATCCCTTCCCGCACCGCCAGTTCGCGCATGGTGTTTTCCGCATCGCGCTGATGAATATCCAGCACCTCATCCACCAGCGATGCGTTAAAGATGCCTGGCAGATATTCCGCAGGCCAGCGGCGGATGCCGGGAATGCTGCTGCCCTCTTCCGGTTGCAGGCCAACAATCGTCACAGTACTGGATTGCTCGTGCATAAACCGTGACACGCCGGTAATGGTGCCGGTCGTCCCCATGCTGGAGACAAAATGGGTAATGCGCCCGCCAGTTTGCTGCCAGATTTCCGGCCCAGTGGTGGTGTAATGCGCATAAGGGTTATCAGGATTATTGAACTGATCGAGCAGCTTGCCTTCACCACGATTCGCCATTTCAAGCGCCAGATCGCGCGCTCCTTCCATGCCCTGTTCTTTGGTAACCAGAATCAGTTCCGCGCCGTAAGCCAACATCGCCGCACGGCGTTCCTGGCTCATGTTGTCCGGCATCAGCAATTTCATGCGATAGCCTTTTAGCGCGGCAATCATCGCCAGCGCAATGCCAGTATTGCCACTGGTGGCTTCAATTAGCACGTCGCCCGGTTTAATTTCCCCGCGCTTTTCCGCCTCGGCGATCATCGATAGCGCCGCACGATCTTTCACCGAGCCTGCCGGGTTATTGCCTTCCAGTTTTAACCACACTTCACTGCCGTTATCCGGCACCATTCGCTGCAACTTTACCAGAGGCGTATTGCCAATTGTTTGTTCTAATGTACTCACGATCTCTGTCCATACGTGGTGTTACCTGATGCGACGCTTGCGCGTCTTATCAGGCCTACAGGTTACAAACCTTGCCATTAAAAAGCCCGGATCGCGGAAAGCGCCTCCGGGCGTTTAACATTCACTCAACCTATCAGGCGCTTTGTGCGAGAGCAAGTTCCTCATCGCGGGTTTCAATACGCTCGTCGCCGTTATACAGCCGCGCATGTTGCAGACCAACGAATAAACGCTCGCCACGCTGCGGGGCATCGTCGCCATGCATCACGACCGTCAGCGGTTCGTTGTACCACCCCAGCGGCTGCACGACTAATTGGGTGTAGTGGCCTTTCGGGCTGGCTTCCAGCACCTGTACCGGCAGTGGCGATTCAAGGCTGGTACGGCGGCTGATATCCACTTCCCACGGGCGCAGGAAGAGATCCACCGGCCCCTGATACGCAGGCGTGTAGCCCAGCGGCCAGCGATGTGCGCCAACGTGGAACTGCCCGCCGCGAATGGTTCCCTGCAGGCGGTTTACTTCGCCCATAAATTCGAGCACAAAACGGGTCGCCGGTTCGCGCCAGACCTGATCCGGTTCATCGGCCTGTTCGATATTGCCCTGACTCATCACCACCACGCGGTTGGCGACTTCCATCGCCTCTTCCTGGTCGTGGGTAACGAATACACTGGTGAATTTCAGCTCTTCGTGCAGCTGACGCAGCCAGCGACGCAGCTCTTTACGCACCTGCGCATCCAGCGCGCCAAACGGTTCATCGAGCAGTAGAATTTGCGGTTCCACGGCAAGCGCACGCGCCAGCGCCACGCGCTGTTTCTGGCCGCCGGATAGCTGCGCCGGATAACGATCCGCCAGATGCGCAAGCTGCACCATCTCCAGCAATTTTGTCACTTTCGCTTTGATAGCTGCGGCATTCGGGCGCTCGCGACGCGGCAGCACCGTCAGGCCAAAGGCGATATTGTCGAACACCGTCATATGGCGGAACAGCGCGTAATGCTGAAACACGAATCCCACTTTACGATCGCGCGCGTGCAGGCGGCTGACGTCGGTGCCGTGGAAGCGAATATACCCACTGGTTTGATGCTCCAGCCCGGCAATAATGCGCAGCAGCGTGGTTTTTCCGGAACCGGACGGCCCCAGCAACGCGACCATCTGACCAGAAGGAATATCCAGTGAGATATCGTTCAGCACCTGGGTGCGACCAAAAGACTTCTTAATATTGGCAATCTCAATGCTCATGATGTTCCTCCTGCTGCGCGCGTTTTTCCTGATTTTCCAGGCGCCACTGCAACATACTCTTTAAAAACAGGGTGATAATCGCCATCAGCGTCAACAGCGCAGCAGCGGTAAAGGAGCCGACGGTGTTGTAGTCCTGCTCCAACAATTCAATCTGTAACGGCAGCGACAGGGTTTCGCCGCGAATCGAACCGGAAACCACCGATACTGCGCCAAACTCGCCAATCGCGCGGGCGTTGGTCAGCACCACGCCATAAAGCAGCGCCCAGCGAATATTCGGCAATGTGACGCGGCGGAACATTTGCCAGCCAGACGCGCCAAGCAAAATCGCCGCTTCGTCTTCCTGGCTGCCCTGGCTTAACATCACCGGCACCAGTTCGCGCACCACAAACGGACAGGTGACGAAGATGGTGACCAGCACCATTCCCGGCCAGGAGAACATAATTTGCAGATTATGTTCATCCAGCCAGCCGCCCAGCGGGCCGTTAGAGCCGTAGAACAGCAGATACACCAGGCCTGCGACCACCGGAGAGACGGCAAACGGGATATCCAGCAGCGTCAGCAGCAACTGACGCCCAGGAAAATCAAAACGTGTCACCAGCCAGGCCAGCAGGATGCCGAACACCAGGTTCACCGGCACGGCAATCAGCGCAATCATCACCGTTAGCCAGATAGCGTGCAGCATGTCCGGGTCAGCCAGATTCTGTAAAACCGGCATCAACCCTTTGCTGAATGCCTGTACGAAGATGTAAATCATCGGCACCAGCAGGATGAACGCCGAAACCAGCATCCCGATGCCAATCAGAAACCATTTGCCCCAGTTAATCGGGCGCGCGTCATAACGCTTCAATTGGGTAACTTCCGCCATTAATGACCTACCACACGCCGACCAAAGCGACTTTGCAGAGTGTTAATTGAGAACAGCAGCAGCAGGGATGCCGCGAGGATCACCGAGGCAATCGCGCTCGCTGCCGGGTAATCAAACTCCTGTAAGCGAACGAAAATCATCAGCGACGTCACTTCCGTCTTCCAGGCGATGTTCCCGGCGATAAATATCACCGCGCCAAACTCACCAAGACTACGGGTAAACGACAGCGCCACGCCCGCCACCAGCGCCGGAGAAAGTTCCGGCAGCACCACTTTGCAGAAACTCTGCCAGCGCGTTGCACCAAGCGTTTCCGCCGCTTCTTCATATTCCGGGCCTAACTCTTCCAGCACCGGCTGCACGGTACGCACCACAAACGGAATGCTGGTAAAGGCCATCGCCACCGCAATCCCAAGCCAGGTGTAGGTGACTTTGATATCAAACTTCGCCAGCCATTCACCGTAAAAACCGTTCACGGAAAAGAGCGAGGCCAGCGTCAAACCGGCCACTGCCGTTGGCAGCGCAAAGGGTAAATCCATCAGCGCATCAAGCAGCGTGCGGCCAGGGAAGCGATAACGGGTTAAGATCCACGCCATCAGCAGGCCGAAAACACCGTTAAAAATCGACGCGACAAACGCCGACAGCAGCGTCACTTTGTAGGCCGCGACCACCTGCGGATTGGTGATCACCTCCCAGTACTGCGCCCAGCTCATCTCAGAAAGCTGCATCACCAGCGCGGAGAGCGGCAGCAGCAAAATCAGGCACACAAACAGCAGACTGGTGCCAAGGCTTAAAGTAAAGCCCGGCAGCACGCGTCTGGAGGAGACAGCAAACATCAGTTACGCCCCGCCGCTAACAGCTTGTCTAACTCGCCGCCGCTGGTGAAGTGGGTTTTCATCACTTCCGGCCAGGAGCCAAATTTGTCTTCCACGCGGAACAGCTCGGTCTGCGGGAATTTGTCTTTCAGTTTGTCCATGACTTCCGGGTTATTCACGCGGTAGTAATAGTCGGTGATGATGGTTTGCGCCTGCGGGCTGTAGAGCCAGTTCAGGTAGGCTTTTGCTGCTTTTTCCGTACCGTTGGCCTGCACATTTTTATCGACCCACGCCACCGGGAATTCCGCCAGAATATTGGTTTTCGGAATCACCACTTCAAAGCCCTGCGCTTCATACTGTTTACGGATATTGTTCACTTCCGATTCAAAGCTAATCAGTACATCGCCCAGCCCTCGTTCGGCAAAAGTGGTGGTCGCGCCACGACCGCCGGTATCGAACACTTCAACGTTTTTCAGGAACTGGGTCATAAACTGTTCGGTTTTGGCTTTATCGCCACCGTCAGCTTTATCCGCTGCGCCCCACGCGGCTAAATAGGTGTAACGCGCGTTACCGGAGGTTTTCGGGTTCGGGAAAATCAGCTTCACGTCGGAGCGCACCAGATCGTTCCAGTCGTGGATATTCTTCGGGTTACCCTTACGCACCAGGAAACCCATGGTGGAGTAGAACGGTGAGCTATTATTCGGCAGGCGCGACTGCCAGTCCGCCGGGATCAGCTTGCCTTTGTCGTGCAGGATTTGTACGTCGGTCACCTGGTTATAAGTGACAACGTCTGCTTTTAAGCCCTGTAAAATCGCCAGCGCCTGTTTTGATGACCCGGCATGAGATTGTTTAATCGTCAGTTTGTCGCCGCCGTTATCTTTTGCCCATTGCTGTTCAAACGGCGGGTTCAGGGCGGCAAACAGCTCGCGGGAGACGTCATAAGAACTGTTCAGCAGTTCTGTTGCCTGTACATGGCCCGCCAGCAGCAGAGAAGCGACCAGCGCGAGTGAGTTCTTTTTCAGTAAGTTAACGGCCATTGCGCACCCTTATAAATTTAATGACTTTCTAATAGCCATCATATTTATAACGGACGTGAAAGGAGTAACGGTTTTATATACCGTTTGGTGATTTGGAAGTTGAAAAGGGAATAAGAACCGGGTTCAAAACGAAATCCTCCCCACAAATGCAGGGAGGAAACAGAGGTGAATCAGATGCCGACGCTAACCGTCTCCGGCAGTGTGCTGCCGCCATCGATCACATTCTGTGTACCGGTTAAATAGCTGGATTCATCGGATGCGAGGAAGGCCGCGAGTTCGCCGACCTCCAGCGGATCGGCGAGGCGACGCATCGGGATTGCTTTTGCCATTTCAGTCAGCACCGATTCTGGATCTTCCGGGTTCGACTGGCGGGCAATACTTTCCGCCATTGGCGTGCGCACGTAGCCCGGACAAATCGCATTTACGCGAATACCAGACTGCGCGTACTCCACCGCCAGCGATTTAGTCAGGCCAACAATCGCCGCTTTCGTTAAGGCATACGCCGTTTCGCCAGGATCGGCCACCATATCGCCAGTGACTGAAGACATCATCACAATGCGGCCATCTTTGCGGGCAATCATCTCCGGCAGCACCGCCTTTGTGACGTTCCATACGCCTTTAATATTGATATCAATATGGAAATCGCGATCGTCATCGCTCATATCGAGGAAACTGCCCAGGCGACAAACGCCTGCGTTATTCACCAGGATATCAATGCGCCCTTCTTTTTCCTTCGCGCGCTTGATAGCAGCGGCTACCGACGCCGGGTCACGCACATCGGCGACAACCGCCGTACAGCGATGACCACGACCACACAGTTCGTCCGCCAGCTTTTCGATCTCAGGGGAGATATCCAGCAAAATTAGATTCGCGCCATGACGTGCAAAAGTTCTGGCAATTCCTTCGCCAATTCCCTGCAATGCGCCTGTAATCAGTGCTGTCTTGCCCGTGAGTTTACCCATTTTAATGCTCTCCTTGTTAATACAGAGCGTTACACTCCATTCCCTCTGAAAATACAGGATAAACAAAATATTGCTGCGTATCAGCTCACTAATTCAGGAAAATCTCAATCCAGTCGCTGCTTTATGCATCATTTCAGGCGTTGTGTTAGCTCACTGCTGCGCTCAATCATTTTCAATGACTCGACATCATTGAGTTGCACAAGGCCAACAAACAGTAAATCGGTAACAGAATTTTGCGCCGTGCGGGTGGACATCGACGAGCTACGCCATTCAGTTTCGCCGGAAACGGTATCGAGTGTGAAATGCGCCAGCCGCCGCAGCGGAGAGTCAGTCAGAGAAGTAATGGCAATCACCGTTGCCCCCTGCTTTCGTGCCGCTTCTGCGCACAAGACAATCTCTTTTTTACTGCCGCTGTAAGAGATAGCGATTTGTACATCGCCTTTTTTCAACGCCTGGGAAACGGTGGCTTGTACGTGCGTGTCGGCTTCGCAGGCCACGCGATAGCCAATTTTCATCAGTTTGAACGACAGATCGCGCCCCACCAGCGCCGATCCGCCCAGGCCCGTTATCTGAATAAATGGCGCTTTACTGATGACATCAATGATTTTTTGCAGCCGCGCGTAATCGAGCAACGCGCAGGTTTGCTCCAGCGCCAGCTCTTTTTCGCGATTCAGTTTGCGCGCGATCACTTCCAGCGAATCATCACTGGTAATCGAACTGTGCAGGTGCAGTGCCGTGGCATTCGTTTTCTCCCGGCTGGCACTGTATTCGCCAATTAACGCCATACGCAATTCAGTAAACCCTTGCGCGCCGAGTTTCTGAGCAAACTTCACAATACTCGACTGGCTAATACCGAGCTGTTTCGCCATATTTCGTGAAGAAACGGATTTCAGTTCGCTCACCCTGGCTTGCAGAAAGTCGGCTATCTTTTGCTCATTTTCAGTAAAGTCACTTTCTGCATTGCGTAATTTTGTCAGGTACAACATCTTCCACTCCCTCACCACATCCTGCGCGCAGCATAGCACACGGATTTTGCCCTTTGACGCTCTTCACACTCTGTGATTTCAGACTCAATGATTCCTTTAAAACTAGAAAATTGAGATATATGATTCCATCAATATGCAATTATTTGATTGTGAATACTAAGGTCACCACTGATGCAACTTGAAAAGATGATTACCGAAGGCTCGAACGCCGCCTCGGCTGAAATTGACCGCGTTTCGACGCTGGAAATGTGCCGGATTATCAACGATGAAGATAAAACCGTACCACTCGCCGTTGAGCGCGTACTGCCGGATATTGCAGCGGCGATCGATGTTATTCACGCCCAGGTGAGCGGCGGCGGCCGTCTGATTTACATCGGTGCGGGGACCTCTGGTCGTCTGGGTATTCTTGATGCCAGTGAATGTCCACCGACCTACGGCGTGAAACCGGGCCTGGTGGTTGGTTTGATTGCTGGCGGCGAATATGCCATTCAGCACGCGGTGGAAGGCGCGGAAGATAGCCGGGAAGGCGGCGTTAACGATCTGAAAAGTATTAATTTAACGGCACAGGATGTGGTGGTTGGTATTGCCGCCAGCGGTCGTACGCCGTATGTGATTGCCGGACTGGAATACGCCCGCCAGCTCGGTTGCCGCACAGTGGGAATTTCCTGTAATCCGGGGAGCGCCGTTTCAACTACCGCAGAGTTTGCTATTACGCCGATTGTTGGGGCCGAAGTGGTCACGGGTTCTTCGCGAATGAAAGCAGGCACGGCGCAGAAACTGGTGCTCAATATGCTCTCCACCGGGCTGATGATTAAGTCAGGCAAAGTGTTCGGCAACCTGATGGTCGATGTGGTCGCCACCAATGAAAAACTGCATGTACGCCAGGTCAATATCGTCAAAAACGCCACCGGATGTAGCGCTGAGCAAGCGGAAGCGGCATTGGTTGCCTGCGACCGCCACTGTAAAACGGCTATTGTGATGGTGCTGAAAAATCTCGATGCCGCAGAAGCTAAAAAACGCCTGGATCAACACGGCGGCTTTATTCGCAAAGCTCTGGAAAAGGAATAACCCATGGCTAAAGAGATCAGCAGTGAACTTCTGAACACCATTCTTACCCGGGTCGGTGGCCCGGGAAACATCGCCAGCTGTGGTAACTGTATGACGCGTCTGCGTCTGGGTGTACATGACAGTTCACTGGTTGATCCCGATATCAAAACCCTGGAAGGCGTAAAGGGCGTCATTTTGACCAGCGATCAGGTGCAGGTGGTTTTTGGGCCGGGCAAAGCGCATCGTGCCGCAAAAGCCATGAGCGAGTTGCTGGGCGAAGCACCCGTGCAGGATGCCGCGGAAATCGCCGCCCAGAATAAACGCCAGTTAAAAGCCAGACAAACTTCCGGCGTGCAACAATTTCTCGCCAAATTCGCCACCATCTTTACGCCGCTGATCCCCGGTTTTATTGCTGCAGGTCTGTTGCTGGGGATAGCGACGCTAATCGCCACGGTGATGCACGTTCCGGCAGATGCTCAGGGAACGCTGCCCGACGCGCTGAATTTTATGAAGGTGTTCAGCAAAGGCTTGTTCACCTTCCTGGTAATTCTGGTGGGCTATAACGCGGCCCAGGCGTTCGGCGGCACAGGCGTAAATGGCGCAATTATCGCCGCGCTCTTTTTGCTCGGTTATAACCCTGCTGCCACCACTGGTTACTACGCCGGATTTCACGATTTCTTCGGTCTGCCCATCGATCCGCGCGGCAATATTATCGGCGTGTTGATTGCCGCCTGGGCCTGCGCCCGCATTGAAGGCATGGTGCGCCGCTTTATGCCGGACGATCTCGACATGCTGCTGACCTCGTTAATCACTCTGTTGATCACCGCTACGCTTGCGTACCTGATCATTATGCCGCTGGGCGGCTGGCTGTTTGAAGGCATGTCGTGGTTGTTTATGCACCTGAACAGTAATCCGCTCGGTTGTGCGGTTTTAGCCGGGCTGTTCCTGATCGCCGTGGTGTTTGGCGTGCATCAGGGCTTCATTCCTGTTTATCTGGCTTTAATGGACAGTCAAGGGTTCAACAGCTTATTTCCCATCCTTTCGATGGCGGGCGCGGGCCAGGTGGGCGCGGCGTTGGCGCTCTACTGGCGGGCGCAACCGCATAGCGCATTACGCAGTCAGGTACGCGGGGCGATTATTCCCGGCCTGCTGGGCGTTGGTGAACCGTTGATTTACGGCGTCACCCTGCCCCGCATGAAGCCGTTTGTTACCGCCTGTTTAGGCGGCGCGGCGGGCGGTTTGTTTATCGGACTGATAGCCTGGTGGGGTCTGCCAATGGGCTTAAACAGCGCCTTCGGACCGTCTGGCCTGGTGGCGCTGCCGCTGATGACTTCCGCTCAAGGTATCCTTCCGGCAATGGCGGTATATGCAGGTGGGATTCTGGTGGCATGGGTTAGTGGGTTTATTTTCACCACGCTCTTTGGCTGCCGTAACGTCAATCTGGACTGATTATGAAACAGACAATGCTCTATCTTTCTCTGCTGGCTGTCAGCTGTAGCGTCAACGCCGCAAAATACCCTGTTCTGACAGAAAGTTCGCCAGAGAAAGCAGGGTTCAATGTCGAACGGCTTAACCAGATGGATCGCTGGATTAACCAGCAAGTTGATGCCGGTTATCCCGGCGTAAACCTACTGATTATTAAAGATAATCAGATTGTGTATCGCAAAGCCTGGGGGATGGCGAAAAAGTACGATGGCAGCGTGTTGATGGCGCAGCCTGTAAAAGCCACCACCGAGACGCTGTATGACCTGGCCTCAAACACCAAGATGTACGCCACAAACTTCGCTCTGCAAAAGCTGATGAGCGAAGGCAAACTGCATCCCGACGATCTGATTGCGAAATATATTCCAGGGTTTGCCGACAGTCCAAATGACACCATCAAAGGCAAAAACACGCTGCGGATTTCTGATCTGCTGCATCACAGCGGCGGTTTCCCGGCGGACCCACAATATCCGAATAAAGCGGTCGCGGGCGCGTTATATTCGCAGGATAAAGGCCAGACGCTGGAGATGATCAAGCGCACACCGCTGGAGTATCAGCCCGGCAGCAAGCATATTTACAGTGATGTCGATTATATGCTGCTTGGATTTATCGTCGAGTCGGTCACCGGTCAGCCGCTTGACCGCTATGTTGAAGAGTCGATTTATCGCCCGCTCGGCCTGATACATACGGTATTTAACCCGCTGCTGAAAGGCTTTAAACCGCAGCAAATTGCCGCGACGGAACTGAACGGCAATACCCGCGATGGCGTGATCCACTTTCCGAATATCCGCACCTCCACTCTCTGGGGTCAGGTGCACGATGAAAAAGCGTTCTATTCGATGGGCGGCGTTTCCGGACACGCAGGCTTGTTTTCCAATACCGGCGATATTGCGGTGTTAATGCAAACGATGCTGAACGGCGGTGGCTATGGCGATGTGAAGCTGTTCAGTGCGGAAACGGTGAAGATGTTCACCACCAGCTCAAAGGAAGACGCCACTTTTGGCCTTGGCTGGCGAGTCAATGGTAATGCCACCATGACGCCGACGTTTGGCACGCTGGCAAGCCCGCAAACCTACGGTCACACTGGCTGGACCGGGACGGTAACCGTTATCGATCCGGTGAATCACATGGCGATTGTGATGTTAAGCAACAAGCCGCATTCGCCAGTTGTCGATCCACAAAAAAATCCCAATATGTTCGAAAGCGGTCAGTTACCGATTGCAACTTATGGTTGGGTAGTTGATCAGGTGTATGCGGCGTTGAAGCAAAAGTAATAAAAAGGCCAGTCAGTTGTGTTACTGGATGGCCTGCGACTGCTGACAAACGCAAAACTGCCTGATGCGCTACGCTTATCAGGCCTACGCGGCCCCTGCAATGTATTGAATTCGCACGATTTCGTAGGCCGGATAAGGCGTTCACGCCGCATCCGGCGTGTACAACGCGCACTTTATCAACAATCTGAGGCCAGTCAGTAATGCTATTGGCTGGCCTTTAATCATCGAATCAGAAACGCTTACAGCGCCATCAGCTTGTCCAGCGACGGCGCGAAGTAATAGCCGCCGGTTACCGGTTTGGTGAAACGCAACATCGCATCACGCTTACCATCGGTATCACCAAACATGCTCAGCAATTGCTGCTCAATGTTATGCAGACGCGCACAGTAGGCGCAGAAGTACAGACCGTGAGTGCCACTGGCGGTGCCGTACGGCAGGCTCTGGCGAACAATCTTCAGTCCTTTGCCATCTTCTTTCAGATCAACACGGGTCAGGTGAGAGGTTTCCGGACGTTCGTCGCCATCAATCTCTTCGTTGGCTTCTTTGGTTCGGCCGATCATCATCTCCTGATCGTGAACGCTCATACGGTTGAGTTGCTTCAGGTTGTGCTCCCAACGCTGCACAAACACATAGCTGCCGCCTGCATCCACGCCGTCTTTGATAACCGCCACTTCGCGACGCGTCTCTTCACCCGCCGGGTTTTCTGTGCCGTCAACAAAGCCGCTCAGGTCACGCTCTTCAACCCAACGGAAGCCGTGGATCTCTTCTTTCACTTCAATGCAGTCACCAAAGGCTTCCATCGCCGCCTGGGCGACAGAAAAGTTTACATCATGACGCAGAGAAAGAATGTGGATTAACACATCGAACTGAGTGGTCGGCGCAAGACCTTTGCCGTAGCCCGGAAAATCTTTCAGCTCTTCGGCACCAACGCCGCCGCTCAGAGCACGCCAGGTGTTGTTACCAAAGGCAACGACTGCACCAAGATGTGCGTCCGGGAATTTCGCTTCAAAAGTCGCCAGTTTGTCGGCAAATGTTTTACTGGCCGCACGCAGGGCATCAACTTCCCCTTTTACGTTGGCTTCGATCCAAATCGCCGCGCGGCAATGTTCTGGCAAAATGCCACTCTGAACCTGAGACATTGTTCCTCCTGAAAATAATAATGCCACGCAATCCGTGGCATTGTTGGGCGCTATTTTACGTGTTTTTTGTGATTAGCGGTTTGTTCAGACGCAAATTAACGTCGCCAGATAATTTTACTGACTTTCCAGTTTTTCAAAGTATCGTCCGAAGGCATTAATCCTTCAGGACCACTCCATTCACCGCTGAACTGGTAGCTAATATGTTGACTGCCTTCAGCTTTACATTCGACAGCACGATCATCACCATCGGCTTTTTGGCAATTGCCAAATGCTTTGCTGTAAAGGTCGCTAAACGGTGTACCGATTTTAACACCGGTGTCCGCAGGAATATCGCTATCTGAAACGTCAATGCGGCTGATTGTACCTTGATCACCATTGATGACCATCGCCACGCTGTCGCCTTTCATCACTTCAAAAAAGCGCACTACATTACCGTTAGCGGTTTTCATTCCGCTGCGCAGGCGATAATCACCATCAAGCGCATCGGCAATAGCTTGTTCTTGTAATGGTGTGGACGCCGTTAATTCACCCACGCCCTGCTCGCTCACTTTGGTGGACGACCCAAACCAGTTCCACGGATTCGCGGCAGACCAGTTAACTGACGACATCGTGGAACAGCCGGTCAGCATCAACGGCATAGCGCATAACATTAAACGCAGCGATTTCATCTCACTTCCTTTGGTTATTCAATAACGTTGCTTGGAGTGCGAATTTGCAAAAAAGTGCCGTTATTCTTTCTCAACCACAAAACAAGCGCGTAAACGTCGATTGGTCAAAAGCCAGATTAACGCCACAATATCCGCCACTACCAGCGCCAGACCGATTCCGCTAACCGATTCGCCGTTCAGCCACAGCCACGGTTGCCAGCAAAGTAAAACAACTTGCGCCAACAGCAACAGAAAATAGAGCCCATGCCAGATACGGGGAAACGTAACCCGCCGACCACTCAGCAAAAACGCCAGCACTGCTGGAATGCCGGGAATTAACCCCAGCCAGAAATTATCGTGATCGGGATAAAACAGATTCAGCAGCGCAGTACCCTGCTCACGCGACGCACCGGCAATCACAAACAGCACCCAGGTTCGCGCCTGAAGCAGTAGCACAAGCCAGAAGAGAAAAGGTAAACGCAGGCGTCCGTGCGCATCATAATGGACAGGATGAAACTCAGTACTCTTCATCTTCAATCAAACGCTTACCCAGACTCAGCACATCAGCGTGTTCATATCCCAGGCGTTCGTACATTCCGAGCACCATGTCATTGTCTTCCGGCACGTTGATCTGAATTTTCGGGCAACCGCGGGCAATGAGCTTTTTCTCCAGTCGATTAAGCAACGCGTTAGCAATTCCGCGCCCGCGAAACTCCGGATGCACGCCAAGATAATAAGCAGACCCACGATGCCCGTCATAACCGCCCATCACCGTTCCGACCACTTCACCGTTCACCTCAGCGACCAGGAACAAACTGACGTCATGGTTCATCTTGCGTTCGATGTCCATTTCCGGATCGTTCCACGGACGCAGCAAGTCGCAACGCTCCCAAAGGGTGATGACCTCTTCGAAATCTTCCTGGCGAAATACGCGTATCTCCATGGTATGAGTTACCTTTTTGGGGGTTAAAAGGGTGATTATGGCGTGAACGACCGAATTAGCCAATATCTGACGAAAATCGGTTGAAAAAGTGGCATAATGACGCGTTGTCATTTATTGAAATGAAAAGTAAAACAATTCTCACCAGCAAACCGTCGTAACGGATTACGCGATACGATATAACATCTGGAACTTCATTATTACAACTCAGGCCGTATGAGCACTTTTAAACCACTAAAAACACTCACTTCGCGCCGCCAGGTGCTGAAAGCCGGATTGGCTGCCCTGACGTTGTCAGGAATGTCACAAGCCATCGCCAAAGAAGAACCTTTAAAAACCAGCAACGGACACACTAAGCCGAAAGCCAAAAAAGCCGGGGGCAAGCGGATAGTCGTTCTCGATCCAGGCCACGGCGGGATTGATACCGGGGCAATTGGCCGCAACGGGTCAAAAGAAAAACACGTGGTGCTGGCGATTGCCAAAAACGTCCGTTCAATTTTGCGCAATCATGGCATTGATGCGCGGCTGACGCGTTCTGGCGATACCTTTATTCCACTGTACGATCGCGTTGAAATCGCCCATAAACATGGCGCTGACCTGTTTATGTCAATTCACGCCGACGGCTTTACCAACCCGAAAGCCGCTGGTGCATCGGTCTTTGCCCTCTCTAACCGTGGCGCAAGTAGCGCGATGGCAAAATATTTGTCCGAACGCGAAAACCGTGCTGATGAAGTTGCCGGAAAAAAGGCGACCGACAGGGATCACCTATTGCAACAAGTGCTGTTTGATCTGGTGCAAACAGATACCATTAAAAATAGTCTGACGCTCGGCTCGCATATTCTGAAGAAGATTAAGCCGGTGCATAAGCTGCACAGCCGCAACACCGAACAAGCGGCATTTGTGGTGTTGAAATCACCGTCAGTTCCTTCGGTGCTGGTGGAAACTTCGTTTATCACCAACCCGGAAGAAGAACGGCTATTAGGCACGGCGGCGTT
Organism: Escherichia sp. E4930; assembly: GCF_005845405.1. Taxonomy (NCBI): domain Bacteria; kingdom Pseudomonadati; phylum Pseudomonadota; class Gammaproteobacteria; order Enterobacterales; family Enterobacteriaceae; genus Escherichia; species Escherichia sp. E4930. The sequence continues at coordinate 162,976 of NZ_VCDZ01000004.1, read as the reverse complement.
TCGTCAGAAAATCGCCACAGCGATTGCTGAAGGCGTGATCAGTTATTTCCACTGGTTTGATAACCAGAAAGCACACTCGAAAAAGCGGTAAGTTATGAAACCCGACGCACACCAGGTTAGACAGTTCCTCCTCGACCTTCAGGATACAATTTGTCAGCAACTGAGCGCCGTCGATGGCGCTGAGTTTGTCGAAGATAGCTGGCAACGTGAAGCTGGTGGCGGCGGGCGTAGTCGGGTGTTGCGTAATGGTGGTGTTTTCGAACAGGCGGGCGTCAACTTTTCTCACGTCCACGGCAACGCGATGCCCGCTTCCGCGACCGCTCATCGCCCGGAACTTGCCGGGCGCAGTTTCGAGGCGATGGGTGTATCGCTGGTAGTGCATCCGCATAATCCGTACATTCCCACCAGCCACGCGAATGTGCGGTTTTTTATTGCCGAAAAACCGGGTGCCGATCCCGTCTGGTGGTTTGGCGGCGGCTTCGACTTAACCCCATTCTATGGTTTTGAAGAAGACGCCATTCACTGGCATCGCACCGCCCGTGACCTGTGCCTGCCATTTGGTGAAGACGTTTATCCCCGTTACAAAAAGTGGTGCGACGAATACTTCTACCTCAAACATCGCAACGAACAGCGCGGTATTGGCGGGCTGTTCTTTGATGATCTGAACACGCCAGATTTCGACCACTGTTTTGCCTTTATGCAGGCGGTAGGCAAAGGCTACACCGACGCTTATTTACCGATTGTTGAACGGCGTAAAGCAATGGAATACGGCGAACGCGAGCGCAATTTCCAGTTGTACCGCCGCGGGCGCTATGTCGAGTTCAACCTGGTATGGGATCGCGGGACGCTGTTTGGCTTACAAACCGGCGGGCGCACCGAATCTATTCTGATGTCGATGCCGCCACTGGTACGCTGGGAGTATGATTATCAGCCAGAAGCAGGCACTCCGGAAGCGGCGTTGAGTGAGTTTATTAAGGTCAGGGATTGGGTGTAACTCCCTCATCCCAACTCCTGCATCCGCTGATGCAGCGTCAGTGACGGCTTCTCGGCAAACAGTTGCTGATAATCCGTGGCAAATTGCCCCAGATGCCAGAACCCCCACTGCATGGCGGCGTCTTTTACCGTCATACTTTGCGACCACGGGCTTATCAGTTCGCGGCGTACGGCGTTCAGGCGAATGCGTTTTAGCCATGCATTCGGGCCAATGCCCAAAATAGCGTGAAATGCGTTTTGTAAGGTGCGGCGACTGACGTGCAGTTGATTACACAAGTCCAGTACGGTTACCGGTTCGGACATGTTTTCCAGCACATATTCACGGGCGCGGGAAAGCAATCGGCGGTAACTCTGATGACTGATGCTTTCCGCTGTCACCATTGGTTGCGCTTCTTCCAGCATCGCCCCCATCGCCATCAGCAAATTATCCCCCAGCACTTTACGCACCGCAGGCTGATGAAGATTCTCCGGGTTCTCGCAAAATGTCGCCAACGTCTGTTGGACAAAGCCCCACAGCGCGGCTTTATGCTGCTCTTTCACTTCCAGCGCCGACTGGTTACGTAACATATGCAGCACCCTTTCCGGGTTATGCAAAAAGTTAGCCTGCCGGGTAATGACATCTTCAGAAAGCACTACGCCCAGGATCGTATAATCATCCGGTGTACTCAGTTCAAACTCGGTGCCGCCAGGGCGCGTGGCAATTTCCGCGCTTCCCAGGCATTGTGAGCCGATAAATCCCTGTTCGCCGCGTGTCGCCGGAATACCAAACCAGAAAGAGTTCGGCCAGACCAGGCACGACTGACGCAGTGCCAGACCGGTGTATTCACGGAAAACCTGAATATCATCAAGCAGAATTTCCGTAAACTCACCATGAAACTTGCCCGGATGCAGCTGATCGTAAATCTGCTGCCAGGCGGTAATCGTCAAAGCATGTTCATAGACATCCGTTGTCTGTCGTTGATGAACATTATCCACTTCGACCTTCGGCGTAAGCTTCAGGTTTTCGGATAAGGGGTCATGATAAAGATGGTGCAAATTAGCTGTACGGGGCTTTTTCATGATGTTAATGCCGGGTGTTATATGACACCCGGCACCTCCGACAGATTAATGGGGCTTGAGACGATAACGACTACTGCGTTTACGTAACGTCCCGGCAGAAAAGAGCTGTTCGAGCGCATTTCTGGCTTTTTCCAACGGCCAGCCAAAGTGGGCAGCCACTTCTCCTGCCGTCATTCCCTGACGTACTGATGTTAACAGCGCCAACAACTCGTCAGCAGATTCCGCAACGATAGCTGGCACGCAGGGTTCCTTTACAGCTTGCTTCGGCTGGCGGTTAAAGCCAGTAACCAGCCACTGGGTGTCATCGTCTGGCCGACCGATCTCCTTGCGGCTGATGACGCGCCCGGTACGCATCGCAGCAGCACAACCTGCATCCAGCGCCGCACGACACGCCGCCAGATCGCCTTCCACCACCAGCGTCAACCTACCAGGGTCAAGTACTTCATGACTGAGCAGGCGCACGTTGGCCGCTTTCAGCATCGCATCCGCCGCATCAATTGCGGCGACCATGCCGTCCACTTCCAGCAATCCCAGTGCATTGATCATCGGCAACCTCCGTTACGCACGCTGGATTGGATTCCGCGCGATTTCCAGCACTGCATCGGTAAAGGCATTACAGGCCGCTTTACACGCCGCCTGGCTTCCCGTTAAGAATGCGGCGGAATAGTTGGTTTCTGACGGCGGCGGGACATAAGTCACCAGCTGTACGTCGGCAGATTTTAACGCTGCATCAATGCCATAAGTCGCTTCCAGCGGCGGCGCCACCAGATACGCCATCGGATCGCCAAGCGTAATACCCGCAGTGGAAGAGAGATAAGAACCAGTACGCGAAACCACATGTGCAAGGAATGCCGTATCTTGCGCATCGTTGGCCCACTGGAAGGCCGCACCGTTTTCAATATGCGCAACCATTGCATCCAGACCAGCACGCACTTCCGCCGGGTTTGGCCCGCCCAGCATAATCAACACTTCACCGGCAGTCGGTGACGGGCCGTGTGCTGCTCCCGCATACAGCGAGCGGCCATACACCACTTCCACCATCGCCTGTTTGGTCGCTTCGTCAGCCGCAATGTAGGTTACGTCATCGGAGTCGGCGGAAATCAGCCCAAGGCTACGAATATGCGGCGGCAATTTCAGCTCACGCGCAAAATCGGCGTTAACGGAGGCAATCACCCGCATGGCGGTGACCGACGGTCGAATCAAATCTAAAGCTGGCATGATGCCTCCTTATCGGGTCATGTTGATGCCGGATGCTTTCTGCTCCAGCATACGTTTCGCCAAATCCACAATGACGGCTGCGGCTTCAACTGGCGGCGTGCCGCCCTGGTGAATGTTAGAGATACAGGTGCGATCGGCCTCAACGGTGGTCGCCATACGCGGTGAGTAGACGGCGTAGCAGGAAAGACTTTCTGACTGCCCTAACCCCGGGCGTTCGCCCACCAGCAGGATCACCACTTTCGCACCGAGGATCTCACCGATCTGATCTTCAATTTTCACGCGACCGTAACGCACAAAGAACGGCGTGCCGACTTTCAAACCAGCCTGTTTCAGGCCCGCCATCAGCGGTGGCAGGATCTCTTCATAGTTCACGGTGATCGCGTCAGTAGACAGGCCATCAGAAATAACGACCTGTACGTCCGGATTAGCAACACACTGTGCTTTCAGCGCTTCAACAGCTTCTGCGCACAGGCGACGGCCCATATCCGGGCGAGTCAGGTAGAGATTTTTGTCGCTAATTTCAGAGCGCACTTCCAGCAAGCCCTGCGCTTTCACCCACTCTTCCGGCACTTCTTTCAGTACGGTATCTTTCGAACGAGAGTGATCGGCCAGGAAACGCAGCAGCGCCTGGGTACGCGGACGCGGACCCGCACGACCGGTACAGACGCGGGCCACGGTGCTGCGACGCAGTTCTGTTAATACGTCTGCGCGATGCGGGTTTTCAACACCAATCCACGCTTTTGCTTCAGCGGAACCTAAATCCAGCGCGCAGCTTTCCGTGGTCACTGGTGTCGCACAGGTGATGGTGGCACACTTTGCTTCTGACGGCGCGGGAGCCGCTTGTCCCATTGACGCCATCACGCTGCGTACAATTTCTTCAATCTGTTTTTGATCCATGATGTGTTATCTCCGCGTCATCAGAAGAACAGTGACGGATCGCCCGCCCGTTTGGTCAGGCGACCGTTTGCCATAATGCCCATGTTTTCCAGCCAGCGTTCAAACTCCGGTGACGGGCGCAGGTTGAGTAACTGACGCACAGTGGCGGTGTCGTGGAAGGCCGTGGTCTGGTAGTTGAGCATGATGTCATCGCCGAGCGGCATCCCCATGATGTAGTTGCATCCAGCGGTGGCGAGCAGGATCATCAGGTTTTCGTTGAGGTTCTGGTCAGCGTCAGCGTGGTTGGTGTAGCAGCAGTCACAGCCCATAGAGATGCCGCTCAGCTTGCCCATAAAGTGATCTTCTAAGCCCGCACGGATAATCTGGCGGTCGTTGTAGAGATACTCCGGCCCAATAAAGCCGACCACGGTGTTGACGATAAACGGATCGTAATGACGCGCCAGCCCGTAGTTACGCGCTTCCATCGTCACCTGGTCTGCGCCGAAGTTAGCGCCAGCGGAGAGCGCCGACCCTTGCCCGGTTTCGAAGTAGAGGCAGTTTTCCCCGGCGATACGGTTGAACTCTGCGCCCACAGCGCGTGCTTCATCGAGCATCGCCAGCTCTACGCCAAACTCTTTCAGCCCTTTTTCGCTGCCGCAGATACTCTGGAAAATCAGCCCGCCCGGCGCGCCGCGACGGATCGCTTCGATCTGGGTGGTGACGTGCGCCAGCACGCAGCCCTGAGTTGGGATGTTGAATTTGTCGATCACGCCATAGATGGTATCCAACACGCGGCTTAAGTTTTCCACGTCGTCAGTTACCGGGTTGACGCCAATCACCGCATCGCCCACCCCGAAGGAAAGCCCTTCGTAGATTTGCGCAGCGATACTTTGCACGTCGTCACGGGTGTCGTTTGGCTGCAAGCGGGCGCTAAAGGTGCCTGGAATACCGATGGTGGTATTGGCCTTTTTGATCACCGGCATTTTCTTCGCGCCGTAGATCAGGTCCGCGTTAGAGCAAATCTTCGCTACCGCCGCCACCACTTCCGAGGTCAGCCCTTTGCGGGTAAAGGCAATGTCATCAACGCTGGTTTCGTCGCTCAGGACGTACTCACGCAGCTCACTGATGCTCCAGTTTTTAATCTGGTTGTAGGCCGTTTCGTTGACGTCGTCCTGAATCAGCCGCGTGACGCAGTCATCTTCATAGGCAATCACCGGATTATTGCGGATATCCGCCACCGTCATTTCCGACAGCACCTGTTTGGCCGCCACGCGCTCCTGTGAGCTTGCCGCTGCAACGCCCGCCAGCACATCCCCCGAACGCAGTTCGTTGGCTTTAGCCAGCACCTCTTTTACATCCTTAAACTGATATACATTGCCGAACAATGTGGTCTTTAGTTTCATAAGTCGTTCCCTCAGGAAGGAAATGCGAGTGATTTCACCGTCACCGGCACAACCGATCCGCCAAAAAGAGGCGTACCAATGTCGATATAGTCCCCCGCGCGGACAATCACTTCGTCAATGACTGCCAACGGGAGTTGTTGTAGCTGTGGGCGCAACAACATGCCCAGAGCTTTACCAAAGTCCTGCCCGGCCACCACCAGCAGGGGATGCGGATTCGGAAAACGCGCGACAAAATCGACCAGCGCGTTGATGACCGTCAGTACCGCGGCGTAACGCACGGGAAGCCCGGCGGGGAGCGCCAGCACGTACGCGTCAGTTTTAGGATCAAGATCGAGCTGAATCAGCGCCTGTTGCCAGCCGTTCACCAGATCCGTTTCATCAATCGGGATCGCCACCGGCAAATTGCGCAGCGGCAGTTGTACGCCCTCCAGCCAGATAGTGCTGCCAGAGAGCGAAAGGGTATGCGCACCCGCGCCAATCACCGTGGCGCGCACGGTTTGCGCCGGAAACTGCACGTTCATCTCACGCAGGCGCGGATGGTCATGCAGCGCCGTTGCCAGCAGCGGGCCGATATCGGCAAAACAGAACGGGTCGGCGGGCTGGTGGCGATAACATTCACCCACGCCGCCGGAAAGCGTAATGATTTCGGGCGTAACGCCCGCGGGCAGCAAACCGGTTTGCATCAATGCCTGCGCGAGCGGCGAGAGCGTTCCGTCGATCACTTCGACAATCAGTTCCGCCATCCGCCGGGTAACCTGCACCAGCTGCACGCCAGTCAGCGAACGGGCGTCGGTGCCTGCGCCGAAGCACTCATCCACAATCATCTGCCCCGGTTTATGAGCGTAAACCACGCGCCCCTGGCTGTCGGTTTCCAGCAAGCGACCACCAACGTTGAGGCAGGCAGTGCCGCTGATTTTTCCGGCTTCGAACAGGGCGTAGTTCGCCGTGCCGCCGCCGATGTCGATATTCAGTACCCGACACAGCCGTTGTTCAGAGAGGGTTTGCGCCCCGGCACCGTGGCCCGCAATGACGGATTCGAGATGCGGCCCGGCGCTGGCAACCACAAAATCGCCCAGCGACTGGGAGAGCGTCATCACCGCCGGGCGAGCATTGCGGGTTTTCGCGCTTTCGCCGGTGATGATGATGGCGCCGGAATCAACGCTTTCCGGCGCAATACCCGCAGCCTGATATTGCTCGAGGATTAAGGTTTTCAGTTCCGCTTCTTTTAAACCACCCTGTTTATCGACAGGGGTAAAGAACACCGGGCTTTGCCAGCTAATTTCGCGTTTGATGAATTCGTAGCGCGGCACCTGCGACACCGCCGCACGGTTAACCAACTCCAGCCGGGAGAAGATCACCTGGGTGGTGGTGGTGCCGATATCGATACCGACGCTCAGTAGCTGGCGAGTGTTCACGATTGCGCCTCCGCTTCGGCTTTAGCCGTGGTCGCGTCTTCTTTTGGCACCAGCATCATCGCCACGCCAATCGCCGTTACGCCGCCGATCAACTTGCCGACAATCATCGGGAAGATCATGGCGTTCATGTTGGCAGCGGCGAAGCCTAAGTGGTCGCCCAGGGCGAAAGCAGCGGAAACGGCGAAGGCGCAGTTGATCACTTTGCCGCGGGTATCCATCTGCTTCATCATGCCGAACATCGGGATGTTGTTGGCAAGCGTTGCCACCATGCCGGCTGCCGCGATGTTGTTCATATTCAGCACTTTACCGACGCTCATCAGCGGTTTTTCAAACCAGCGGGTCAGCAGAAGCACCATCGGATACGCCCCTAACAGCACGCAGGAGATAGAACCGATAACTTCAATGGCGCGCATCACTTCCCCGGGTTTGTCGCCTGGGGCCATAAAGATCGGATCAAGGCCGGGGATCTGTTCCCAGCCGAGCAGGAATTTCACTACCGCAGCGGCAAGACCGAGGGTGATCAATGCAACGAGGAATTTGGCGAAGATCTGGAAGCCGTTGATCATTTTTTCCGGAATGAATTTCAGCCCCAGCGCCACCAGTACCGCGACGATTAGTACCGGGATCATGTTCATCAGGATCAGCGCAAAGGTGAATTCAACAGGCTGGCCGTTGATCTGCACACCGGAGTACATCGCTACCAGACCACCAGCGATACAGCCAATCGGAATGGTCACTATGCCCGCCAGCACGCCGAGCGCCAGATAACGACGGTCAGAAGGTTCGATAATGCCGAGCGCCACCGGAATGGAAAACACAATCGTTGGCCCCATCATCGACCCGAGAATTAACCCAGAGTATAGCCACGCTGCTACGTCGCCGCCCGCCAGCTCTTTGGCGAGGAAGAAGCCGCCCATATCGCACGCCAGCAGCGTTCCGGCGAACATTGACGGGTTTGCGCCGAGCATTTCGTAAACCGGGATAATTACCGGCCCGAGTACGTGAGCCAGTACCGGTGCCAGCGCGGTCATACCGACCATCGCCAGGCCCAGTGCGCCCATTGCCATAAAACCTTCTTCGAACTGCCCGCCCGATCCTTCGATACTTTTACCGAACTTACCGAGGAAACGAGCAGAACCGCCGAACTGCGACAGGATCCTGTCTACGGCAGCTATCAGCATAAAGAACATCATGATGTACATGATGATTTCGTTAATTCCCATCGCCTTTACTCCCTGTTAGTTGTTATTTATTGGCGGATGCGGCGTGAACGCCTTATCCGCCCTACATGTGCAATCCCCCAGGCCGGATAAGACGCGACAAGCGTCGCATCCGGCATTTATTGCGCCGCTGCGTACAGGCCGACAATCTGCTCCAGGCTGGCGGTACGCGGGTTGCTGCGCAGACAAATATCTTCCTGCGCGGCCTGCGCCCATGCACCGTAATGCCCAGTTGTTGCACCCACATCAGCCAGCCGCTTGTTGATCCCAACTTCCGCTATCAGCTCACTTACCGCATTAATAGCGTCACGATCGTCGGATTTTTTAGTTCGCAGCGCCCGACCAACCTGGCTAAAGCGTTCACGACAAACCATCCGGTTGAACTCCATCACCGTTGGCAGCAACATGGCGTTCGCCAGACCGTGCGGAATATGCAGCGCCGCCCCTGGCTGATGCGCCATCGCGTGGCATAACCCAAGACCCGCACTGGAAAACGCCATTCCCGCCATGCACGAGGCGAGCAACATGCTCTCGCGGGCGGCAAGGTCGTGACCGTAGCCCACCGCTTTCGGCAGCGATTTGCTAATCATCGCAATGGCGCCAATCGCCAAGCTGTCGGTAAACGGTGTAGCGTTCAGCGCGCTGTACGCTTCAATGGCATGGGTTAACGCATCAATACCGGTCATCGCCGTCACATGCGACGGCACGCCTTCGGTCAGCGCAGCGTCGAGAATCGCGACATCCGGCATCAGCGAGGCATGTGCTAACACCTGTTTGCGCCCGCTTACCGCATCGATAATCACCGTCACGTTAGTCGTTTCAGAGCCGGTTCCGGCGGTCGTTGGAATGGCAATCAGCGGCAATCGTGGTTGCAGAACGCTGGTTTCTGACATTTTTGCCAGCGTGCTATCGGAATTCGTCACCAGCAACGCCACGGCTTTAGCTGCATCGAGCACCGAGCCGCCGCCAAACGCGATCACCCCATCACAGCCTGATTCACGCAGCTGCGCCACGGCAGCACACACGTCGGTGATGCACGGTTCGCCCACCGGACACGGCCAGAGCGTCATAGCGATACCTTTGACGGTCAGACTGCGAATCAGCCCGGCGGTCATCCCCGACTGATGCAAAAAGCCATCCGCCATCACAAACAAATGTTTCAGCCCGCGCGTTTGTGCTTCCTGCCCGCAACTGCTCACTGCGCCCAGACCGCAGAGTGTGACAGGCGGGACGCTAAATGTTTTTACCCGTTGCAGATTCAGGGTATCGAACGCCTGAAAGAGCGCGCTCTGCAATTCATTTTGCATATAGCCCCTCCGCTTTCTCTCGCCCGCTACTGGCGATCGCCAGCGGGGTCATAAACAAACTGTGCTGCGGTAGATGCACCTGTAACGCCGGGAATTGTTTGCGAAACAGTTCCGCCACGCCCGGTTGCATACAGGAGCCGCCCGCCAGCCATAAATCAGTAATGCCCTGCCCTTCAATATGCCGGGCGACAATGTCCGCCATTTTTTCGTACACCGGTTTCACCGCAGGCCAAATCTCTTCACCGTGACCGCGCTTGTACTGCTCTGCCTCTTCCAGCGAAATACGACGATTTCCGGCGAGAGTCAGAGAGATGTGATGTCCGCCGGTGGCTTCATCCGCCGAGTACGTCACCTTGCCCTTTTTCACGATGGCAATACCGGTGGTGCCGCCGCCGATATCCACTACACCTGCGTTATCCAGTTGCAGCAGATCCGCGACTGCGGTTGGCTCATCCAGCACATGGCTCACTTCCAGCCCGGCGGATTCCAGCACGTTGATGGAAATACGCGGGTCCGTACCAGGAGGAAATGAAGTCGCCGCATGGCTAAAACGGCGACCGAATTGCTGCTCAAGCGTGTCGAGATGGCGACGAACAATGGTGACAGCGCCGAAGAAATCCCAGACGATGCCGTCGCGGACCACATCGGCCCAGTCGAGGCATACCGCCACCGGCTGACCGTCGCGGTCGACAACCATCGACACCACATCGCAAGTGCCCAGATCCACCCCCAGCCACAGCGGAGATTCCGTCGCGGCAGGCGTCTGGTTACACAGCGTTGCCGCCGTTTGCAGACGTGGGGTGAGCCATTGTTCGTCGTGCGCCATCGGTTACTCCTTAAACAATGCGAAACGCATCGACTAATACACAGCGACGCAGACGGACAAACGTCCGCGCGCTGGTTACCCCTTCACCGGTTGGCGTGGTGATGGTCATGGTGGTCCAGCCTTCCCCGCCCAGCCCCAGCCCGGCAATGCACGGTCCGTTCTTAACGAAAATGCTGGTATCAATGGCGTTCGCCATCTGGTTCATGTTCTCGATGTTGCGCGAGTGCATTGCCGCCGTGTGGTGGCAACCGCCTTCCAGTTTCACCGCCAGCGCAATGGCATCCGCCACGTTGGCCACGCGCACGACGGGCAGCACCGGCATCATCAGTTCGGTCACCGCAAACGGATGTTCTGCGGTGGTTTCTACAAACAGCAATCGCGTTTGTTCCGGAACTTTAAGGCCGATTGCCGCCGCGATTTTGCCTGCATCGCGACCAACCCAGTCACGGCTGACAGTACCTTTTCCGCGCTCGTCGATATTTTTCAGCAACACCGGTTGCAGCTGCTGCGCCTGCTCTGCGGTCAGTTTCACCGCGTGCTGGCCTTCCATCAGACGCATCAGTTCATCGGCTACGCTATCAACAACAATCAGCACCTTTTCATCGGCACAGATGATGTTGTTATCGAAAGAAGCGCCTTTGACGATGGACTGAGCGGCACGGGCGAGGTCGGCGGTTTCATCCACCACCACTGGCGGGTTACCGGCACCTGCGGCAATCAGGCGTTTATTGGTGTGTTTGCGCGCCGCTTCTACTACCGCTTCGCCGCCCGTCACCACCAAAAGGCCGATACCCGGAAACTTGAACAAGCGTTGCGCGGTTTCGATATCCGGATTGGCCACGGTAACCAGTAAGTTTTCCGGCCCGCCTGCGGCAACAATCGCCTGGTTGAGCAGCGTAATCGCCCGCTGGGAGACTTTTTTCGCCGACGGATGCGGGGCAAAAATGACGCTGTTGCCCGCGGCAATCAGGCTGATGGCGTTGTTAATTACGGTTGCCGCCGGGTTAGTGGAAGGCGTCACCGAAGCCACCACGCCCCAGGGCGCGTTTTCAATTAAGGTCAGGCCGTTGTCGCCCGTCAGCACCTGCGGAGAGAGACACTCAACGCCTGGTGTGCCGCGCGCCTGGGCGACGTTTTTGGCAAATTTATCTTCGACGCGACCCATGCCGGTTTCACTGACGGCAAGTTCCGCTAAATCTCTGGCGTGTTTTTCGCCTGCTTCACGAATGGCTGTTATCGCCAACTGGCGCATTGCCACGCTCTTTAACCCTTGCTGGGCAATTTTGGCTGCCGCAACGGCGTCATCCAGGGAAGCGAAAACGCCCATCTCATGAACGGCGGCGGGCGGTGTGTCACTGCGTTGCATTTTCAGCAGTACCGCTTTCACCACCTGTTCAATATCCTGTTGATTCATGATGTTCTGCCTTATTTGTGGAAAATAACCTGACCGCCAGACACCACCTCATCGACGATGCCAATCACGCACAGATCGACCGGTGACGTTTCGCTTTTATGCGCCTGGCGGGCGGAACTGCCACTCACCAGCAACACCCACTCCCCGGTTCCCGCGCCAATATTGTCGATGGCGACAGCACATTGCCCGTCAGGATTACCTTGTGGATCAATCATTTCCACCATCAGCAATTTGTCATGCGCCAGTCCGTGATGGCGTACGGTACAAACAATTTGTCCAGTGACGACTGCCAGTTTCATACCCGCCTCCGTGGCGTATTTCAGGTAAAAGCTCCCCCTACCCTCCGCGGAAGGTAAAATGAAAAAGGAGAGAGCGTGACGCCCGAATCGACGTCACACAGGGTGATTACAGGTTACTGCTGTCGCCTTTCAGGCCGATCGGGAAGACTTCTTCCAGGTCGCCGTGCGGACGCGGGATAACGTGTACAGATACCAGCTCGCCAATACGCTGTGCCGCTGCGGCACCGGCATCGGTCGCGGCTTTACAGGCTGCAACATCACCGCGAACCATCGCAGTACACAGGCCGCCGCCAATCTGCTTCACGCCGACCAGTTTCACGCGCGCAGCTTTAACCATTGCGTCAGAAGCCTCAATCAGTGCAACCAGGCCCCGGGTTTCGATCATTCCTAATGCTTCCATTGTGTTTTCCTCTTTATAGGGGTCCAGAACGGGACCGTTCATTCAACCAGTGTTTGTAAACTGCTTTCGCGGTTCACTTCTGTCTGACGCGGTACGGCTGCCACCAACGCCAGTTCGATAATTTCCTGCACGCTACAACCACGAGAAAGATCGTGCATCGGCGCGGCAAGTCCTTGTATCAATGGCCCGACGGCACGATATCCGCCAAGTCGTTGTGCGATTTTGTAGCCAATATTTCCTGCCTCCAGGGACGGAAAAACCATCACGTTGGCTTGGCCCTGTAGCGGGCTGGCAGGCGCTTTTTGCGACGCAACATCCGGTACAAAGGCGGCGTCAAACTGTAATTCTCCATCCACCACCAGCTGCGGTGCGCGTTCACGGACGATGTCTGTCGCCTGCTGGACATTGGCAACGCAGGGGTGACGGGCGCTACCGTTGCTGGAAAACGACAGCATCGCCACGCGCGGCTCTTCTCCAGTGATGGCCTGCCAGGTTTCGGCGCTGGCAAGCGCGATATCCGCCAGTTGCGCCGCCGTTGGTTGCGGCACCACGCTGCAATCGGCAAAGCCCAACGCCGGACCGCTGTACTGTGGCAGCATCAGGAAAATGGAAGAGAGCGTTTTACAGCCAGGCTGCAAACCGAGAATGCGTAATCCGGCACGCAGCACATTTGCCGTGGAAGAGAGATTGCCCGCGATACAGACATCCGCTGTACCGGCGCTGACCATTGCGGCGGCGAACATCAGCGGATCGGTTAATTTTTCCAGCGCATCCGGCGGCGTTTTTTCGCCCGCACGGGCCAGCCAGCGATGGGCAAATTCTTCCCGCATTGCGAGGTTGCCATGTGGATCAATCACCTGTAGCCCGTCCATCGCCACGCCGTGACTGAGCGCAAACTGGCGAAGTTCAAACGGGCTGGCGACCAGAATGGGCGTCGCCAGGCCTTGTTGATGCAGGTACTGCGCGGCTTTCAGTACGCGTTGGTCTAACGCATCCGGAAAAACCACTCTGGCGGGCGCTCGCAACGCCAGTTCACGACAACGTTCAATAATCATTGCGTTTCCCCCAGTCGTTGTTGGATCTGCTTCACCGTAAGCGGCTGCTTCGTTACGCTCAGGATCATCATCACGTAGACCGTGCTGGAAAGGCGGTTCAGCGCCTGCAAGATGTCTGGGCGTAATACTTCAAAACTGCGGGTGATAAACACCTGCGCCGCTACGGTTTCGGTTTCCCGCACTTTGGTGCGTAGCAGATTCAGCAACGCCGCATCGCGCCCGTGGCTGGCTTCCGGCACCAGATGATCGTGGTCGAGATAGCACAGCGGCTGGTGAGAAAGCCGATGCAGATCTTGGTCAGAAAGCCCGACAATCGCCTGGCAGCCCAGCGGTTCGCCCAGCGCATCGGCGCGCATAATGTTGCCAAGACGCGAACGAATGTCCGCCAGCCACGGCTGCCACGGTTCCGCCAGTTCAATTTGCAGCCACACTGTCAGCGCAATGGTGCTGTCGAGAACAGCGCGAAAACCCAGGCGTGGATCGCTTTTGGCAACCATTTTTTCCGCCGACAGATGAGTCAGCGTATCCGGCTTTTTTGCCACCGGCTGGCGACACAGTTCGCAGCACGCCTGCGGATGTTCATCGCTACTGGTCAGCCCGTGAACGGGCTGCTGCTGCTGTTCATCGTCAACAAACAGGCAGCCCTGCTCGTCAATAAACTTGATGCGCAGATGGCGGCTTTCCAGTAACTCCCGGGCAGAGGGCGTCAGGCGACTGTCCGCAGGGAGATGGATCTCTGCGCCTTCGCTGAGCGTATGGTTCGCTCTTAGCCATGCTTCGGTGATGAAATCTTTCATAGGGATTGCCAGTTAGCCGGCCAGGCGACATACAGGAATTTCACGCTGGATGTCGTACCAAATTCGATGCTGGATCCTTTCGGGATAAACATCACGTCGCCCGCTTTGGCGATCATGGTTTCGCCTTCGTGGCGAACATGCAGTTCCCCTTCCAGTACCATGTCGATTTCGTCGTAGTTCAGGGTCCACGGGAAGAAGGCGTTGTCCCACTGCATGAAACCAGCGGCCATACTGCTGCCGTCGTCTCCGGTCACAAGATCAGTTAAGCCCACGCAGTGCGGTTCAGCGCCATCGAAACGACCAAACTTGACGCTGCTGCCATCAATCACTTTGATGCCGCCTTTGCCGGTCACCGATTTGAAGCTCGGCTGCATTGCCCCCTGCTCCAGCGACTGCTTTTCCTTCATCACTTTTTCCATCAGCTGCGCGACCAGGCTTTCGGTAAACTGGCCTTCCGGCAGCTGGGCAATGATGGTTTCGCGGATGCGCTGGCTTTCGGTTTTATCGGCTGACGCACTGGCGGGAACGGATGCCGTTACAGGCGTCGATTCATCGCACTCGGTGATGGTAAAACCCAGTAGATCCGCCACTTCGCGCGCTTCAGGGGTAATAATGCTGGCGCGCAGAACCACGGACATTGCCTGTTCGCCGCGCGCGTGTGCTTCACGAATATCATTCGCTGTGATGAGTTTTTTCACCTGCTTCCTCCTGTTCGGTGAGAGATGCCAGATAATCCACCAGTTGCTGCACGCTTTGCGGGTCATGGTTGTTTAGCGCGAAAATTGGCTCTTCAAAGCCAGTCTCAAGCAATAACTGTCGCGTTGCGGTGACGTCAGCATCCGGCATGTCCGTTTTACTGATGACGGCGATTTGCCGTTTACTGGCGCCAATATCCAGCAGCCCGGCAGGTAATCGGCTTTCTGGATCATTTGCGCCGTGGACATATATCAGCATGTCCACATCCTGTAGCGTGGTTATTAAGGCGTGATACCAACGGGGATGGCTAAAATATTCACCCGGAGTATCAATATCGCCATTATCATTAAATTCCACGGCCTGTGTTTTTCTGGCGAGGGTATAATCTCCCTGCAACGCATTAAATAACGTTGTTTTTCCTGCCCCGACGCTACCCACAAACGCAATTCGCTTCATGAATGCCTCGTATTAACTTTTGGTCATTTCACACAGCGTATAATTTAATAAACGCCCTAAACCGCTGACGGTTTGTGATAACGCTTCTTCGACTGCGCCCACCGAGCCATAAATCACCAATGCGCCGCTGAAGCGGTCGAGAAAACCGATGTGTACATCGGCAGCTTTTAATGCTAAATCACCGGCAATCATCGCTGTTTCTCCGGGAGTTAGCGTCATAATGCCAATTGCGCCAGCATCCGGAACGCCGATTTTCTTCGCCAGTTCTTCACCCGGATGCGCAATCAGATGCGCCAGCGTGACCTGTTTCCCGGGTACGAATTCCTGAATGATGCGTTCTTTGTCCATGAGTCGCCGCCTGTAAAAAACGTGCGTGTATCGTGACAATTTTTCGTCAGAGTAAATAACAAAATTCGGCAAACGCGTTTAAAAGGTGAGGTAGATCACTAAGAATGGAGAGATATTTACCGTGATAGATAAACTTTCATATGCAGAGCATGAATAAATATAAAGATATTACTTTATTTTTATGTCGGGTAATTTATTTGCTATTAGTAAAAGCAGTAAGACGTATTGATAATATAAAAATCGCTTACCCCGAATTACTCAGGGTAAGCGTGATAGTTAAGGAAGAATTACAGCGGTTGGGTTTGCGCTTCAACCACAGCGAGCGCCACCATGTTGACGATACGACGTACTGACGCGATCGGCGTTAACACGTGAACCGGTTTCGCTACGCCCATCAGTACCGGGCCGACGGTGACACCTTCCGAGCTGGAAACGCGCAGTAAGTTGTAACTAATACGAGCAGCTTCCATGTTCGGCATCACCAGAACATTAGCGGAACCTTTCAGGGTACTGTCCGGCATACGGTCGTTGCGAATCGCTTCTACCAGCGCCGCATCACCGTGCATTTCGCCATCAATCATCAGCTCAGGCGCACGTTCCCTGACCAGCTCCAGCGCTTTACGCATTTTGCTCGACGACGGGCAGTCAGAAGAACCGAAGTTAGAGTGCGACAGTAAGGCAACGCGCGGCTCAATACCGAAACGACGGACAGTTTCTGCCGCCATCAGCGTGATCTCCGCCAGCTCTTCTGCGTCTGGGTCATCATTAACATAGGTATCAGCAATAAAGGTGTTACCACTCGGCAGCAACAGCGCGTTCATTGCGCCTGCGGTGTGAACGCCATCGCGATAACCAAAGACATTTTTCACTACGCTAAAGTGTTCGTGATAATCGCCCACCGTTCCGCAGATCATCGCATCGGCTTCACCACGCTGAACCATGATCGCACCGATCACCGTCGGGTTGCTGATCAGCGCACGTTGTGCCTGTTCCTGAGTGACACCACGACGCTTCATGATCTGGAAGTATTCGCTCCAGTACTCTTTAAAGCGTGGATCGGATTCGTTATTGACGATCTCAAAATCAACGCCCGCTTTGATCTGCAAGCCCAGTTTCTGAATACGCATTTCGATCACGTTCGGACGGCCAATCAGGATCGGTTTTGCCAGTCCCAGGGTTACCAGTTCCTGCGTCGCATGCAGAACGCGCGCCTCTTCCCCTTCCGGCAGAACAACGCGCTTCGGTGCTTTGCGAGCCTGGGAGAATATCGGCTTCATAAACAGGTTGGTTTTGTAAACGAACTCGGTCAGCTTGTCGATGTAGACGTCAAAATCGGCAATCGGACGCGTCGCCACGCCGGACTCCATTGCCGCTTTGGCGACCGCAGGGGCGATCTTGACGATCAGACGCGGATCGAACGGTTTTGGAATGATGTATTCAGGGCCAAAGCTCAGATCCTGATCGCCATACGCAGAAGCCACTACTTCGCTCTGTTCGGCATGGGCCAGTTCCGCAATCGCGCGGACTGCCGCCAGTTTCATCTCTTCATTGATAGCCGTTGCGCCAACATCCAGCGCGCCTCGGAAGATGAACGGGAAGCAAAGCACGTTGTTAACCTGGTTCGGATAGTCGGAACGACCGGTACAGATGATGGCATCCGGACGCACTTCTTTCGCCAGCGGCGGCAGAATTTCCGGTTCCGGGTTCGCCAACGCCAGGATCATCGGCGCGCGGGCCATTTTCTTCACCATTTCCTGAGTCAGCACTTTCGGGCCGGAACAACCAAGGAAAATATCCGCGCCTTCAATCACATCGTCGAGGGTACGTTTGCCGTCATCCACCACCGCGTAAGCCGCTTTGGTTTCCGCCATGTTCGGCTCACGGCCCTGATAAATAACACCTTTTGAGTCGCATACCACGATGTTATGTTTTTGCAGACCCAGCGCCACCAGCAGGTTCATACAGGCAATTGCCGCTGCGCCCGCACCAGAAACTACCATCCGTACGTCGGAGATATTTTTCTCTACTACGCGTAATCCGTTGAGAATGGCGGCGGTGCTGATGATTGCCGTCCCGTGTTGGTCGTCATGGAATACCGGAATGTTCATCCGCTGGCGCAGTTTCTGTTCAATATAGAAACATTCTGGCGCTTTAATATCTTCGAGGTTGATACCGCCGAAGGTCGGCTCAAGCGCGGCGACCACTTCGATAAATTTGTCCGGGTCGAGTTCATCAACTTCGATGTCAAACACATCTATCCCGGCGAATTTCTTAAACAGAACGCCCTTACCTTCCATCACCGGTTTGCCTGCCAGCGCGCCAATATTACCCAACCCCAGCACTGCAGTACCGTTAGAGATAACTGCCACCAGGTTACCGCGCGCGGTATATTTGTAGGCGTTTAACGGATCTTTTTCGATTTCAAGACAAGGCGCGGCGACACCCGGTGAATAGGCCAGCGCCAGATCGCGCTGCGTTGCCAGAGGTTTGGTCGGAGAAACCTGGATTTTTCCTGGTACAGGAAATTCATGGAAATCAAGTGCACTTTGTTTTAACTGCTCATCCATTTGGTTGTTCCTTTCACGTAACGTTCACAAAAATAGGTGTGGGCAACTGCCTCAGCCCACAACGTGGCGCACATTATTACCTTGCCGGAGCGTCGAGACTCTGAGCAAGCCCAAACTCTCCCCCATCAAATAATGTTTTGGTAATAATCCCATAACACCGATGTTACCTGCTTCATCCAGCAATACCATGCCTGTCTGCTATGCTTTTTTGATGCGTTTAGCGAAATTTCTCAGAAGTGTGAATTAACGCACTCATCTAACACTTTACTTTTCAAGGAGTATTTCCATGAACGAGTTAGACGGCATCAAACAGTTCACCACTGTCGTGGCAGACAGTGGTGATATTGAGTCCATTCGCCACTACCACCCCCAGGATGCCACCACCAATCCTTCGCTGTTACTCAAGGCTGCCGGTTTATCACAATATGAACATTTAATAGACGATGCTATTGCCTGGGGTAAAAAAAATGGCAAGACCCAGGAACAACAAGTCGTCGCGGCCTGCGACAAACTGGCAGTCAATTTCGGTACAGAAATTCTCAAAATCGTACCCGGTCGCGTGTCGACAGAAGTTGACGCACGCCTCTCTTTTGACAAAGAAAAGAGTATCGAAAAAGCGCGCCACCTGGTGGACTTGTACCAACA
The DNA here is from genome assembly GCF_005845405.1 of Escherichia sp. E4930. Classification (NCBI taxonomy): domain Bacteria; kingdom Pseudomonadati; phylum Pseudomonadota; class Gammaproteobacteria; order Enterobacterales; family Enterobacteriaceae; genus Escherichia; species Escherichia sp. E4930. The sequence continues at coordinate 143,982 of NZ_VCDZ01000004.1, read as the reverse complement.
ACAAGGCGTTGAAAAATCGCGAATTCTGATAAAACTAGCCTCAACCTGGGAAGGAATTCGCGCAGCAGAAGAGCTGGAAAAAGAAGGCATTAATTGCAACCTGACGCTGCTGTTTTCCTTTGCTCAGGCACGGGCCTGTGCAGAAGCGGGCGTTTTTCTGATTTCGCCGTTTGTAGGTCGTATTTATGACTGGTATCAGGCGCGCAAACCGATGGACCCGTATGTGGTAGAGGAAGATCCGGGTGTGAAATCTGTGCGCAACATCTACGACTACTATAAGCAGCATCACTACGAAACCATTGTGATGGGTGCCAGCTTCCGTCGTACCGAACAAATCCTCGCCTTAACCGGCTGTGACCGTCTGACCATCGCGCCGAATTTGCTGAAGGAGTTGCAGGAAAAGGTTTCGCCAGTGGTTCGCAAACTGATCCCTGCATCGCAATCCTTCCCTCGCCCCTCCCCGATGAGCGAAGCGGAATTTCGTTGGGAGCACAATCAGGATCCGATGGCGGTAGAAAAACTGTCTGAAGGCATCCGCCTGTTCGCCGTTGATCAACGCAAACTGGAAGATCTTCTTGCCGCCAAATTCTAAAACCAGCCACGGAGTGTTTTATGTCCCGAAAAGACCTTGCCAATGCGATTCGCGCGCTCAGTATGGATGCGGTGCAAAAAGCCAATTCTGGTCATCCCGGCGCGCCGATGGGCATGGCCGATATTGCCGAAGTGCTGTGGAACGACTTTCTTAAACATAACCCCACCGATCCGACCTGGTATGACCGCGACCGCTTTATTCTTTCCAACGGTCACGCCTCGATGTTGCTCTACAGTTTGCTACATCTGACTGGTTATGACCTGCCGCTGGAAGAGCTGAAGAACTTCCGTCAGTTGCATTCGAAAACCCCAGGTCACCCGGAGATTGGCTATACGCCAGGTGTTGAAACCACCACCGGACCACTTGGACAAGGTTTGGCGAACGCGGTTGGACTGGCGATAGCGGAGCGCACGCTGGCAGCGCAGTTTAACCAGCCAGATCATGAGATTGTCGATCACTTCACCTACGTGTTTATGGGCGACGGCTGTCTGATGGAAGGCATCTCTCATGAAGTCTGTTCGCTGGCAGGAACGCTGGGACTCGGCAAGCTGATCGGCTTTTACGATCACAACGGTATTTCGATTGATGGTGAAACCGAAGGCTGGTTTACCGACGATACGGCAAAACGGTTTGAAGCCTACCACTGGCATGTTGTCCACGAGATCGACGGCCACGATCCGCAGGCGGTTAAGGAAGCGCTCCTTGAAGCACAAAGCGTGAAAGATAAGCCGTCGTTGATTATCTGCCGCACGGTGATTGGCTTTGGTTCGCCTAATAAAGCGGGTAAGGAAGAGGCCCACGGCGCTCCGCTGGGCGAAGAAGAAGTAGCGCTGGCACGGCAAAAACTGGGCTGGCATCATCCACCCTTTGAGATCCCCAAAGAGATTTATCACGCCTGGGATGCCCGCGAAAAAGGTGAAAAAGCCCAGCAGAGCTGGAATGAGAAGTTTGCCGCTTATAAAAAGGCCCATCCACAACTGGCTGAAGAGTTTACCCGTCGGATGAGCGGTGGTTTACCGAAGGACTGGGAGAAAACGACTCAGAAATATATCAATGAATTACAGGCAAATCCGGCGAAAATCGCTACCCGTAAGGCTTCGCAAAATACGCTTAACGCTTACGGGCCGATGCTGCCTGAGTTGCTCGGCGGTTCGGCGGATCTGGCTCCAAGTAATCTCACCATCTGGAAAGGTTCTGTTTCGCTGAAAGAAGATCCGGCGGGCAACTACATTCACTACGGGGTGCGTGAATTTGGCATGACCGCTATCGCCAACGGCATCGCGCACCACGGTGGCTTTGTGCCGTATACCGCGACGTTCCTGATGTTTGTTGAATACGCCCGTAATGCCGCGCGGATGGCTGCACTGATGAAAGCACGGCAGATTATGGTTTACACCCACGACTCGATTGGCCTGGGGGAAGATGGTCCGACGCACCAGGCGGTGGAGCAGCTGGCCAGTCTGCGCTTAACGCCGAATTTCAGCACCTGGCGACCGTGCGATCAGGTGGAAGCAGCGGTGGGCTGGAAGCTGGCGGTTGAGCGCCACAACGGGCCGACGGCGCTGATCCTCTCAAGGCAGAATCTGGCCCAAGTGGAACGTACACCGGATCAGGTTAAAGAGATTGCTCGTGGTGGTTATGTGTTGAAAGACAGCGGCGGCAAGCCGGATATTATTTTGATTGCTACCGGTTCAGAGATGGAAATTACCCTGCAAGCGGCAGAGAAACTGGCGGGAGAAGGTCGCAATGTTCGCGTGGTTTCCCTGCCCTCGACCGATATTTTCGACGCCCAGGATGAGGAATATCGCGAGTCGGTGTTGCCTTCTAACGTTGCGGCACGCGTGGCGGTAGAAGCGGGTATAGCCGATTACTGGTACAAATATGTTGGTTTGAAAGGGGCGATTGTCGGGATGACGGGTTACGGGGAGTCTGCTCCGGCGGATAAGCTGTTCCCGTTCTTTGGCTTTACCGCCGAGAATATTGTGGCAAAAGCCCATAAGGTGCTGGGAGTGAAAGGTGCCTGATGGTGATCGCCGGATGCGACGCTGACGCGTCTTATCCGGCCTACATGTCCACGCCATGATGTTTAACGGGTGATCCACAACGTGGGCCAGGCGTCTGGCCCATGCCAGTTATCGCAGGTCGGTTCTGCGGCGTAACGCACCAGGCGAAAACGCTGGCCGTCAAAACGCCAGCGCGCCTGAATGCCACAATCGCTTAATCCGCGACCTTTCGCTAAGGTCACCAGTTCACGCGTTTTTTCATCAAATGTCGCGTTCATCAGTTCCAGTTCATTCGTCTCCTGACCGTTGTTGAACGGCAAACGTAACCGTACCGGGCGCGAGGCCAGTGGCTTTTTACGCGATACAATCCATGCCAAATCAATGGTGTTATAAGCACCTGCCTCACAGCTAATCATCATCAGCGCTTTATCATCGGTCAGTGCCGTAACGCTCACTTCACGACGCAATGGATCAAGCGAACAGCGCAGACCATTCATCCGCCAGTTACCGTAATCCAGCAAATCGTTACGTTCTTCGAGTGAGAGTGGCGTCGGCGTTGGGTTAACCACCGCGACCTCTTTCAACGCAGGCGCGGGCGGTACACTGAGCGGCGGTTCGTCCCCTTTCTTTATCCACGCGGTTTCACTGCCAACGCGCTTTTGCTGGGCATCAATAAACAACAACGCCGCTTTTAAGCCATTCAAAGAAATGGTCTGATCGCCATCGCGTAAGGTGATTGCCTTGCCTTCCTGAATCATCTGCAAAAACGCGGTGATGGTTGCCGTATCATCGGTTACTAATAACCATGATGAAATCCGCCACTTGTCACCACTTAACGCCAACGGCTCACCATCTAACAGCAGCCGTGGCGCTATTTCCCCTTCCGACACATCCGGTGATTTCAACCCGCCGCGCTCAATACGTAAAACGGCGTCGGTATGCGCCCCGGCGCTGCGGCTCAGGGTCATCACCAGTCCATTATGATCGCCAGTATTGCGCGCCACGCAGAAGTTTTGGTTATTACAGGTGACCTGCCAGTCGGAAAACGCCCGTTGCGCTGGTGCCGCCCACGCCAAAGACGTCGGCAACAAAGCGAAAAAAAAGAGAAGGAAAATGCGATAGCGCATGGACGGTACGACCCCAGAAGTTCAAACAAACAGCACAAGTCGTATCTTCGTTGCGCAGGTGGCGCGGCTCAATCGGATTTATCGGATTGAGCCAATAATAAACTACGAAATATTATTGTTATTTTTCAGTCCATTAAATGTGACGTTTGCAAATAGTTAAGCAATAACACCGTCTTACCGTCTCGTATCTTACCGGTTTTGATCATCTCCAGCGCCTGGCTGAACGGCAGCTCGAGCACTTCAATATCTTCATCTTCGACACCGCCACCGGCGTTAGCGCGCTGATTGTCACTGTATTCGGCGATAAAAAAGTGGATTAACTCAGTCACACCGCCTGGCGACATATACAGTTCAAATAATTTGCGCACTTCGCCCACTTCATAACCCGTCTCTTCAATCGCTTCTTTGCGAATGCACACTTCCGGTTCGTCGTTATCCAGCAACCCGGCGCAGGTTTCAATCAGCTGCCCGCTTTCATTGCCATTAACCCAGGTAGCGACACGGAACTGACGAATCAGAACTACAGTCTTTTTCTTCGCGTTGTACAGGAGGATCGTCGCACCATTGCCGCGATCGTACACTTCACGTTTATGGCGGATAACTTCGCCATCTTTGCGGGTAAGATCGTAGGTAATGTTGTGCAGGGTGAAATAGTTATCGGAGAGAATTTTGTCTTTGATGAGGGTGATTTGTTGCGTCATACCGACTCCACAGCGCGAAATGAACAATTATCTTACGCTGTGAAGTCGGGTTTGTCTGCGTAGGCTATCAGTGTGATTTGACTGATTTTACGCCTAGCCAGTCAATGATCCCCTGTGCCGCATGACGTCCTTCTGCCATTGCAGTAACCACCAGATCCGCGCCACGCACGGCGTCGCCACCGGCGAAGATTTTCGGATTGGTGGTCTGGTAACGGTACTGGCTTTCAACGTCCGCCACGATGCGGCCCCACTTATCCACCGTTACACCGTGCGACTCCAGCCACGGCATCCCGTGCGGGTTGAAGCCAAACGCCATGATCACCGCGTCGGCTGGCATCACAAATTCACTGCCCTCAATCGGTACAGGTCGCCGACGCCCTTGTGCATCCGCTTCGCCAAGACGCGTGCGCAGGAAACGAATCCCGCAGACGTGACCTTGTTCATTCAGCTCAATCGCCACTGGCTGAACATTAAACTCGAAGTTCGCCCCTTCTTCACGGGCGTTCTTCACCTCTTTTTTCGAACCTGGCATGTTGGCTTCATCACGACGGTAGGCACAGGTGACGTTGCTCGCGCCGTGGCGCAGCGCAGTACGTACACAATCCATCGCGGTATCCCCACCGCCCAGTACTACCACATTCATCCCGGCGGTATTAATAAATGGCTCTTCCGGTAACTCTTCAAGTCCCATCACCTGTTTAGTGTTGGCGATGAGGAACGGCAGCGCATCATAAACGCCCGGCGCATCTTCATTGGGTAAACCCGCTTTCATGGAACGGTAAGTGCCTACGCCAACGAAGACCGCGTCGTATTGTTCCAAAAGCGAATCCAAAGAGACATCTTTACCCACTTCACAATTGAGTTCGAAGTGAATCCCCATCGCGCTGAAGATTTCCCGACGGCGTGCCAGCAGGGATTTATCCAGTTTGAAAGAAGGAATGCCGAAAGTGAGCAAGCCACCGATTTCGGGATGGCGATCGTACACCGTCACCGCCACGCCATTGCGGGTCAGAACATCCGCACAGGCCAGTCCTGCCGGACCCGCACCGATAATCGCCACCCGCTTGTCCACTTTGGTGACATGACTTAAGTCAGGACGCCAGCCTTTCGCCAGCGCCTGATCCGAAATGTAGCGTTCAATATTGCCGATAGTCACCGCACCGTGCTCATCGCGAATAGTACAGGCACCTTCGCACAGACGGTCTTGCGGGCAGACGCGTCCGGTAATTTCCGGCAGGGTGTTGGTCTGGTGAGAAAGCTCAACGGCGGCGTCGATGTTTCCAGATTTCACCAGTTCAATCCATTGTGGAATGTGGTTATGCAACGGGCAGGTCCATTCACAAACGCTGTGCTCGCCGCACTTCAGGCAGCGCGAGGCTTCCCGTTGAGCCTGGTCGGCACGGAATGGCAGATAAATTTCATCAAAACCGGTTTTGCGCGCTTCAATCGCCAGTTTATCCGGCTCGCCACGCGCGGGCGTTGCCTGCATTTGCTCGACTTTACTCATTACCGGCATTTCTTGCGCCGCGGTACTGGCATGCCACGGTTGATGTTCCTGCCGCGCGGTGCGCAGGCGGCGGGATTTCGCCATGCCGGAGAGTGCAGCGTCAGTGACCAGTTGCAGCGCGTCCGCCGGGCAATTCTCGACACAGGCAGGGCCGTTTTCGCGCCCTGCACACAGGTCGCATTTATGCGCGGTGGCTTTAACTTTACCCACGGCGACGGGCGTCAGGACGATTTGCATCGTACCAAATGGACAGGCCACCACGCAGGATTTACAGCCAATACACTTTTGCTGATTGACCTGAATGCTGTCATCAACGTGGCTGATCGCGCCATTAGGGCAGCTACGGGCGCAGGGCGCATCTTCACAATGATGACAAGTCACTGCGCTACGTTGCTGCTGATGTTTAATAACCGTAATTCGGGGGTGAAAATGGTGCTGACTCAACACGTGTTGCTCATCATTGTGAGCCATCACACAGGCCACTTCACAAGCATGGCACCCCAGGCATTGCTGACTGTTGGCCATAATAAAACGATTCATAACGACCTTCTTTTTTGGTTGTAAAAACCTTATTCTTTATATGAGTGTTGTTATTACCCGACTTAGACGGGGATCGGCAATGTTCATGTGCCCAGAAAAAGTAACTATTTCGCTATAAACTGTGGCAGATCAAATAATCCCATTGCTTATCAAATTGAGTTTCAGCGTTCTGGAACATTCATTATTTTATGTGGAGAAGACGCGTGTGATTGTTAAACGACCCGTCTCGGCCAGTCTGGCCCGGGCCTTTTTTTACATTGTGCTGCTGTCGATTCTTTCCACGGGTATCGCTCTGCTAACTCTGGCGAGCAGTTTGCGCGACGCTGAGGCTATCAATATTGCCGGCTCGCTGCGTATGCAGAGTTACCGCCTGGGCTACGACTTGCAAAGTGGCAGTCCACAACTCAATGCACATCGCCAGCTGTTCCAGCAGGCACTGCATTCACCGGTATTAACCAATCTCAACGTCTGGTATGTGCCAGAGGCAGTAAAAACCCGCTATGCGCATCTGAATGCCAACTGGCTGGAGATGAATAATCGGCTCAGCAAGGGTGATTTGCCGTGGTATCAGGCCAATATTAATAATTATGTTAATCAGATAGACCTGTTCGTGCTGGCTCTACAGCACTACGCCGAACGAAAAATGCTGCTGGTGGTGGCGATTTCGCTGGCTGGCGGTATTGGCATTTTCACGCTGGTCTTTTTTACTTTGCGCCGCATACGCCATCAGGTGGTAGCCCCGCTGAATCAACTGGTTACCGCCAGTCAGCGTATTGAACACGGGCAGTTCGACTCGCCGCCGCTGGATACCAGCCTACCCAATGAACTGGGCCTGCTTGCAAAAACCTTTAACCAGATGTCGAGCGAGCTGCATAAGTTGTACCGCTCGCTGGAAGCGTCAGTAGAAGAAAAAACTCGCGATCTCCACGAGGCCAAGCGTCGCCTGGAGGTGTTGTATCAGTGTTCGCAGGCACTGAACACCAGCCAGATTGATGTGCATTGTTTCCGCCATATTTTGCAGATTGTTCGCGACAATGAAGCGGCTGAATATCTGGAGCTGAACGTTGGGGATAACTGGCGGATTAGCGAAGGGAAGCCAAACCCTGAGCTGCCAATGCAGATTTTACCGGTCACCATGCAAGAGACGGTTTACGGCGAGTTGCACTGGCAAAATAGCCACGTGTCATCATCAGAACCACTACTTAACAGCGTTTCGTCGATGCTGGGACGCGGTTTGTACTTTAATCAGGCGCAGAAGCATTTTCAGCAGTTACTGTTGATGGAAGAACGTGCGACCATCGCCCGCGAACTGCACGACTCTCTGGCCCAGGTGCTTTCTTATTTACGTATCCAGTTGACGTTACTGAAGCGTTCGATACCCGAAGATAACGCCACTGCACAAAGTATCATGGCCGATTTCTCCCAGGCGCTGAATGATGCTTATCGGCAGTTACGCGAGCTGTTAACCACTTTCCGACTGACGCTACAGCAGGCGGATCTCCCCTCTGCACTGCGTGAAATGCTGGATACATTACAAAACCAAACCAGCGCCAAACTGACCCTCGACTGCCGTCTGCCAACCCTGGCGCTGGATGCGCAGATGCAGGTGCATTTGTTGCAAATTATTCGCGAAGCGGTGCTGAACGCCATGAAGCACGCCAACGCCAGCGAAATTGCCGTTAGCTGCGTCACCGCGCCGGATGGCAATCACACAGTTTATATTCGCGACAACGGTATTGGCATCGGTGAACCGGAGGAACCCGAAGGCCATTATGGTCTGAATATCATGCGCGAGCGCGCGGAAAGATTGGGTGGGACGCTGACTTTTTCGCAACCTTCCGGCGGCGGCACGTTAGTGAGTATTAGCTTTCGCTCTGCGGAAGGTGAGGAAAGCCAGCAGATATGATGCTGCCTACTATTCATTAAATACTGGCATTTTAGGTTCAGTATAAAAGGGCATGATAATTTACATTATCTCCTTTTTTTCTCCACGATTGGCTCGTACCTTGCCGCTACAGTGAAGCAAGGCATGCCCATAACGATACGCAGAACTACGAGGTCCTCTTTTAATGGCGAATTTCTTTATTGATCGCCCCATTTTTGCCTGGGTGCTGGCAATTCTGTTGTGTCTGACAGGAACCCTGGCGATTTTCTCATTGCCCGTTGAACAGTACCCGGATCTCGCGCCACCGAATGTGCGAGTGACCGCTAACTATCCTGGCGCGTCAGCCCAGACGCTGGAAAACACCGTGACCCAGGTTATCGAGCAGAATATGACAGGCCTCGATAACCTGATGTATATGTCATCACAAAGCAGCGGTACTGGACAGGCGTCAGTAACGCTCAGTTTTAAAGCTGGCACAGATCCGGACGAAGCAGTGCAACAGGTGCAGAACCAGTTGCAGTCGGCCATGCGTAAACTACCGCAGGCGGTGCAAAATCAGGGCGTGACGGTGCGTAAAACCGGCGATACCAACATTCTGACCATTGCCTTCGTCTCAACCGATGGTTCGATGGATAAACAGGATATTGCCGATTACGTTGCCAGTAATATTCAGGACCCGTTAAGCCGCGTGAACGGCGTTGGTGATATTGACGCTTACGGTTCGCAATATTCGATGCGTATCTGGCTGGATCCGGCAAAACTGAACAGTTTCCAGATGACCGCCAAAGATGTCACTGACGCCATTGAGTCGCAGAACGCACAGATTGCGGTTGGGCAGCTTGGCGGCACGCCGTCGGTCGATAACCAGGCACTCAACGCCACCATTAACGCCCAATCACTGTTGCAAACGCCAGAACAGTTCCGTGATATCACTCTGCGAGTGAATCAGGACGGTTCGGAAGTGAAACTGGGTGATGTCGCCACTGTCGAAATGGGAGCGGAGAAATACGATTATCTTAGCCGTTTCAACGGTAAACCAGCCTCGGGGCTGGGGGTAAAACTGGCCTCCGGTGCAAACGAAATGGCAACGGCAGAACTGGTAATCAACCGTCTGGATGAACTGGCGCAGTATTTCCCGCCCGGACTGGAGTACAAGGTGGCGTATGAAACCACCTCGTTTGTTAAGGCCTCCATTGAAGACGTAGTGAAAACTCTGTTAGAAGCTATCGCGCTGGTTTTCCTCGTCATGTATCTGTTCCTGCAAAACTTCCGCGCTACACTGATTCCAACTATCGCTGTGCCGGTAGTGTTGATGGGAACCTTCTCGGTGCTTTATGCCTTCGGCTATAGCGTCAACACCTTAACCATGTTCGCGATGGTGCTGGCTATAGGCCTGTTGGTGGATGACGCCATCGTGGTGGTGGAAAACGTCGAACGTATTATGAGTGAGGAAGGACTCACTCCTCGCGAAGCCACACGTAAATCGATGGGGCAAATCCAGGGCGCACTGGTCGGGATTGCAATGGTGCTTTCTGCCGTATTTGTGCCAATGGCCTTCTTTGGCGGCACCACCGGGGCTATCTATCGCCAGTTCTCTATAACCATTGTTGCGGCAATGGTGCTGTCGGTTCTGGTGGCGATGATCCTGACTCCAGCATTGTGCGCCACGCTACTTAAGCCACTGAAAAAAGGTGAGCATCACGGGCAGAAAGGCTTTTTTGCCTGGTTTAACCAGATGTTCAACCGCAACGCCGAACGCTACGAAAAAGGGGTAGCGAAAATTCTCCACCGCAGCCTGCGCTGGATTTTGATTTACGTCCTGCTGTTAGGCGGTATGGTGTTCCTGTTTCTGCGTCTGCCGACGTCGTTTCTGCCTCTGGAAGACCGTGGCATGTTTACCACCTCGGTACAGTTACCCAGCGGTTCGACTCAGCAACAGACCCTGAAAGTGGTGGAACAGATCGAGAAGTATTACTTCACCCATGAGAAAGACAACATCATGTCGGTGTTTGCCACTGTCGGTTCTGGCCCAGGAGGGAACGGGCAAAACGTGGCACGAATGTTTGTCCGCCTGAAAGACTGGAGCGAACGCGACAGTAAAACAGGCACCTCGTTTGCCATTATCGAACGTGCAACAAAAGAATTTAATAAAATCAAAGAAGCTCGCGTTATCGCCAGTAGCCCGCCTGCTATCAGCGGTCTTGGCAGTTCCGCTGGATTTGATATGGAGTTGCAAGACCACGCCGGGGCTGGTCACGATGCGCTGATGGCCGCGCGTAATCAACTGCTGGCGCTCGCGGCGGAAAACCCAGAACTTACCCGTGTGCGCCATAACGGTCTGGACGACAGCCCGCAATTGCAGATTGATATCGACCAGCGCAAAGCGCAGGCGCTGGGCGTTGCCATTGACGATATTAACGACACGCTGCAAACCGCGTGGGGCTCGAGCTATGTGAATGACTTTATGGATCGCGGTCGCGTGAAGAAAGTCTATGTGCAGGCTGCCGCGCCGTATCGCATGCTGCCAGATGACATTAACCTGTGGTATGTGCGTAACAAAGACGGCGGCATGGTGCCTTTCTCCGCCTTCGCGACCTCTCGCTGGGAAACAGGCTCGCCGCGTCTGGAACGCTATAACGGCTATTCTGCGGTAGAGATTGTCGGGGAAGCCGCCCCGGGCGTCAGTACGGGTACCGCGATGGATATTATGGAATCGTTGGTGAAGCAGTTGCCGAACGGCTTTGGACTGGAGTGGACAGCGATGTCGTACCAGGAACGACTTTCCGGTGCGCAAGCTCCGGCGCTGTATGCCATTTCATTGCTGGTGGTATTCCTGTGTCTGGCTGCACTTTATGAAAGTTGGTCAGTACCGTTCTCGGTAATGCTGGTTGTACCGCTGGGGGTTATCGGCGCACTGCTGGCAACCTGGATGCGTGGGCTGGAAAACGATGTGTACTTTCAGGTTGGCCTGCTAACAGTCATTGGTTTGTCGGCGAAAAATGCCATCCTGATTGTTGAGTTTGCCAACGAAATGAATCAAAAAGGCCACGACCTGTTTGAAGCTACGCTCTACGCCTGCCGTCAGCGTTTACGTCCGATTCTGATGACATCGCTGGCGTTTATCTTCGGCGTATTGCCGATGGCGATCAGCAGTGGTGCCGGTTCCGGTGGTCAACACGCAGTCGGTACTGGCGTAATGGGCGGGATGATTTCTGCCACCATTCTGGCGATTTACTTCGTGCCGCTATTCTTTGTGCTGGTGCGTCGTCGCTTCCCACTGAAGCCTCGACCAGAATAAGCAATAAAAAAGGCGACATACGTATGTGTCGCCTTTTTCAACTCTCTGATAAAGAACCTGACGTCAGGTTCTTTCATTTCCTGTTCTGGAAATTACTTACGAAGCATAACTTCGATAAAGTCTTTCCAGTTCCCCAGTTCACGTTCAATCATAACAACCTCTCTTATAATTATGGGTATTCTACGGAAACAATATACCGTGGTGAAGCTAATTTATTCGATTGCTGTGATTACTACCTCCGGGGCAAAGCCTACGTTAATACTATGGCCCTGTGACAGGGATTTTTATGTGATGAACAGCAACATTTCGACATATTCATACGGATTCTAATACTGAATTAATTCTGTTTAAAATACAAAAATATACCAAGAGGAACATTCTTAATAATGGCATTAAAATTGTTCACAACCATTTAATAATTGTTAAGTTAAATACCTTAATAATGTTATATTGCCTGATAATCATTTACGGGAAATATGTATCAACCGCCAAATGATTAGTTATTCTTAATAATCGCAAAAGGATTCATTATGGTTACCCTTTACGGTATCAAAAATTGTGACACCATTAAAAAAGCACGCCGTTGGCTGGAAACCAATAACATCGACTTTCGCTTTCACGATTACCGTGTTGATGGCCTGAACAGTGAATTGTTGAACTCTTTTATCAATGAATTAGGCTGGCAAGCGTTACTTAACACCCGTGGCACCACCTGGCGCAAGCTGGACGAAGCCACCCGCAACAATATCACCGATGCGGCCTCCGCTATGGCATTAATGACTGAAATGCCTGCAATCATCAAACGCCCATTGCTCTGGGCGCCAGGGAGGCCTATGCTGCTGGGTTTCAGTGAATCCAGTTATCAGCAATTTTTCCATGAGGTGTAGTCTATGTCGTGTCCGGTTATTGAGCTGACACAGCAGCTTATTCGCCGCCCATCCTTAAGTCCTGATGATGCAGGATGTCAGGCAATCATGATCGACCGTCTGCAGGCAATCGGTTTTACCATTGAACGCATGGATTTTGCGGATACGCAGAATTTTTGGGCGTGGCGCGGACAAGGAGAAACCCTGGCCTTTGCCGGACATACTGACGTAGTCCCCCCTGGCGATGCCGACCGTTGGATCAACCCACCATTTGAGCCAACCATTCGCGATGGCATGTTGTTCGGGCGCGGCGCGGCTGATATGAAAGGCTCGCTGGCGGCAATGGTAGTGGCAGCAGAACGTTTTGTCGCGCAACATCCCAACCATAAAGGCCGACTGGCGTTTCTGATCACCTCAGACGAAGAAGCCAGCGCCCACAATGGCACGGTCAAAGTAGTCGAAGCTTTAATGGCGCGTAATGAACGGCTGGATTACTGCCTGGTCGGTGAGCCGTCGAGTATCGAAGTGGTTGGCGATGTAGTGAAAAATGGCCGTCGCGGATCGTTAACCTGCAACCTTACCATTCATGGCGTTCAGGGGCATGTGGCCTACCCACATCTGGCTGACAATCCGGTACATCGCGCAGCACCTTTCCTTAATGAATTAGTGGCTATTGAGTGGGATCAGGGCAATGAATTCTTCCCGGCGACCAGTATGCAGATTGCCAATATTCAGGCGGGAACGGGCAGTAACAACGTTATTCCGGGTGAACTGTTTGTGCAGTTTAACTTCCGCTTCAGTACCGAACTGACTGATGAGATGATCAAAGCACAGGTGCTTGCCTTGCTGGAGAAATATCAACTGCGCTACACCGTCGACTGGTGGCTTTCCGGGCAGCCATTTTTGACCGCGCGCGGTAAACTGGTGGATGCAGTCGTTAACGCGGTTGAGCACTATAATGAAATTAAACCGCAGCTACTGACCACAGGCGGAACGTCCGACGGGCGCTTTATTGCTCGCATGGGGGCGCAGGTGGTGGAACTCGGGCCGGTCAATGCTACCATTCATAAAATTAATGAATGTGTGAATGCTGCCGACCTGCAGCTACTTGCCCGTATGTATCAACGTATCATGGAACAGCTCGTCGCCTGATGAGTCGTTCTGTAAGAGGAAATAAGCATGGACTGGCTGGCTAAATATTGGTGGATTCTGGTGATTGTCTTTTTGGTGGGCGTCCTGCTGAACGTGATTAAAGATCTCAAGCGCGTCGACCATAAGAAATTTCTCGCCAACAAGCCGGAGCTTCCCCCGCATCGTGATTTCAACGATAAGTGGGACGATGACGACGACTGGCCGAAAAAGGATCAACCGAAGAAGTAAGCTGAGAGGCCGGATAAGGCGTTAACGCCGCATCCGGCAACGGAGAACAATGCCTGATGCGACGCTCACGCGTCTTATCAGGCCTACGCAGCTGTTATTACATCATTTCAATTACATCATCATCGCCAGGCTTACCGCCACTTAGCGCTTCGTCGAAATAATGTTTCGGAATGGTATAACGCAAGTGATCCAGGGCAAATTGCATACTGCGATTGTCGATCGCATGGCCTAAATCCTCCACGATATCCAGCGTCACATCACCACCGGCACTGATTAACGCTTCCTGCGCCGCAACCGCATGCGCCAAATCGATAACCGGATCTTCACCACCATGAATCAAGTGAATTGTCGTGGCCGTAGACGCGGTTTCCGGCAGGCTGGCATAGCGTCCGTTAAAAGCAATGACGCGTGAGGCAAGGCCAGGCTCGGCTTTAATACTCTCCAGCGCCATAATCGCGCCTTGTGAGAAACCGATTAGCGCCGTGGCGTTAGCCCCTACTCCGCTCTGTTTCTGCCAGTAGCGCACCGTCTCAATAAACGTCGGCATGATGGCATCCACACGCGCCTGGCGGTTTTCTTCCGTTATGCCCTGCACCGAAAACCACTGACGCCCCGCCGGATTACCGCTCGGCTCCGCGCCAGCGACACTCACCACCAGCGCATCCGGGAACAGCGGTGCAAACCAACTGCCGATCTCCCCCATCGCTACCGGGTTATCGCCGACACCGTGAAAAAGCAGCAACAACTGTTGCGCAGGTTTATCCGGGCTTTGAACAACAAAATGGTCATGTTTCATGGCGAACTCCTTAACTAATGTCATTAATTTTACGCCGCTGACTCACAATGACCACGGGAGAAAATTGAAGGAGTCAGTGAAAAAATTGCCATTGCGTTATGCGATCGCGCAGGCGTTCAGTGAGGGCAACATCAAGTGCGAATAGCGCCAGTGCCGCCTCTTCACGCTGACGAGCCAACAACGCCTTACGCCCCGAAAGTTTAAGTGTGGTACATAACTGCGCGTCGCTAACGTTTTTCTGCAAGCGCCCACGCAGCGCTGGTAATGTCAGTTCGCTGATTTGCAGCAGACGCATTAAACAGCCTAATGACGTTAAAAGCGGACGATGAGCGAAAGCAAAACCAGCCAGTTCCAGCCAGTCGCCGTCAGTAACCACGATATCGTTAAGCGGATCGACTGGAATAGTTTCGCCATTCCACTGCGCGATAATTTGCGCATCGCGGCGTAAACGAAAATGCTCACGTTCTGCCAGTTGTTTACCCGCTTCGCTAATCGGTAACAACGCCATCGCCGTATAGCAACCGCTGCTGGCTTCGCGATGATTACCCATTCGCACCAGCACAAAACCACAGCGTTGCCAGAAACGCCATAATTCCTCGGTGTAGCCAAAGCTTACCGAAAGGTAGTCGAGGCCTGGCGTATATTGCAAAGCGCTGGCAATAAGCTGTTGCCCAACGCCTTCGCGCTGACGCGCCGGATGGACTGCAATCCGGCTGACCCGCCGTCCGCGCAATGTCGCCGCCTGTGGATTGCTGCCGTGCGCCGCCAGCGACTGGGCCACCAGATTACCCCGCGGGCGACGAAAACCCGCCCATACCGCCTGACTGAGTTTTTGAGATAATCCGCCCTCATCCACCAGCCACAGCGCCCCGGCAATCTCGTTGTCGCCAGCCGCCTGTAAAAAATGTTGCCCTGGTGCATCCATCATCCGGCGTAAATCCAGCGGCGAGGTCCGGTAATGTGCACCAGACAATAGCTGATATACCTTTAACGGCGTTTCTGGTTCGCTTCGCCATAACGTCTGTTCAAATGCGGAAATGACGATATTGCCTTGTGGTTCGTGAGTGAAGTTTTCGTCGTCAAAAACCAGTGCCTCACTGACTATTTTTTCCAGCGGGCATCCCTGCGCCCAGCGGATCGGCTGTTGCAGTTCAAAACGGTGTAAATGCGGAAAGCGAGCACAAAATTTCAGCAAAAAACCACGCCCGGTGCCTTCATAGCCCTGTACCGTTGTAGTTAACAAAGTGCGTGAGAAACGCGATACCAGCTGATGCAACAGTGGCGCAGGTATTGCTGCGGCTTCATCGACCACCAGCCAGTCGGCTTGCTCATCGCTGGCTAACAAGGCATCCGGCGCAATAAAGCGAAACTTCTCGCCCGCAAATTGTGCCAGTACATCCGTTGCCGCTTTTGCGGGCGCGGTGACAATCGCACTGCCAGAGATACGGGAAATGAGTTGCCCCGCCAGCGCCGACTTACCACGCCCGCGCGCAGCAGTTACCGCAGCCACGCCCGGCGGCATGGTCAGCAGTTGCTGTAATATGTGCTGTTGTTCTGGTTGCGGCTCGCCAGTAGCAGGACGCCAGTCTGAATAAGGAGCAAAATGTGCCAACCTGAGCGGCTGATTTTGTCGCCAGAGGATAGCGTTGTTATCCGCCGCAAGTACGCGTTTGAGATGTTGGACAAAATGCGGAGTCGCAATAGGACCAGGGCAATCACTCCAGCGCAGCGAATCGACATCAGGATGGTTTTCCCATTCTTCCCACGCAGGGAGCAACAACACCAGCCAGCTTCCCGCTTTCAGCGTTCCGCTAAGTGCCGCAAAAGCGGCGGCATCAAAACCCTGGCGGGCGTCGAATACCGCATGCTGGAACTCGCGCCCAAGTAAAGTTTGTAGCGCTGATGGCGTACAGTGGTTTTCAGAAGCTGGCTGCGGCGAAACCCACAGCCAGTCGCCCGGTAATGCGTCACGCAACTTAAGCGCATACTCACCGCACCAGCTACCTTCGCCGCTCAACACTAACAAGCGGCGAATCCCTTCGCGTTTCATTTGCGCTGTTAATGTGTGAAGCGCAGTCAGTTCAGCCATCCCTGCCCCGGAAGTTAAATGCTTTTACCAAAAGTATTGCATTGTGCCGGATCGCCGCTGTCGAAACCACGTTTAAACCAGCTGTAGCGTTGCTGAGATGTACCATGGGTAAAGCTGTCTGGCACCACCTGCCCCTGACTTTGCTGTTGTAAACGGTCATCGCCGATGGCCTGCGCCGCGTTCAGCGCCTCTTCCAGATCGCCGGTTTCCAGAACGCCTTGCTGCTGCATGCTATGCCCCCAGACACCGGCAAAGCAGTCGGCCTGGAGTTCCATACGCACAGATAAGCGGTTGACTTCCGCTTGCGTCGCGTTTTGTTGCAGTTGACGGACTTTCGGCTCGATGCCTAACAGTTTCTGCACGTGATGACCGACTTCATGGGCGATAACGTACCCTTGAGCAAAATCACCATCCGCGCCCAGTTTGTCTTTCATGTCATCATAGAAGGAGAGATCGATATAGACTGTGCCATCCGCCGGGCAATAAAACGGTCCCATAATGGACTGCCCCGCCCCGCAACCGGTGCGAGTCATTCCACGGTACATGACCAGCTTCGGTTGCTGGTAGGTCTTACCCATCTTCTCGAATTGCTGTCCCCAGGTGTCTTCCGTGGTTGCCAGAATCACCGAAGTGAATTTTGCCGCTTCGTCTTCATTTGGGCTAATTGAACGCGTTGATTGCTGTTGGGAAACGGGCTGCCCGGTCATCAATCCAGTTAAATCAACACCATAGTAGCCAGCGACCAACACAACCACCAGTAAAATTAACCCACCTTTACCGGTTGGTAGGCGAAAACCGGGACCGCCCATTGACGGACCACCGGAGCTGTTTCGCCTGTCTTCAACATTGTCACTTTCACGACGCCCTTGCCAGCGCATAGATACCTCAACAATATATTCATTATAGGAATGATCGTAGGTGGTTCAGGGGAAGATTACCACAGGAAAACGGGAGGAAATGATGGAGGAATGAGCGTTCAATGCACATCTTACGAGAGCGGTTGTCTTGCCGTGCCAGCAGCACGGCAAGACGATGAACAGAAAAATCAGTCCAGCTGTACACCCAGGCGGCGGGCGACGGCTTCATAGGCTTCGATCAGGCCACCGAGGCTCTGGCGGAAACGGTCTTTGTCCATTTTCTCCAGCGTTTCTTTGTCCCACAGGCGGCTACCGTCCGGGGAGAACTCATCACCCAGTACCACTTCGCCTTTGTACAGACCAAACTCCAGCTTGAAATCGACCAGAATCAGACCGGCATCGTCGAACAGTTTTTTCAGCACGTCGTTCGCTTTGTAGGTCAGCTCTTTCATGCGCGCCAGGTTCTCTTTGCTTACCCAGCCAAAGGTTTCGCAGTAAGATTCGTTGACCATCGGATCGTGCATGGCGTCGTTTTTCAGGAACAGATCGAACAGCGGCGGGTTCAGCTCAATACCTTCTTCGATTCCAAGACGTTTCACCAGAGAGCCAGCAGCACGGTTACGCACGACACACTCAACCGGCACCATATCCAGTTTTTTCACCAGACATTCGGTATCAGAGAGCAGACGCTCCATTTGAGTCGGGATACCCGCTTCAGCCAGTTTGCTCATAATGAAGTAGTTGAACTTGTTGTTCACCATACCTTTGCGATCAAACTGCTCAATGCGCGCGCCATCCCCTGCTGACGTATCATTGCGGAATTCGAGCACCAACAGGTCCGGGTTTTCCGTGCTGTATACGGTTTTCGCTTTACCACGATACAACTCAGCTTGCTTTTGCATCTTTATCACTCCTGGGTGTGAATTAACGTTTTAAAATCTTTTGCTGTCTGGTGTGCCTGTCGTTTTGTCGGCTGTACCGTGAACACCTTAACCGACCTACGCCGACAAACAAATTTCGTGCGAATTAACGCTAAAATCGCGTTTTTCTGCTGACGCACACGTTTGCGTATCATATCAGAAAAAAGGGCCGGATGACTCCAGCCCTGTATTTTTACTTGCTAAACGCAGCCTGGAAGACAGATACCAGTGCGTCGTTTTGGCTTTGTGTCAGCGTATGACCTTTTGGATCAATAAACTGTAAGCTGCTGCGGTTATCTAAATCACCGACCTGCAGTTTGTAGTCGCCGGATGCCAGTTCAGGATCACGGGCGCCCAGTTCCTGCCAGTCGCTGTCAGACAGTGGCTTGTAAGTTACGGCCATGCTGCCCTGTGAACGAGTGCTGTCGGTCACTTTCATGCCCACTTTTTCCAGCGCAGCAGGCAGACGTTGCCATACTACGTTGAACGGACCACGCACGACCAGCATCGGTAAACCAGTGTCGTCAGCGCCGCTTTGTACATCCATTGTTGTGGAAGCACGGTTTTGCGCCGCATTAGCCGCGTCAGTGACGGATTTATCCAGGCCAGCGGAAATGACGTTCATCATCTCAGCACTGTAACGCTGCATAGACGCCGCATCTGCAACCGGCTTGCCAGCCTGCTCCAGGTTCAGCAATTTCACCGTTACCGCCTGCTGATAACCCTGCGGTTTAACAGAGATTTGATAACGACCACGATACTGCTCGTCTTCGTCCAGACGGTTCCATTGTACCCAATCGGTGGTCAGCGTCTGACCGGCATCATCGCGCTGGGTAATGGTATAGTTTTTCGCCTGCAACACGCTAACGACCTGCGGCCACAGAGTATTGCCACGACCATTTTCCACCAGCAGCGAAGCGGTATCGCCCGTGAACTGGGTACGCGCGCCTGAAACCAGCGCCAGCGGCTGGGCTGGTGGACGAATATCTAACGCTTTGCCAACTGCGCCACTACCGTTAGTTACCGGAATCGCATAGTCGCCGGAGTTCACCGGCAAAATCATTCCTGCCGGGGCGTGAAGTTCTGCAAGCGGTGCCGCTTCCAGGTAGGCTTCATCGCCGCTCACCTGACGCTTATAACGTGAGTCCGAACTACAGGCTGCGAGTAAAAGAACAAGCGAAACACCCGCAACCTTCGCTAGGCGCGACTTTTGTACAGAGTAAGCCATCAAATCTCCCTAAACTTTACAGCAAACCGGCATGCTTAAGCGCCGCTCTGACCGTCTCACGACCACTGTCGGTGATTGGCGTCATTGGCAGGCGCAGCGTATCGGTCGCCACAAGACCCAGTTCCTTACATGCCCATTTCACAGGGATTGGATTGGGTTCGACAAATAGTTTGTTGTGTAATGGCATCAGACGCTGATTAATAACGCGTGCCTCGGCAAAATGCCCTTCTGCCGCCAGTTTGCACATCTGGGCCATATCTCGCGCTGCGACGTTAGCCGTAACGGAAATTACGCCATGACCGCCTAACTGCATGAAGTCCAGCGCGCTCGCATCATCGCCGCTCAGCAGAACAAAATCGTCTGAAACCAGCTCTTTGATCTGGTTTACCCGCGTTAAGTTCCCTGTTGCTTCTTTGATTCCGACAATATTTTTTACTTTCGCCAGACGGCCCACCGTTTCTGGTAGCAGATCGCAACCAGTACGGGACGGCACATTATACAGAATTTGCGGCAGGTCAGTATGTTCAGCGATGGCTTTGAAATGCTGATACAGACCTTCTTGCGATGGGCGGTTGTAATAAGGGGTTACCGTCAGGCAGCCAACAATACCGCTGTCGTTGAAGCGCTGCGTCAGGTTAATGGCTTCTGTGGTGGCGTTAGCACCGGTCCCGGCAATCACCGGAATGCGCCCATCAGCCAGCTCCAGCGTCATCATCACGACATCGACATGCTCGTCATGGTTCAGAGTGGCGGACTCACCAGTAGTACCAACAGAAACGATCGCCGAAGTACCGCTGGCGACATGATAATCAATCAGTTTTTTTAAGCTAGCCCGACAGACATTACCTTTTTCATCCATCGGAGTAACAATCGCGACAATACTTCCCGTGAACATGGGCCATCCTCTGTGCAAACAAGTGTCTCAATGGTACGTTTGGTATGGCATTAAAAGCAAGCAAACAGAACCGTTCTGATTGTTGTATGCATGTTTTTTTTATGCTTTCCTTAGGAACATCTCACCCCCTTAAAGGAATAACCAGTTTGACACTGTCATCGCAACATTATCTGGTGATCACTGCGCTGGGTGCCGATCGCCCAGGAATTGTGAATACCATCACCCGTCATGTCAGTAGTTGCGGCTGTAATATCGAAGACAGTCGCCTGGCGATGTTGGGAGAAGAGTTCACGTTTATCATGCTGCTTTCCGGTTCATGGAACGCCATCACCTTGATTGAATCAACGTTACCGTTGAAAGGCGCCGAGCTGGATCTTTTAATCGTGATGAAACGAACGACCGCTCGCCCACGTCCACCGATGCCCGCATCTGTCTGGGTTCAGGTCGATGTGGCGGACTCCCCGCATTTAATTGAGCGCTTCACAGCACTTTTCGACGCACACCATATGAACATTGCAGAACTGGTGTCACGCACGCAACCTGCTGAAAATGAAAGGGCTGCGCAGCTACATATTCAGATCACCGCCCACAGCCCGGCGTCTGCGGACTCAGCAAATATTGAGCAAGCGTTCAAAGCACTATGTACAGAACTCAATGCGCAAGGCAGTATTAACGTCGTCAACTATTCCCAACATGATGAACAGGATGGAGTTAATTAATGAATCCACTGAAAGCCGGTGACATCGCACCGAAATTTAGCTTGCCGGACCAAGACGGAGAACAAGTTAATTTGACCGACTTCCAGGGACAGCGTGTTCTGGTTTATTTCTACCCGAAAGCCATGACCCCCGGCTGTACCGTACAGGCCTGCGGCTTACGCGATAACATGGAAGAGTTAAAAAAAGCGGGCGTTGATGTGCTCGGTATCAGCACCGATAAACCTGAAAAACTTTCCCGTTTCGCAGATAAAGAACTGCTTAACTTTACGCTTCTGTCCGATGAAGACCACCAGGTATGCGAACAATTCGGCGTCTGGGGCGAGAAGTCTTTCATGGGCAAAACCTACGATGGTATTCACCGTATCAGCTTCCTGATCGATGCCAACGGCAAAATCGAACACGTATTTGACGATTTCAAAACCAGCAATCACCACGACGTAGTGCTTAACTGGCTAAAAGAACACGCCTGATTACTTTGCTCCATTCCGTGCTGGCTGCGCTTGCGGCCAGCACATTTCACATCCGGTGATGTAAATCACGCCCTGCGACACTCGTTTCAAAGCCCTTTTCGCTGAAGATTACTCTTGCGGGATTTGACCATCCGGCCAGGCATGGATTACTGCTTTGATTAGCGTTGCCAGTGGGATAGCGAAGAATACGCCCCAGAATCCCCACAGCCCGCCGAAAATCACCACCGATAAAATAATCACCAACGGATGCAGGTTCACGGCTTCAGAGAACAACACCGGTACGAGTAAGTTACCGTCCAGCGCCTGGATAATCAGATACACCGCGAAGCAGCTCCAGAACTCGGTGCCAGCGCCAAACTGGAATAGCGCCACGCCGACCACCGGAATGGTCACCACGAATGCGCCAATGTACGGAATAAGCACCGAGAAACCGACCAGCACCGCCAGCAGCAGCGAATAGTTCAGCCCAAAGAGTAAGAATCCCAGCCAGGTGGCGATCCCCACCACGATCATCTCCAGTACCTTGCCACGGATGTAGTTGGTGATTTGCTGGTTCATCTCCTTCCACACCTGCCCTGCCAGTCCACGGTTGCGCGGCAGCACCCGACGAACGGCATTCAGCATTTGCTCTTTGTCTTTCAGCAGGAAGAAGACCATCAATGGCACCAGCACCAGATAGACAGCAATGGTCAGCAAACCGACCAGCGAGGCGAGGGAGATTTTCACCACTGAATCGCCCATGGTAAGCATCCGGCTACGCATATTGTCAGCCATCGCATCAATAATGCCCGCGTCCATCAACGCCGGATAGCGGCGCGGCAACGTGGCGGCAAAATCAGAAAGCTTATTGAGCATGCCCGGCATATCGCGGATTAAATAAATGCCCTGTTGCCAGGCGATAGGCATGACCACAAATGCCATCAGTAGCAGGATGCCAACAAACAGGACCAGCACAATCGACGTCGCCCAACGGCGGGAACAGCCAATAGATTGCAGGCGCACAGTGGGCCATTCCAGCAAATAGGCCAGCACAATAGCCACCAGCAACGGCGCGAGTAATCCACTAAAGAAAAAGATAATGCCAAAACCGGCAACTAAAATAACCAGCAAGGCAATCGCTTCCGGGTCGCTAAAACGGCGGCGATACCATTGCATCAACATTTCGAGCATAAAGACCTTCCCTGAACCTCAAGAGGGGGATTGCGATCCGCAATTGTATCGAAATGTCACAAAAAAGACTTCGCTTTTTATGACGGATTAAGGAAACTGAAAAGTCATTTGAGTGGGCTAATCTTCGTCGTTACACTCAAAGGCGGCGCGGTGGGAACGATATTTCACAGTATCGGTCAAATGACTATCTCCAGAAATACAGGACAGAGGTTATGTTCAGGCAGTTGAAAAAAAACCTTGTTGCTACCCTCATTGCTGCTGTGACCCTCGGTCAGGTAGCCCCGGCGTTTGCCGATAGCGCAGACACCTTGCCGGATATGGGAACCTCCGCAGGAAGCACACTTTCCATTGGTCAGGAAATGCAAATGGGCGACTATTATGTTCGCCAGTTACGCGGCAGCGCGCCGTTAATTAATGATCCGCTATTAACGCAATACATTAACTCGCTGGGGATGCGTCTGGTTTCGCATGCCAATTCAGTTAAGACGCCATTCCATTTCTTTCTGATCAATAACGACGAAATTAACGCCTTTGCTTTCTTTGGCGGCAACGTAGTGCTGCATTCTGCCCTGTTCCGTTATTCCGATAACGAAAGCCAACTGGCTTCGGTTATGGCGCATGAAATCTCCCACGTCACCCAGCGCCACCTGGCGCGAGCGATGGAAGATCAGCAACGTAGCGCACCACTCACCTGGGTCGGGGCGTTAGGTTCTATTTTACTGGCGATGGCCAGTCCGCAGGCGGGAATGGCAGCGCTGACCGGTACGCTGGCGGGAACACGCCAGGGGATGATCAGCTTCACCCAGCAAAACGAACAGGAAGCAGACCGCATTGGGATTCAGGTGCTGCAACGCTCGGGGTTCGATCCGCAGGCGATGCCGACCTTCCTCGAAAAATTGCTCGATCAGGCGCGTTACTCTTCGCGTCCGCCGGAAATTTTGCTGACTCACCCGTTGCCGGAAAGCCGTCTGGCTGATGCTCGTAACCGTGCTAATCAGATGCGCCCGATGGTGGTGCAATCGTCAGAAGATTTCTATCTGGCGAAAGCGCGTACTCTAGGGATGTACAATTCCGGACGTAATCAGCTCACCAGCGACTTACTGGATGAATGGGCGAAAGGCAATGTTCGTCAGCAACGGGCGGCGCAATATGGTCGTGCTTTACAGGCGATGGAAGCCAATAAATACGACGAGGCGCGTAAAACGCTGCAACCGTTACTGGCGGCAGAACCTGGCAACGCATGGTATCTCGATCTGGCTACCGATATCGATCTTGGGCAAAACAAAGCCAATGAGGCAATCAATCGCCTGAAAAATGCCCGTGATTTACGCACCAGTCCTGTGTTGCAACTCAACCTGGCGAACGCTTATCTGCAAGGCGGTCAACCACAAGAAGCGGCCAATATTCTGAATCGCTACACCTTTAATAATAAAGATGACAGCAATGGCTGGGATTTGCTGGCACAGGCGGAGGCCGCGCTTAATAACCGCGATCAGGAACTGGCTGCGCGAGCAGAAGGTTATGCGCTGGCCGGGCGACTCGATCAGGCCATTTCTCTGTTAAGTAGCGCAAGTTCGCAGGTGAAATTAGGCAGCCTACAACAAGCGCGTTACGATGCGCGCATCGACCAGTTGCGCCAGTTGCAGGAACGCTTTAAGCCTTATACCAAGATGTAATTCGCATTAAAGGAAGAACAATGACCAAACAGGTAAAAATCTACCACAACCCACGCTGCTCAAAGAGCCGTGAAACGCTGAACCTGCTGAAGGAAAATGGTGTGGAGCCGGAAGTGGTGCTCTATCTTGAGACACCCGCCGATGCGGCAACGCTACGTAATTTGCTGAAAATGTTGGGGATGAATAGCGCCCGTGAACTGATGCGCCAGAAAGAGGATCTTTATAAAGAGTTGAATCTTGCAGACAGTTCGCTTAGCGAAGAAGTGCTGATTCAGGCGATGGTGGATAATCCGAAGCTGATGGAACGCCCGATTGTGGTCGTGAATGGCAAAGCGCGGATTGGTCGTCCACCGGAGCAGGTACTGGAAATCGTGGGTTAAGATGTGCTCCATCGCTAGTTGAAACACATTGCCGGATACGACGCTTGCCGCGTCTTATCCGGCTTACGAATACTATGGATTAACTTCGCGTAGGTCGGATAAGGCGTTCGCGCCGCATCCGACAATAAACACCTTATCTACAACTTCAGAATTTCTTTCACAAACGGAATGGTCAGCTTACGTTGCGCGGTAATCGACGCACGATCCAACTGATCCAGCGTCATAAACAACGTGCGCATTTCTCTGTCGAGCCGCTTCAGCAAGAAACGCCCCACATCTTCCGGCAGTTCAAAACCACGCAAACGGGCGCGTAACTGTAATGCCTGCAATTTGTCTTCATCAGAAAGTGGCTGCAACTTGTAGATCTGCCCCCAGTCGAGACGTGACGCAAGATCCGGTAACCCCAGATTCAACTGACGAGGTGGACGATCACCAGTGATCAGCAACCGTGTTTTACCTGACTCCAGAATCCGATTGTAGAGATCGAAAATCGCCATCTCCCACAACTCATCGCCAGCAATACACTCAATATTGTCGATGCAAACCAGCGACAGTTGTTCCATACCATCGAGCACTTCCGGAACAAACCAGGTGCGTTTATCCAGCGGGACATAACCTACCGCATCGCCACGCTGCGACAATTCCGCGCAAGCCGCGTGCAGCAGATGGCTGCGCCCCGCGCCTTCGCGTGCCCAGAGATAGATGTAACCGCTATGTTCCTGACGCAGCACGTTTTTCATCGCGGCCAGTAAAGAGGAGTTATCCCCCGGCCAGAAACTTGCAAAGGTTTCGTCGTCAGGAAGATAAAGTGGCAAAGAGAGCTGTGCCGGTGTGTTCAGAGATACCTCAACCAGGGATTTCACAAAATCACGAGAAGTTTACCACAGAATTCCATCATGTTTGAACCGGGCAGCATTACTGCCCGGTCGCTACATTATTTTTCTGTTATATCGGCGTCTTCTGCATCCAACACCACTTCTTCCGGACGGAGCACGCTAATCAATTTAAAGATCAGGCTTAAGCCAATGCCGACGATGGTCGCCAACGCCATACCTTTCAGCTCTGCGGCACCGATGTTTACCTTCGCGCCGCTGACGCCGATGATCAGGATCACGGAAGTCAGGATCAAGTTCTGTGCTTTGTTGTAGTCCACTTTCGATTCAATAAGTACGCGAATACCAGAAGCGCCGATGACACCGTAAAGCAGCAGCGAAACGCCGCCCATCACCGGCAGTGGGATCATCTGGATAGCAGCAGCCAGTTTACCAACACAGGAGAGCAGAATGGCGAAGATCGCCGCACCACCGATTACCCAGGTACTGTAGACGCGGGTGATCGCCATAACGCCGATGTTTTCCCCGTAGGTGGTGTTTGGCGTGGAACCAAAGAACCCGGAGATAACGGTCGACAGGCCGTTAGCGAACATGGAACGGTGCAGGCCCGGATCGCGCAGCAGATCTTTTTTCACGATGTTAGCCGTTACCACCAGATGCCCCACGTGTTCGGCAATAACCACCAGCGCCGCAGGCAGAATGGTCAAAATGGCAAACCACTCAAAGCGCGGCGTGTAAAAGGTCGGCAGAGCAAACCAGTGAGCATTAATAATCGGCGTGGTATCGACAATACCCATTGCGAAGGAGAGCGCGTACCCCACCAACACGCCAATCAAAATCGGGATAATCGCCAGGAAACCGCGGAACAGAACGGAACCTAAAACCGTAACCGCAAGGGTAGTAATGGAGATAATGATGGTTTTGGAATCTGGCGTTTGCCCTTCAGCCGGGAGTAAGCCAGCCATGCCAGCGGCCACGCCCGCCAGCTCCAGACCGATGACAGCAACGATTGCCCCCATTGCCGCTGGAGGAAACAGCACATCCAGCCAGCCAGTCCCTGCTTTCTTCACAATAAAAGAAACCAGACAGAACAGCACGCCGCACATAATAAAGCCGCCCAGCGCGACTTCATAACCCAACGGCAACAGCAATAACACCGGAGAAATAAAGGCAAAGCTCGAACCAAGATAAGCCGGGATTTTCCCTTTACAGATGAAGAGATACAGCAGCGTTCCGATACCGTTAAATAACAGTACGGTCGCCGGGTTGATATGAAATAAGACGGGCACCAGGACGGTTGCACCAAACATGGCGAACAAATGTTGTAAACTAAGCGGGATTGTCTGTAAAAGTGGCGGTCTTTCACTCACCCCGATAGCACGGCGCGTCATAGTATTATCCTCTGTATATTATGTGTTATAGGCGCTTTACTCAAAAAAAAGCCGACTCTTAAAGTCGGCTTTAATTATTTTTTATTCGTTATTTCGTACCAAAGATTTTATCACCAGCATCGCCGAGGCCCGGAATAATGTATCCGTGCTCATTCAGTCCCTGGTCAATCGATGCGGTATACAGCTCGACGTCCGGATGCGCTTTTTCCAGCGCAGCGATACCTTCTGGCGCAGCTACCAGCACCAGAACTTTGATGCTGCTGCAGCCCGCTTTTTTCAGCAGGTCGATGGTCGCGATAACGGAACCACCGGTTGCCAGCATTGGGTCAACGATCAGCGCCATACGCTCATCGATGTTAGAAACCAGTTTCTGGAAGTACGGTACCGGCTCCAGTGTTTCTTCATCACGGTACATACCGACTACGCTGATGCGCGCGCTCGGAACGTTTTCCAGAACACCGTCCATCATCCCCAGACCCGCACGCAGAATTGGCACCACGGTAATTTTCTTACCTTTGATCTGGTCGATTTCTACCGGGCCGTTCCAACCTTCAATAGTGACTTTTTCCGTTTCGAGGTCGGCGGTCGCTTCGTAAGTCAGCAGGCTACCCACTTCGGAAGCGAGTTCGCGAAAGCGCTTGGTGCTGATATCTTGCTCACGCATCAGTCCCAGCTTGTGTTTGACGAGTGGGTGTTTGACTTCCACGATCTTCATACTCTTTCTCCTTTGAGGGCAGCCACAAAAAAAATCGACGGATTATACCGCCTTTTTTTAAGGCGGCAATATTATTTTCGTTGACTTTAGGCAAATCAACAACTGTTTGATAAAAAAATCATTTCACATTCAAATGGTTATTTATTTCCATTATCTCACAATACAATCATTCAATACGTTTATTTATGCGCTACTACCCTGCCTGGTAGGCAGAAAAAGGTTGTGTAAAGCAGTCTCGCAAACGTTTGCTTTCCCTGTTAGAATTGCGCCGAATTTTATTTTTCTACCGCAAGTAACGCGTGGGGACCCAAGCAGTGACCGATAAAACCTCTCTTAGCTACAAAGATGCCGGTGTTGATATTGACGCGGGTAATGCTCTGGTTGGAAGAATCAAAGGCGTAGTGAAGAAAACGCGTCGTCCGGAAGTCATGGGCGGTCTGGGCGGCTTCGGTGCGCTGTGTGCATTGCCGCAAAAATATCGTGAACCCGTACTGGTTTCCGGCACTGACGGTGTAGGCACCAAGCTGCGTCTGGCGATGGACTTAAAACGTCACGACACCATTGGTATTGATCTGGTCGCCATGTGCGTTAATGACCTGGTGGTGCAAGGCGCAGAACCGCTGTTCTTCCTCGACTATTACGCAACCGGAAAACTGGATGTTGATACCGCTTCAGCGGTGATTAGCGGCATCGCGGAAGGTTGTCTGCAATCGGGCTGTTCACTGGTGGGTGGCGAAACGGCAGAAATGCCGGGGATGTATCACGGCGAAGATTACGATGTCGCTGGCTTCTGCGTTGGCGTGGTAGAAAAATCAGAAATCATCGACGGTTCTAAAGTTAGCGACGGCGATGTGCTCATTGCGCTCGGCTCCAGCGGCCCGCACTCGAACGGTTACTCGCTGGTACGCAAAATTCTCGAAGTCAGCGGTTGTGACCCGCAAACTACAGAGCTGGACGGAAAACCTTTAGCCGATCATCTGCTGGCGCCAACCCGTATTTATGTGAAGTCAGTGCTGGAATTGATTGAAAAGGTTGATGTTCACGCCATTGCGCACCTGACCGGCGGCGGTTTCTGGGAAAACATTCCTCGCGTATTACCTGAAAACACTCAGGCAGTGATTGATGAATCCTCCTGGCAGTGGCCGGAAGTGTTCAACTGGTTGCAAACAGCAGGTAACGTCAGCCGCCATGAAATGTATCGTACCTTCAACTGCGGCGTCGGGATGGTTATCGCCCTGCCTGCTCCGGAAGTGGACAAAGCTCTCGCCCTGCTCAATGCCAACGGTGAAAACGCGTGGAAAATCGGTATCATCAAAGCTTCTGATTCCGAACAACGCGTGGTTATCGAATAATGAATATTGTGGTGCTTATTTCCGGCAACGGAAGTAATTTGCAGGCAATTATTGATGCCTGTAAAACCAACAAAATTAAAGGCACCCTACGGGCAGTTTTCAGCAATAAGGCCGACGCGTTCGGCCTTGAGCGCGCCCGCAAAGCAGGTATCGCAACGCATACGCTTATTGCCAGCCAATTTGACAGTCGGGAAGACTATGATCGGGAGTTGATGCACGAAATCGACGTGTACGCACCCGATGTAGTCGTTCTGGCCGGTTTTATGCGCATTCTCAGCCCAGCGTTTGTTTCCCACTACGCCGGGCGTTTGCTGAACATTCACCCTTCCCTGCTACCGAAATATCCCGGCTTGCATACCCATCGTCAGGCGCTGGAAAATGGCGATGAAGAACACGGTACATCAGTGCATTTCGTCACCGATGAGCTGGACGGCGGCCCGGTGATTTTGCAGGCTAAAGTTCCGGTTTTTGCTGGTGATATGGAAGATGAAATCACCGCTCGCGTGCAAACTCAGGAACATGCTATTTACCCGTTGGTCATTAGCTGGTTTGTTGATGGTCGTCTGAAGATGCATGAAAACGCCGCGTGGCTGGATGATCAGCGTCTTCCACCGCAGGGCTACGCCGCCGACGACGAGTAATCTTCCGCATATTTAAAGCGCCAGCGCTACTGCTGGCGCTTCTCATTTATCCTGTAAATCGCAGGCTTCAGCAGTTTTTTTCCCCCTTTTCTGGCATAGTTGGACATCTGCCAACATTGCTCGCCATAATATCCAGGCAGTGTCCCGTGAATAAAACGGAGTAAAAGTGGTAATGGGTCAGGAAAAGCTATACATCGAGAAAGAGCTCAGTTGGTTATCGTTCAATGAACGCGTGCTTCAGGAAGCGGCGGACAAATCTAACCCGCTGATTGAAAGGATGCGTTTTCTTGGGATCTATTCCAATAACCTTGATGAGTTCTATAAAGTTCGCTTCGCTGAACTGAAGCGACGTATCATTATTAGCGAAGAACAAGGTTCTAACTCTCATTCCCGCCATTTGCTGGGCAAAATTCAAT
Organism: Escherichia sp. E4930; assembly: GCF_005845405.1. Lineage (NCBI taxonomy): Bacteria > Pseudomonadati > Pseudomonadota > Gammaproteobacteria > Enterobacterales > Enterobacteriaceae > Escherichia > Escherichia sp. E4930. The sequence continues at coordinate 113,535 of NZ_VCDZ01000004.1, read as the reverse complement.
CCCGCGTGCTGAAAGCCGATCAGGAATTCGACGGCCTTTACAATGAACTGCTACTGGAGATGGCGCGTAACCAGATCTTCCTGATTAATGAACGCCAACTCTCCGTTAATCAACAAAACTGGCTGCGTCATTATTTTAAGCAGTATCTGCGCCAGCACATTACGCCGATTTTAATCAATCCTGACACTGACTTAGTGCAGTTTCTGAAAGATGATTATACCTATCTGGCGGTGGAGATTATTCGTGGCGATACCATTCGTTACGCGCTGCTGGAGATCCCATCGGATAAAGTTCCGCGCTTTGTGAATTTGCCGCCGGAAGCACCGCGCCGACGCAAACCAATGATTTTATTGGATAACATTCTGCGTTACTGCCTTGATGATATCTTCAAAGGCTTCTTTGATTATGACGCGCTGAATGCCTATTCGATGAAGATGACCCGCGACGCCGAATACGATTTAGTACACGAGATGGAAGCCAGCCTGATGGAGCTGATGTCTTCCAGTCTGAAACAGCGTTTAACCGCAGAGCCGGTACGTTTTGTTTATCAGCGTGATATGCCTAACGCGCTGGTTGAGGTGTTGCGTGAGAAACTGACTATTTCTCGTTACGACTCTATCGTCCCTGGCGGCCGTTACCACAATTTCAAAGACTTTATTAATTTCCCTAATGTCGGCAAAGCGAATCTGGTTAACAAACCACTGCCGCGTTTACGCCATATCTGGTTTGATAAAGCCCAGTTCCGCAACGGTTTTGATGCCATTCGCGAACGCGATGTTCTGCTCTATTACCCTTATCACACCTTTGAGCACGTACTGGAACTGTTGCGTCAGGCCTCGTTCGATCCGAGCGTGCTGGCGATTAAAATCAACATTTACCGTGTGGCAAAAGATTCACGCATCATCGACTCGATGATCCACGCTGCGCACAACGGCAAGAAAGTGACCGTGGTGGTTGAGCTACAGGCACGTTTTGACGAAGAAGCTAACATTCATTGGGCGAAGCGACTAACCGAAGCTGGCGTGCACGTTATCTTCTCTGCGCCGGGGCTGAAAATTCACGCCAAACTGTTCCTGATTTCACGTAAAGAAAACGGTGAAGTCGTGCGTTACGCGCATATCGGGACCGGGAACTTTAACGAAAAAACCGCACGTCTTTATACCGACTATTCGCTGCTGACTGCCGATGCGCGCATCACCAACGAAGTGCGGCGGGTGTTCAACTTTATTGAAAACCCATACCGTCCGGTGACATTTGATTATTTAATGGTGTCGCCGCAAAACTCCCGCCGCCTATTGTATGAAATGGTGGATCGCGAGATCGCCAACGCACAACAAGGGCTGCCCAGCGGTATTACTCTGAAACTGAATAACCTGGTCGATAAAGGACTGGTCGATCGTCTGTATGCGGCATCCAGTTCCGGCGTGCCGGTAAATCTGCTGGTACGCGGGATGTGTTCGCTGATCCCCAATCTGGAAGGCATTAGCGACAATATTCGTGCTATCAGCATTGTTGACCGTTACCTTGAACATGATCGGGTCTATATTTTTGAAAATGGCGGCGATAAAAAGGTTTACCTTTCTTCCGCCGACTGGATGACGCGCAACATTGATTATCGTATTGAAGTGGCTACGCCGCTGCTCGACCCGCGCCTGAAGCAGCGGGTACTGGATATCGTAGATATTCTGTTCAGCGATACGGTGAAAGCACGTTATATCGATAAAGAACTCAGTAATCGCTACGTTCCCCGCGGGAATCGCCGGAAAGTTCGGGCGCAGTTGGCGATCTACGACTACATAAAATCACTCGAACAACCAGAATAACCTATGCCAATACACGACAAATCCCCTCGCCCGCAGGAGTTTGCTGCGGTCGATCTTGGTTCAAACAGTTTCCACATGGTTATTGCCCGTGTGGTGGATGGCGCCATGCAGATTATTGGCCGCCTGAAACAACGGGTACACCTGGCAGATGGTCTGGGGCCAGATAATATGTTGAGTGAGGAGGCGATGACGCGCGGTTTAAGCTGTCTGTCACTGTTTGCCGAACGCTTGCAAGGTTTCTCTCCCTCTAGTGTTTGCATTGTCGGGACACATACACTGCGTCAGGCACTGAACGCTACTGATTTTCTGAAACGCGCCGAAAAGGTTATTCCCTATCCGATTGAAATTATTTCCGGCAACGAAGAAGCTCGTCTGATTTTTATGGGTGTGGAACATACCCAGCCGGAAAAAGGTCGCAAACTGGTTATTGATATTGGCGGCGGCTCAACGGAGCTGGTAATTGGAGAAAATTTCGAACCGATTCTCGTCGAAAGCCGCCGGATGGGTTGCGTTAGCTTTGCCCAGCTTTATTTCCCTGGTGGGGTCATCAATAAAGAGAATTTTCAGCGTGCACGCATGGCGGCTGCACAAAAACTGGAAACATTAACCTGGCAATTCCGTATTCAGGGCTGGAACGTTGCAATGGGAGCTTCCGGCACGATTAAAGCCGCCCATGAAGTGTTGCTGGAAATGGGCGAGAAAGACGGCATTATTACACCAGAGCGCCTCGATAAACTGGTGAAAGAAGTATTGCGTCATCGTAATTTCTCGGCGTTAAGTTTGCCGGGTCTGTCGGAAGAACGGAAAACGGTTTTTGTTCCTGGTCTGGCGATTTTGTGTGGTGTATTTGATGCCTTAGCCATTCGCGAACTGCGGCTTTCTGACGGGGCGCTGCGTGAAGGCGTTTTATATGAAATGGAAGGACGTTTCCGCCATCAGGATGTGCGTAGCCGCACCGCCAGCAGCCTGGCCAACCAGTATCACATTGACAGTGAACAGGCCCGACGGGTGCTCGACACAACTATGCAAATGTACGAACAATGGCGGGAACAGCAACCGAAGCTGGCCCATCCACAACTGGAAGCATTACTGCGCTGGGCCGCCATGCTGCATGAAGTCGGATTAAGCATTAATCATAGCGGCCTTCATCGCCATTCGGCGTATATCCTGCAAAACAGCGACTTGCCAGGATTTAATCAGGAACAACAACTGATGATGGCGACGCTGGTGCGTTATCATCGTAAAGCGATTAAGCTCGACGATCTGCCGCGCTTTACGCTGTTTAAGAAAAAACAGTTCCTGCCGTTAATTCAACTGTTGCGCCTTGGCGTATTACTTAACAATCAACGTCAGGCAACCACGACACCGCCGACATTGACTCTTATTACTGATGACAGCCACTGGACGCTACGTTTTCCACATGACTGGTTTAGCCAGAACGCGCTGGTATTGCTTGATCTGGAAAAGGAGCAAGAATACTGGGAAGGCGTGAGTGGCTGGCGGTTAAAAATTGAAGAAGAAAGCACGCCGGAAATCGCGGCTTAATATGAAATGAAAACGGGCCAACCTGTTGCGTTGGCCCAAATGAATTACGCGCTTTCTCGAACCGGTTCTCTTTCAGCCGTAATCGCAATTAACGGCTGCGGTTCACCAATCAAAGAGCCTTGCAGGTAATCAATACCCAAAGAGTGTACGGCTTTGCGAATCTCTTCATTTTCAACATACTCCGCAACCACTTGCATTTTCTTCATTCGTGCCAGATGACAAATCGATGCCACTATCTGGTAATCCAGGCTATTCGAGGCAATATTACGGATGAAGCTGCCATCAATTTTTAATAAATTGGCATTCACATTTTTTAGCCGTGCATAGCTTGCGTATCCGGTACCGAAATCATCAATAGCAATCTGGCATCCTAACTCCTGCAGATGTTGTAACGTGTTCTGTGCCTGCTTAACATTGGTAAGGGCATTACTTTCGGTGACTTCAAAGATAAGCTGCCACGCCTCTATTTGGTATTTCGCCAATAACTTACTCATTTTAACAGGAAAGCGAGCCTGACAAACTGAAGTTGGCGACAAATTAATCGCAAATCGTTGGGCGGGCATTTTCTCTTTATTTTCCCCCATAAACTGCAATGTATGTTCGATGACCCACATGTCGATACTGGACGATAAGCCAAATTCATGCGCAACCGGCAAGAAATTATCAGGATTGATGAGTTCATCATTCTCCCCTCTCATACGCAGCAAAATTTCATGATAGACATCGCCGCGCACTCCAACAATTGGCTGGGCCATAAGGCAAAAATCGTCGTGCTCAAGCGCCTGCTGTAGCCGATTCATCATTGCCACTTTGTCTTTTAATTCTCGTTGCAGATACATTGCTCCGCGACGCTGCATATTTTCCGGGGCATTAGTCACTATAGAGAGTTCAGCAACCGTACTTAGCTCACCTAACAGCAAATAAATATGATTCACTGGCGAACGGACATAGCAATAGCTGACACCAATCTGTGGTTGCAATGGCATATCATCCCAAAAGAAACGAAACTGCTTAAGATGGTTATCCAATGCGATAATGCGCTCCTGGTGAGACTCTGTATTCAGTCGCAGCGCGAGATCATTGCCAGAAAGCTGATAAACGTCTTCTCCGGGTTCCAGTAAAGGTGCCAGCCAATGTGAAAGCTTTTGTTTGTATTGGATACGCAGCATGATGCCATAGTTCTTTACCAGCATTTCCATACCGGGAATGCGTAAAAAACATAGCGCGGACCAGGGCGCATCACGCAGCGCGCGATTCAAAGCGCGAACATTCGGCAGATGAACAACCGGGTCCACGTAAGCCAGCCGCTGAATGCGTCTGGTCACCGCTCGTTGACGCGTTGCCAGAACTGCCATGTAATTGACGATAAAAGAAAATACCAGATAGCTGGAGGAGGTTATGGTTAGTTGAGTGGTATACCCATGATAAAGGGGAATATAATTCTGGTAGCTATGAATACTGATCATCAGCACTATTGCCCAGAGCAACGAGATCAGCTTGTAGCCATAACGCATCGCTCCCCACATCATCAGCGGCAGCAATAACGACAAGGTATAGTTGGTGCTGAAAATTGTGCTTTTTTCATTTAAAGGCATACATAGCAGAAATAACAATGCGCCCAGAGCAAGCAACCACAGCGCGAACTCTTTTTTTGTAACTTTACTGTCAATCTGTTGTTTTAATTGAGAATAATAACTTCGTAAATAAAATGGATTTCGTACAGAACGAATGATGAAGTAGCAAAGCGGGACGCCTATCAGATTACCCACCAGCAAGGCCTGGTAATTGATTAAGGTTCCCAGATTTAAGGGCATGACGCCAACCAGATTTGTTCTGCTCGCCAGTAAACCTACAAACGCAGCAAACTGGAAGAGCACCAGAAACAACGTTGCAGGGAAAACAATCTGCCAAAAAATGCGCTGGGAAATTAAGCGGGTATCACCATGTGAAACGTTGTTACGCCGGGGCGTAAACACCTTATAGCCCCCCCAACAAAGAATAATAATGATAATGAAATTAACCGTTAACGAGAGCGTTTCATAAAAACCAAGTTCGGCATACTTACGAACAAAAATCCCTAAAGCAATACCTGGTAATGCTGCCCAGCTAAAAAACATCATCATGCTGATCATCAGCGCAAGCGGCAGATAAAAGAGAAAAACTTCACCAGAAGAAATATGTGCGAAAGTATTTATATGGGCGAAAAAAGGCAAGATTATAGACGGCAGGATCAGCGGAAGCCCCCACCATTTATCACGTATATTTATATAAGTTGCATTCAATTTCATAGATGCTCAGCAGAACCCCCTACATCCTGAAAGGGTGTATTCAGACAGGCATCCCACCTGACTTCGATGGATGATTATTCATCGCTATTAAGGAGCATTGATTTTAAGTGTCATATGAAAGTTCCAATTGATATATATCAAACAAAATTACCCTAATTAATGAATTATTACGTTTATAATGTTAGCTCGTCATTATTACATCATTGTTGTAAATAATTAAATTAACTTCCATAACATTAAAACATGTATCAGCTAACGCTTTTTTACATAATGAACAATTGACCATTGCGTCTGGGTATGCCTTAATGTAAGTACCGTCCATGGTATGGACATACCTTGAGGAACCCTTTGTGAGTCAGCCAACCAGTATGCGAAAACGACACCGATTTAACAGTCGCATGACTCGTATCGTATTGCTTATCAGCTTTCTCTTCTTCTTTGGCCGCTTTATCTACTCGTCCGTTGGCGCCTGGCAGCATCATCAGAGCAAAAAAGAAGCTCAGCAATCCACACTCTCTATCGAATCCCCGGTACAACGTTAGCGATTACCTTCGTCACCTTTACTGAACAAGACGGCTCAATACTGTCAGACACGGTTGCTCTTTGTTGTTATCAAAGCGGCAGGCATTTATTTATCTAAATTTTACCTCTTTGTCCTGATTTCGAATCATTCTGCAATAAGATGCAATGTATATTAGACATAATATATATGTTTTTATTATGCGTTAACGCGTATTTATTTACTCAATGAATTAAAATAAATTTAATCTATTCCTCCATAGTCTATACATTTACTTTCCTCTTTCGATGATCTTAAATGTCTTGTTTTTCGTAAAGTCTATAACAAGGAATAGTGATGAAATTTAAAAAATGTCTTCTGCCTGTGGCAATTTTAGCGTCATCCATGTTGGCAGGATGCCAATCAAATGCTGACGATCATGCCGCCGATGTTTATCAAACTGATCAACTGAATACCAAACAAGAAACCAAAACCGTTAATATCATTTCCATTCTACCTGCGAAAGTAGCGGTAGATAATTCGGAAAATAAAAGGGCAGCACAGACGTTTGGCGCACTGATTGGTGCTGTCGCTGGCGGTGTGATTGGACATAACGTAGGGTCTGGCAGCAATTCAGGTACTACTGCGGGTGCAGTTGGCGGCGGTGCCGTAGGTGCGGCTGCAGGTTCTATGGTGAATGATAAGACGTTAGTGGAAGGGGTTTCGTTAACCTATAAAGAAGGGACCAAGGTGTATACCTCTACTCAAGTGGGTAAAGAGTGCCAGTTCACAACGGGTTTAGCCGTTGTCATTACCACTACGTATAACGAAACACGCATTCAGCCAAACACAAAATGTCCTGAAAAAAGATAGCAATCAGGAGGACTCATGAAGAAAGTTTTTCTTTGCGCCATTTTAGCCGCTGTTAGTAGCTCGGCTTTCGCCTCTTCATTACAGGATCAACTTTCAGCTGTCGCTGAAGCTGAACAGCAAGGTAAAAATGAAGAGCAAAGACAGCATGACGAATGGGTAGCAGAGCGCAACAGGGAAATTCAGCAAGAGAAACAACGGCGCGCAAACGCTCAGGCCGCCGCCAATAAAAGAGCGGCGGCAGCAGCAGCGGATAAGAAAGCTCGCCAGGATAAACTCGACGCCGAAGTCACTGCGGATAAAAAACGCGATCAAAGTTATGAAGATGAGCTGCGCAGTTTAGAGATTCAGAAACAAAAACTGGCGCTGGCGAAAGAAGAAGCCCGCGTTAAGCGCGAGAACGAATTTATCGATCAGGAGCTGAAGCACAAAGCCGCGCAAACTGATGTCGTGCAATCTGAAGCTGACGCTAACAGGAATGTGACAGAAGGTGGCCGCGATTTGATGAAAAGCGTGGGTAAAGCAGAAGAGAATAAATCGGACAGTTGGTTTAACTAATCGATGTCCGTCACTTCAAGCCTATGATTCGTGAGGATTATAGGCTTTTTTATATTGCTGACTTTAGTCAGCAATATAAAAAACCCTCTGTAGCAACAGAGGGTTTTGTTCATTCATAGTGCAGGAATTAAATCATTCCCACTCAATAGTCGCTGGCGGCTTGCCGCTGATGTCATACACCACGCGGGAAATACCGTTCACTTCATTGATAATGCGGTTGGAAACGCGGCCGAGGAAGTCGTACGGCAGGTGCGCCCAGTGTGCGGTCATAAAGTCGATGGTTTCAACAGCACGCAGAGAGACAACCCAGTCATACTTACGACCATCGCCCATTACGCCAACGGAACGTACCGGCAGGAACACAGTGAACGCCTGGCTAACTTTGTCGTACAGATCCGCTTTACGCAGTTCTTCAATGAAGATGGCGTCAGCACGGCGCAGCAGGTCACAGTACTCTTTCTTCACTTCACCCAGCACACGAACGCCAAGGCCCGGTCCCGGGAACGGGTGACGGTACAGCATGTCGTACGGCAGGCCCAGCTCCAGACCAATCTTACGCACTTCGTCTTTGAACAGCTCTTTCAGCGGTTCAACCAGGCCCATCTTCATCTCTTTCGGCAGGCCACCAACGTTGTGGTGAGATTTGATGACATGTGCTTTACCGGTTGCAGACGCGGCAGATTCGATAACGTCAGGGTAGATGGTGCCCTGCGCCAGCCACTTCACGTCTTCCAGTTTCAGCGCTTCCTCATCGAATACTTCAACGAAAACGCGACCGATGATTTTACGTTTTGCTTCTGGATCGTTTTCGCCAGCCAGCGCTGACAGGAAGCGATCTTCTGCCGGAACGTGAACAATGTTCAGACCAAAGTGATCGCCAAACATATCCAGAACCTGCTCTGCTTCGTTGAGACGCAGCAGGCCGTTGTCGACGAATACGCAAGTCAGGTTTTTACCGATAGCGCGGTGCAGCAGCATTGCGGTTACGGAGGAATCCACGCCACCAGAAAGGCCGAGGATGACTTTATCGTCGCCCACCTGCTCGCGGATGCGGGCTACGGCGTCGTCGATAATTTTTGCCGGCGTCCACAGGGCTTCACACTGACAGATATCCAGTACAAAACGCTCCAGCATGCGCATACCCTGTCGGGTGTGAGTCACTTCCGGATGGAACTGTACGCCATAGAAGCGTTTTTCTTCGTTAGCCATAATGGCAAACGGGCAGCTTTCGGTGCTGGCTACGGTGACGAAGTCGGACGGGATAGCGGTAACTTTATCGCCGTGGCTCATCCAGACATCGAGCAGCGGTTTACCGTCTGCGGTCAGCGCATCTTCGATACCGCGAACCAGTGCGCTGTCGTTTACGACTTCAACCTGCGCGTAGCCAAATTCACGTTCGTTAGAGGCCTCAACGTGACCGCCCAACTGCATTGCCATGGTCTGCATGCCATAGCAAACGCCGAATACCGGTACGCCTGCTTCAAAGACATACTGCGGCGCACGCGGGCTGTTTTCTTCGGTGGTGCTTTCCGGGCCGCCGGAAAGAATAATGCCGCTTGGATTGAAGTCACGAATTTGTGCTTCTGTCACATCCCACGCCCACAGTTCGCAGTAAACGCCCAGCTCACGCACGCGGCGCGCAACCAGTTGAGTATACTGGGAACCGAAGTCCAGAATGAGGATGCGATGCTTATGAATGTTTTCCGTCATTGACGCTTATTCCGAGGCAAGTGAAACAGATAATATAAATCGCCCGACATGAAGTCGGGCGAAGAGAATCAGGAGCCCAGACGGTAGTTCGGGGACTCTTTAGTAATGGTCACGTCGTGAACGTGGCTTTCCTGAATGCCCGCACCGCTGATACGTACAAACTCCGCTTTAGTACGCAGTTCGTCGATAGTACCACAGCCGGTCAGGCCCATACAGGAGCGCAGGCCGCCCATCTGCTGGTGAATGATCTCTTTCAGACGACCTTTGTAGGCTACGCGACCTTCGATACCTTCCGGCACCAGTTTGTCGGCAGCGTTGTCGCTCTGGAAGTAACGGTCAGAGGAACCTTTAGACATCGCGCCCAGAGAGCCCATTCCACGGTAAGATTTGTAAGAGCGGCCCTGGTAGAGTTCGATTTCACCCGGAGATTCTTCAGTACCCGCCAGCATGGAACCTACCATCACCGCGCTTGCGCCAGCGGCGATAGCTTTGGCGATATCGCCGGAGAAGCGAATACCACCGTCAGCAATAACCGGAATACCGGTGCCTTCCAGCGCTTCAACTGCGTCAGCAACAGCAGTGATCTGCGGAACACCGACACCAGTAACAATACGGGTAGTACAAATTGAACCTGGGCCGATACCGACTTTAACCGCGCTGCAACCTGCTTCTGCCAGAGCGCGAGCGCCCGCAGCTGTTGCCACGTTGCCGCCAATGATTTGCAGATCAGGATATTTAGCACGGGTTTCACGGATACGTTGCAGTACACCTTCTGAGTGACCGTGGGAGGAATCGATCAGCAGAACGTCAACACCTGCGGCAACCAGCGCATCAACACGCTCTTCGTTACCCGCACCTGCGCCAACCGCAGCACCAACACGCAGACGACCTTGTTCGTCTTTACAGGCGTTCGGTTTACGTTCTGCTTTCTGGAAATCTTTCACGGTGATCATGCCGATCAGGTGGAATTCATCATCAACCACCAGCGCCTTTTCAACGCGTTTTTCGTGCATTTTTGCCAGCACAACTTCACGGGCTTCGCCTTCACGCACAGTTACCAGACGCTCTTTCGGCGTCATGTAAACGCTAACCGGCTGGCTCAGGTCGGTCACAAAACGCACGTCACGACCAGTGATGATACCGACCAGTTCGTTTTCTTCGGTAACAACCGGGTAGCCCGCAAAACCGTTACGTTCAGTCAGTTCTTTCACTTCGCGCAGCGTCGTGGTTGGCAGAACAGTCTGCGGGTCAGTTACCACGCCAGATTCGTGTTTTTTCACACGGCGAACTTCTTCAGCCTGGCGCTCAATGGACATGTTTTTGTGGATAAAGCCGATACCGCCTTCCTGAGCCAGAGCAATAGCCAGGCGCGCTTCCGTTACAGTATCCATTGCTGCGGAAAGCATAGGGATATTCAGACGAATCGTTTTCGTCAGCTGGGTGCTGAGGTCAGCAGTATTCGGCAGAACGGTAGAATGAGCAGGAACGAGGAGAACGTCGTCAAACGTCAGAGCTTCTTTAGCGATACGTAGCATGGGCAATATCTCGACCAGAGTGGTTAATAAATATTGCCGCGGCATTATACAGAGCGTAACCGATTGCATCTACCCCTTTTTGCAAATAATGCTTGCGCTCCCCGGTCAGCACGTTACTATCGATTGAATAACCTGCTGATTTAGAATTTGATCTCGCTCACATGTTACCATCTCAATCCCCCGCAATTTTTACGGTTAGTCGCCTGAATCAGACCGTCCGTTTGCTGCTTGAGCAGGAGATGGGGCAAGTGTGGATCAGCGGCGAAATTTCTAACTTTAGCCAGCCCTCTTCCGGGCACTGGTACTTTACGCTCAAAGACGATACCGCCCAGGTACGCTGCGCGATGTTCCGCAACAGCAACCGCCGGGTCACCTTCCGCCCGCAGCATGGGCAACAAGTTTTAGTGCGTGCCAACATTACGCTCTATGAGCCGCGCGGCGACTACCAGATCATCGTCGAAAGTATGCAGCCGGCCGGTGAAGGCTTGCTACAACAAAAGTACGAACAGCTCAAAGCGAAATTGCAGGCCGAAGGTTTGTTCGATCTGCAATACAAAAAATCACTCCCCTCCCCTGCGCATTGCGTTGGTGTGATCACATCAAAAACCGGTGCTGCGCTACATGATATTTTGCATGTGTTAAAACGCCGCGATCCGTCTCTGCCGGTGATCATCTACCCCACTGCCGTTCAGGGCGATGATGCGCCGGGGCAAATTGTTCGCGCCATTGAACTAGCGAATAAGCGCAACGAGTGCGATGTGTTGATCGTCGGGCGCGGCGGCGGTTCGCTGGAAGATTTATGGAGCTTTAACGACGAACGCGTGGCGCGGGCGATTTTTGCCAGCCGCATTCCGGTAGTCAGCGCCGTCGGGCATGAAACCGATGTGACGATTGCCGATTTTGTCGCTGATCTGCGTGCGCCAACGCCGTCAGCCGCCGCTGAAGTGGTGAGCCGCAATCAACAAGAGTTACTGCGCCAGGTGCAATCGGCCCGTCAACGGCTGGACATGGCGATGGATTATTATCTCGCCAACCGCACGCGTCGCTTTACGCAGATTCATCACCGATTACAGCAACAGCATCCGCAATTGAGGCTGGCACGTCAGTTGACCACGCTCGAACGACTGCAAAAACGGATGAGCTTTGCGCTGGAAAATCAGCTTAAGCGTGCCGGGCAGCAACAGGTGCGATTAACACAGCGGCTGAATCAGCAAAATCCACAGCCGAAGATTCATCGCGTGCAAACGCGCATTCAACAACTGGAATATCGTCTGGCGGAAACGGTGCGCGCGCAGCTTAGCGCCACGCGTGAACGTTTCGGTAATGCGGTGACGCATCTGGAAGCGGTTAGCCCACTGTCAACGCTGGCACGCGGTTATAGCGTCACCAGCGCCGCAGATGGCGCGGTGTTAAAGCAGGTGAAACAGGTAAAAGTGGGCGATACGATGACCACGCGTTTAAATGATGGCATTGTGGTAAGCGTAGTGAGCGACGTGACGAAAACCCGCAAGCCACGCAAAAAAACGGCTAATCCGTAAGACCTCGTAGGCCGGATAAGATGCGTAAGCATCGCATCCGGCGCTGGCTCCCGGCACATACCTGATGCGGCGTAAACACCTTATCCGGCCGACTCACTAACGCCATACCCGCATGATCGTCACTGGAAACAGGTAGCAAACCCCGGTGTTTTACTCGCCTCAATACCGCAATCCTGGGTACCATTTTGTTCAAACATGCCACAATACAACACCCCGGCTCGATCGGTTGAAAAATATGGGAAGTCTTTAGGAGACGAGGGCCACCCTAACGAATTAAAACTGTCAGATAACGCGCCTAGCTCGTTATATGTCGGCGCACTGTTCATACTACCGCACTGTTTCTGAATATCCCATTTTACTGAATCCACAACATGAGCCAGCCCCCACGTTTCGTTATTGATATTAGGTGTTCCAGCGGCCTGTGCACCTGTAGGTAACTCAGTCAACAGCAATGGTCGATGTAATGTTTTACCTTTCACCACTACCGTGTCTGCCATGTGTCCCCAGAAGTGCGCAGAAGAAACATTGGGACTGGTTAATACGGTGAAAATAGTGTCCATCGTTGCTGTCAATGTTGGGTACTCATCCAGTGTTACCGTTAGTGGTGTTTTATAACCTGGCGTATTATCCTGGCGAACCGTAAAGCTTGCCGTGCCGTCTGCCCCCGTCACGCCACTGATCTTGTCCCCACTGGCAGCTAACAGGGTAGCCGCTCCTGATGATGACTGAATGGTAATATCATCCATTGCTGCCACATTACCATACAACGTCGCCCCCGTATTACGCGGCGAAGCATCGCCGCGTTTCAGGGTAAAGGCCACGTTCGGCACCGGTTTCCCGGCGCCGTCTTTGACCGTCACGGTCAACGGCATCGCCTCGCCTTTTTTCACGACCGCCGCCTGATAACCGGCATCAAACGCCGTCGATGTGAGCGTCACGTTCGATACGGAAACGTGCGGATGCACCAGGCACGCCTGGAAGGCGCGAGATTTATTCGTAGGCAATTGCTCCGTATACAGATCAATTGACTCGCAAGCATTCGTACCGGGCTTCGGAGGACAGGTGGCGTTGGTCCACCACGCATAGCCACCCTGTTTCACCGGCCAGCCAATCGCGTCCACGATGCTGCCATTCGGATAGCGATCGTATAACGATTCAAGTTCATCCAGCGACGGATGGCGCGCATCTTCACACGGGTCAACATCGGGGTTACTTCTTTGTCCTATCGAATAGAGCGCAGGCCAGTCTTCATTATTATATTTCACCGCACTGACATTCATACCTCCGCCAGTGGTTGCGCCTAATTCAGCCAACAGTTTTGGCCGCTCAAACTCTGTACCGTCTGCGCCGCTCACCGTTTCCGGCATATGGCCCCACATGTTTGCCTTCGGAGTATCCGGGCTGGTGACGACGCTGAAAATCACGTCAACCGAGGCGGTTGGCCTCGCACTGCTACCCATTGCCGTGGCGCTTATCGGCGTTTTCAACCCGTTCGAGTTGTCCTGGTGGAGATTCAGCGTTGCCTGCCCCTGTGCATCAGTCTGAATAAACAAATAACTGTCATTGCTCTGCCCGTTCATGGTGGCATTCTGCATAGACTGCGCTGGGGCGAAGGTATCAAATACTAAATCATCGGTGTTAGCGCTACTGGTGGCATCCGCCCCCTGGCGGTTTTTACTGACGCCGCGCATCATGCCCACCGACTCATATGGCGCAGGCGATCCATCGGCGAGCGTAACCTTGATTGTCAGAGAAATCGGCATCCCCTTATGCGCCTTTCCGGCAGACTGCGCGCTGTCCCAATTTTCCGGGGCGACGGACAGGGTAATATTACCACCGATTCAGCTTCGTTCAGACAGGTCTGAGAATACGTCTCAGAAGAGGTGTAACTTATCAGCCCAACGAGCCCTGCCCTGAGATCGATAAAGTTATAGGAAGGACTGGTCGAGCTTGCACTCGAAGAGACCGTCCGCGACCAGAAAAACGGTTTCGAAGGCGCGGATTTATCCAGCGGCCAGCCCTGTTCTGACTCTATCGCTCCTGAGGGATATGCTTCATATAATGATTGCACATCGTTGATAGTAGGAAGCTTATCTTTACATCCGCCCTGTGCGCCACTCAGCGCATTGTTAATAGTGAGCCGCTGCCAGTTCTCGTTATTGATTGTTGATGAAGCCGAAGATCCGGCTTCCACTTTTAACAACGGACGGTGAAAGACCTTGCCGTTTTGCGCGGTTAAGGTTTCCGGCATATGTCCCCAGAAGTTCGCGTCTGGCGTATCCGGGCTGGTCACGGTAGTGAAAATAGCACTCAGGGTGTTTGATGTGATTCCCCGACCGTCATCGATTTCTGCTGTTAGTGGGATACGCGTCCCCTGGCCTTGATACTGCTGCCAGAAAGTCAGACTGAGCGTACCCTCGCCGTCGGTCATGCTGTAGTACTTCTCACCGTTGTCGAGATAGATACTGGGATTATTGTAGCTATCGTGTATATAAATCAGTGATCCCTGATTGGTGATTTTGCTTTTATTAGTCGAATTAGAAATACGGGGCTCCGTGATAGCATGATTCAGGGTAATCGGCACATCACCTTTAGGATTCCCCTGGGCATCGCGCGTTGTCACCGTCATGGTGATCAGATCGCCAGTCTTTGTGTAGTTGGTTCTGACTTTTACTGCTTCAAAACCATCATATTTCGCCGTCTGGGCTGAACTCAATTCGATGGCGCTCGCCACTGAATTGGCCGTCGTCTGACAGGTCAGATACCCCATATCGGCTGACGCCAGGCTACTACTGGTGCCGTCATTCAGTTTCACGCTTTTATATTTACGATCGCTGTTACTCTTCTCATCCGGTGTGCTGGAATCATAATTTTTCAGCACTGGCCAGCCATCAACTTCATGTCCATGCCAACTGCCGGAGAGCGCAACCAGTGCGGAATGAGAAGGAATATAGTCAACGCCGCAGCCATTATTTTTGGTATTTCCCGCCTGAGCTTCGGTAAACATGGCCCAGACTTCATTATCTTCTTCAGGCGATTTGCGTTTTGCCGCAGGGCTGCCAGTTAACTCATCGAACAACAGCGGGCGTTTAAAGGTTAGTCCTCCTGCCTCCAACGTTTCTGGCATATGCCCCCACATTTTGGCTTTTGCGCTATCCGGACTGGTGACGACAGTAAAAATGGTATCCAGCGATGCATTTTTTGTCGGATCGGAGTAGAGCGTGGCGGTGAGCGTCGTTTTGGTACCGTGAGTATCCGGGCGAGTAATATTGAGAATTTTGCTGCCGTCGCTGCCAGTCATACCGGTATAAACGGTAGTGGTATCGTTTAGCGTCACTTCATCAGGCTGACCGCCATCGACAACCACGGAAGAAACGATGCCATCGCCACTGCCTGCCGTATGGCGCTCGCCGGAACGGGTATAGCCATCGCCGCGCCCGAGGGTAAACGGCATATCCGGCATCGGGTTGCCTGCCGAATCTTTTATCGTCACCCTCACCTGTAGCGTTTCGCCTTTTTTCAGTTTCGCGGCACTCAGAGCGCTGGTCCATTGCGCCTGATCTACTGCCTCCAGAGTAATACTGCTGGCTGAAGGGTTCGCCGTGGTCAGGCAGCTCAGATAAATGGGCAACTCGTTGTTATTCACCACCCTGCCGTCATTCAACCAGTTGGCGTAGAGATGCGGTACTTTATCAGCGGGCGTGCTGCTCCAGTACTCTTCATCCTGAGTTGGCCATCCGTGAACGGTCTGAATCGCGTTGTTGCTGTTGGCTGCATACAGCGCAGCCAGTTGCGTCCTACGCGGAACTTTATTTATTTCACAGCCTCCGGCAGCGGTGTTTTCGATATCCGTCTGCGCCACGCGCACCCACTCTTCGTTATTTTCAGCCTGCGATCTCTGCCCGCCGCTCACTTCAGAGATTAATTTCGGGCGAGTAAAGGTCATAGAGTCAACTTTTATCGTGTCATCCATATGTCCCCACATTTTCGCCCCCGTTACATCGGGGCTGGTAGGTACAGTAAAAATCACATAGTAGTTTACCGTGTTTGGCAGTGCGGAATTGGTGGGGGTAACGATGAGTTTGGTTTTTAAGCCTACCCCCTGTGGCTGCTCAATAACGACCGTCGCCACGCCCCGTGCGTCTGTAATACCGGAGTAAATCATTGAAGACTGCGCAGTGCCATATTGCATACCGTTCAGCGTAATTGCCCCAGAAGTAGGATCGGTATAGCCGGTTGATAGCTCTTCACGGTTCAGACTAATATCTTTGGTAATCGTAAAAGCGGCATAAGGAACAGGGGCATCATTATTAACCCCATTGACGGTATGTACCGTCATGGTGATTTTCTCCCCCACTTTCGCTTTAGCAAGCTGCGAATCCGGCGAAATATCTCTGTCAGTATTCACTACCACGTGTGCCACCAGTTCGTTCGCCGAACAGGTAAGATAATTTGGTTTAAAACCCGAATAGGTGTCGACGTTCCCCGTCGCCAGATCAACAGATGTGTGTGTATCGGGCAACTGTGCCGCAGAGAGATAATCGTAGTTTACCGTTGGCCATCCGAACTCCGTGCCGATAGTGTTACCCTGGTGGCCTGCATATAAACTCTCCAGCGAGATTTGCGACGGAATATGTCCCACGCCACATTCCGCTTGCATGCTGGTTTTCTGGTCAAATAGCGCCCAGTCTTCGTTATTTTCACGCACCGAACCGATTTCATGGGTCGTTTCATCCGCTAACCGCGGACGTTTGTAGAGATTACCAGCTTCGATAATACCTTTACTCATATGTCCCCACATGCGGGCATACTCACTGTCCGGGCTGGTGACAACAGTGAAGATGACATCTTTGGCATCCGTTGCGCTGTAATTACTGCGCATAGCCGCCGTAAGATGCGTTTTTACGCCAACGCCATCGGGTTGGCTTAGCGTCAGTGTGGCCTGGCCATTGGCATCTGTAATGCCTTCATAATTATGCGCATCGACCTGTCGCAAATTTGCACCACCAGCTATTTGTACCGGATGCGCTTCCCAGGCAGGATCAGATTGATTCTTACGGTTAATACCATCATCCAGATGCAGGGAAAAATAGTAATAGGCTAACGGCTGATCGTTATTTTTACTGTCAGTGATGGTCAGACGCATGACTGCGTTCTCGCCAACATGTGCTTTCATCGCCTGCGCCGTATCGTCAAAATTTGCAGGCGTCAGGACAATTTTCGGCTCCACATCAGGCGCTTCTTTATCGACACAACTGACCAGAAACCGGGCACTGTCTGACATTTGCGACTCGCTGCGATTGGAGACATCTGCCGCATGGTGCTGCCCGGTTGTCCCCGCCAGCGACGACCAGTAATAATCCCCCTGCATTGGCCAGCCGGCAACCTCCTGGATTGAAGTCGGAACCACCGTTGCCATCGCGCCAAACTGGCGCATTCCCGGCAGAATCTCGCAATGGTTATCGGCCCCACTCCAGCTGAAGGTTGACCAGGTTTCGTTATGGTCACCAACTGTGCCATCCTCATTACTCACTTCCGCTGCCAGTTTCGGGCGACTGAAGGTGTATTGCTGGGCTTTCAGCGTATCCGCCATATGCCCCCACATATTGGCCTGCGGTACGTCAGGGCTGGTGAATACGGTAAAAATAACTGCCGTTTCGCTGGTTTGAGTAATTCCCGGCAGGCTGACCACCAGCGGCGTTTTCACCCCCGGCCCCGCAGGCTGAGTTACGGTGATGGTCGCAGTACCGTTGACATCCGTCGTACCGCGATACTCCGTCGACGTAGTGGTAAGTTCCGTGCTGTCCAGGATGACCGGATCGTTATTATTTGTCGCCCCCTGTCGGTTTAAGGCGTCTTTCCGTTTAATAACAAAGGGAATCTTTCCTGCCAGGTTACCCTCACAGTTTTTAGTGGTGACTGTTAAGGTTATTGAACTGCCGACGGTGGTTTTTGCTGCCTTTAGCGAATCATCAAAACCGCTGGCGTTCACCGTCACTAAATCGCCCTGGGCTGGGGCAATATTGAGCGTAACCTGCTTTTCATTGAGCAATACCGCGCCCTGATTCGGCACGCCGGTAAAGGTAAAGAGATTCAGCGTCGGGAGCGTTTCTTTAGGGTCAAACTGCGGGATCGCCACCAGCTTATGTCCCGCAAGGTTTTGTGCGCAGAAGGAGCGATCGGGGCGAGGTTGTGGATTAAGTGGCACATCAGGTGTGGCAGCC
Source organism: Escherichia sp. E4930 (assembly GCF_005845405.1). Classification (NCBI taxonomy): domain Bacteria; kingdom Pseudomonadati; phylum Pseudomonadota; class Gammaproteobacteria; order Enterobacterales; family Enterobacteriaceae; genus Escherichia; species Escherichia sp. E4930. The sequence goes on along the minus strand of NZ_VCDZ01000004.1, from coordinate 94,945 downwards.
TCTGCCCAGACCAGCGAGACGGCAGGCAACGTCTGGTTTTGCCAGCGCAGCAATGGCGGGTTATTGAACATGTCGCCTTCGGTGTCGCTCGGGTTAATTAACATCATACTGGTCGCGCTGGCGTCAACGCTGAAGCTACTCGGGGTCGCAGCACTGGCGACATCATGCTCTTTGGCGGGATCAAGCTGAACGCTGCCCTGATAAACGGGCACGCTGGCGCTGTCTGCTATGGGAGGAGTACCGTTAATAGCATCGGTTGAAGCATCTGATTGTTGCCACTGCCCGCCTTTTAAGGCCGCCACTGCAGGCGCAATCAGAGATAGCATTAAAACCGCCGTTATCGCTTTTATCAGTTTCAAAGTCCCACCCATGATTGAAACCTGCCCGTTTAAAGTTTCGTTTTCACCTCAACCCACTTTGCTTAACGCTGGCTAAGCAAAGTGCGCGGAAAAACACCATTCCCTTACGGGAATGGTGCTGGAAACGATTATTTTCTCTGGTAGTCGATAGATAAGCCGTAGCCCTGGACACCATCGTTGCCGAGGACAACGCCGCTTCCGGCAAAATCGAACGCGGTTTTCGCTTCCGCATTGGTAACAGGGATAACCAGGTCGCTGTTGTTATAAGTCGGATTAACAAGACCACCGGCTGTGCCCAACTGGAGGCTGGTTCCGGTAAAGCGCCAGCGATAGTTGTACTGGCTGGTAACCTCTTCGCCTGCATCATAAGTACTGTTGTTGTTTTTATCTTTCCACAACATGACTTGATAGGTGGTATTCGTTTTGAGTTTCGTCGTTTTACCCAATAGATTCGTATTGATGTCTTTTTCGTGAATTACGACATGGACTGCATCATCGAACACCGGACCTTCAGGAATATCATCGCTGTCAGAACCACCGCCCGCATTGGTGGAGAGGTCAAGCATCACAACCTGGTCCGCAACGTTCGGATCACCCGTTGTCGTGGTTGGCGTGATCTTCAAGCCTATGTATCGATCAGCATCCGCAGCCGCGATGGTATATGTATCGCTCCCTACGGTACCAATCTCTTTAGGATCCGCTCCTGACTGGTCGCTATAACTCATCCACTGGAGGGTTGCTTTAGTCGCTGTGTTATTGTCATCAAGGTCCCCCTGGGTATCACCAATCGCCCAGCTGGCTGTCAGTGTGTCACCCACATGAAACTGCTTATCACCGTCCGTTGTGACCGTGCGGCTGCCACGATCAATAGCAATAACGACATGTGATTTATCAGCGTCGCTCGTTTCTGATGCGCTACGAGTGATCCACGGCACGGTCCCCTGAATGGTGCCGGTACTTTGTGATTCTGATTGCCACTGACCCGCCCTGAGATTACCCTGCCCTTCAGCCATCGCGGCAGGGACTGCACAGTATCCCGCTAAAGCCAGCGCCAGCGCGACTTTCGTCATCGGCCGCTTTAAATGATTGTTCATTCAATTCTCTCCTTGATTAATATCCAGCGACTGGCCGATCGGCCATTACGCCGATCTAGTGCTTGCTGTAAACCACACGTAATCCATACCCCTGCACGCCATCTTCTTTTTGGGCGCCAAATTTCTGTACGGCCTCTTCGTTAGTGGCAGGGATGACAATATCTTCATTACTGGTATTCGATTGCGCTCCGGTGTAGCCATTGACGCTGTGCCCGGTAAACTCCCACTGGTAGTCGTATTGCGCCATTTCCTCTTCCGTCAGTTTTTCCGACTGCTGGAAAACACCATCGTTGTTGGCATCGCGCCACAAGACAAAGCGATAGGCATTATCAACAGGCAAATGCTCTTTCTCATTGCCGATAAGATTGACAGGGTTAGTTGCAGATACACGGTAGATAAAGGCATTAACATCATTGCCCCCCGCGCCGAGGAAAGTCACATCAACATAGTTACTGTCGTCATACGGCGCGGCTCTCGCTTTCCAGCGGAAAGTACCGGGTAACGTACTGGAGAGCGTAACGGTGCCTTTTTCTTTATCCTTCTTAGCGATAAAGACGCAGGGATTCTCGGTTGAACAGGGTTTATTGGTGAGCGTAACTTTTTTATCCTGCGCATCGTAAAGCTGCGGCGAAAGGTTATCTTCTGGCAGTGCATTGCCGTTGCGGTCAGTGTCATCACCAAAGCTATCGGTGACGTCGAGATCCATCACCACACCATCGACGCCGTCTGCCTGGGCGCTGGCTTCGTGGCTGTGATTGTTCTCATCCGGCACATCTGCGATGTTGTTGACGATCAGCTCTATTTTACGATCCTGCTGCACGGTGATTTCCACCACACCGGAATTCTGCCGATTACCCTTTTCATCTTCCAGCGCCAGACGCACGCGCCAGGTATTGAGTTTTTCCTGTTCGGCGGGATCGGAGCTGTACTGCCAGGCTGGCAGCACCAGATCCCAGTGGTTGTTGTTACCTTCAGTGATGGTATTCGCTTTAACAACAGGCATGACCAGCGTGCGGGAAGCGTTATTTTTCGCCTGCCACGAGGCGGCGACAATTTTGTAATGGTGGTTGATCAGCGCGTTGATGGTCCATTTACATTTTTCCAGGCCAACCGCTTCCTCTGGCGTGTCTTTAATCACGCATTCCGGGTGCTCATTGGTGGCGTCTGCTTTAAGCCACAAGGTGACATCAAGTGGGTCTTTTTCTTTGTATTCCAGCACGATAAAGTTATTACGTTCGACGAAGTCATGGCGACTGCCCATCAGCGAGTGAGCGACTTTGACATTATCGCTATTCAGTTGATCTTTTAGCGGAACACCGAACTGATAGTTAATCGTGGCGTTAACACTAAGATCACTGTTATCTCCGGTACCTGCTTTATAGTCCGTCCCGACCGTCAGTAACGGAACGGGTTGATAGTTCACGCCGAGCGTCACTGCATAGGGATCTTTTTCTAAATTATCGGTGCCGAAGAGCGCCACTTCGTCACCATAATATTGCTCGAAAACAATTTTGCCCCCCAGCTGCGGATAAGAAGGTAACCAGGCTTCCGCCCGGATATCCCAGCCACGTGCGGGTCGTTCTAAATAGAAATCAAAATCTTTTGAATCTTTCCAGTCTGAAAGCGGATGATAATAGTTACCAGAAAATTTTAAATAATCCGTCCAGGCTTCTGTCCCTAAGCCTAAACGGCGATGTCCGCGGGTGAAATCATAATCATAAAATATATTCCCCCCCAGAAGCCATTTATCAAAATTATGTCTTACGCCTAAACCTATATTACCTATCGTGCGCTCTTCTTTTCGTTGCGCAGAAAATTGACTGAAATAGACCGTGCTCTGATTATCATACCAGGGGACAAAATAGTCGATTGAACTTCCGTCCAGATCGCCATCCTGACCGATAGAAAGGTTAGAGCGAACTTTACCATAAGGAGAAAGCGCACCTTCGATATAAGACTGTGCGGATGATGTGATTTGCCCTTGCAGATAGCTTCTCGCCTGGGATTCAAGCGCTTCTGGAGTCAGGTTCTCAAAGCCCTGTTGAGCGGACTCGGTAACGTAATTGGCACCACGTTCCTTGACGGATTTGCCTTTGTTACTTTGTTCTTCTTGTTGAGCAGCTTCGCTTGCCAGATCAGGTAATGAAGATTCGCTTTGCTTAATATTTATCTCCGGTGCTGCATAAGCAGCACCGGAGATAAATATTAGTGTTATATAGCGGATCCATTGCAACATGTTTTTCCCTGTGGGAATTTAATTCTAAAATAATGTCTAATATTGTATTCCAGATAACGCAGCAACTGCACACCAGAAGTGCTAAACATAGTCTTAAAGTTATAACAATGAGACTTTGCTCATTTTTAATTAGTCGTTAATCTAATAGAGAGGATATTATAATATTTATATTAGGAATATATGATGCAAAATCATATATTCCAGTGATATTAAGCAATGACAAATTCAATACGGGTTTTAGAAATTAAACCGTGACCATGCTGGCAGAAATAATCCACCGCACCACACGCTTTTAACACCTGTAACGGTTGGTGGCAGTCAGGGCAAAGTGCCTGGACGATGAAATCTTTGTCGCAAGTTACGCAGTGAGCCGTCTCGCCTTGACGTTCGAGAGGGTTTTGGCAGATTGGGCAGCTGAGTTCCATAAATGATCCTCACATTTTCATGGGTTTCCCTTTCCATATGGAAAGGGAAACCAGATAAGTAATTACTTACTTTTCTTGATGTGCTTCATCAGGCGCTTACGCTTACGCATCTGGGTCGGCGTCAGGGTGTTACGCTTGTTCGCATATGGGTTTTCCCCTTCTTTGAACTGAATACGAATCGGCGTCCCCATCACATCCAGAGACTTGCGGAAATAGTTCATCAGATAACGCTTATAGGAATCCGGCAGGTCTTTCACCTGGTTACCATGAATCACCACAATCGGCGGGTTATAACCACCGGCGTGGGCATATTTCAGCTTCACGCGACGCCCGCGAACCAGCGGCGGCTGGTGATCTTCAACAGCCATGGTCATGATTCGTGTCAGCATAGACGTACCCACGCGACGGGTAGAGCTGTCATACGCTTCACGCACTGATTCAAAGAGGTTACCAACACCACTGCCGTGCAATGCAGAAATAAAGTGCACGCGAGCAAAATCGATAAAGCCCAGACGGAAGTCCAGCGTCTCTTTCACCTGCTCTTTCACTTCCTGGCTCAGGCCATCCCACTTGTTCACCACAATCACAAGTGAGCGCCCACTATTGAGAATAAAGCCCAGCAGCGAGAGATCCTGATCGGAAATACCTTCGCGTGCATCAATGACCAGCATCACCACGTTGGCATCTTCAATTGCCTGCAACGTTTTGATTACTGAGAACTTCTCTACCGCATCGGTGATTTTGCCGCGTTTACGTACGCCTGCGGTGTCAATGAGTACATACTCACGTCCGTCACGTTCCATTGGAATGTAGATACTGTCACGCGTTGTGCCTGGCATGTCGTAAACCACAACGCGTTCTTCACCGAGAATACGGTTAGTGAGCGTAGACTTACCGACGTTCGGACGACCCACAATCGCCAGTTTGATCGGCAGACTTTGCGGGTCGAAGTCGTCTTCCTCTTCTTCTTCGCCGTTCTCTTGCGCTTCAAATTGCGCCCAGTATTCTGCGTCTTCGTCCACTTCTTCTTGCGGCGCGAGATCTTCCATCCACGGCAGAAGGACGTGCTCCAGCAGGCTTAATACGCCACGACCATGAGACGCGGCAATTGGGTAGATTTCGCCTAAACCGAGCGAATAGAAATCAACAACTGCCTGGTCTGGATCTAAACCATCAGTTTTGTTTGCCACCAGGAAGGTAGGTTTTTCTCGGGAGCGCAGGTGCTTGGCAATAGCTTCATCTGCCGGCATCAGGCCAGCACGCGCATCAACCATAAACAGTACAACGTCTGCTTCTTCAATCGCCAGCAGCGACTGTTCCGCCATGCGGGTTTCAACACCGTCTTCCGTACCGTCAATACCGCCGGTATCAATACAGATAAACTCGCGGCCTTCAATTTCTGCACGACCGTACTTACGGTCACGAGTCAGACCCGGGAAATCCGCAACCAGCGCATCTCGGGTGCGAGTTAGACGGTTAAATAACGTGGATTTTCCTACGTTAGGGCGCCCGACAAGCGCGACCACAGGTACCATGTTTAAAGCCTCATTTTTATAAATCATCAGACAACGATCGCTTTTTTTGCGTCGTTGTTAAAAACAGGAAAACGGCCCCTGTCCAGGAGCCGTTTTCAAAGTGAACGACAGAGACGATTAACGTGTAATGGAGTACACAGTCCCGTCTTTTGCCTGGATCAGCAGTTTGCCATCAGCGGCAACCGGTTCGGTCTGGAAACCGGAGCTATCAACTTTTTGCTGGGCAACGAAACGACCATCTTCGACATTAATCCAGTGCAGATAGCCTTCACTGTCACCCACCACCAGGTTGCCATTATACAGCACCGGAGAAGTCAGCAGGCGATGCAACAGATCGCTTTGCGTCCACAGCGTAACGCCGCCATCAATGGTCAATGCCATCACCCGGTCATTTTGATCGACCAGATAGATACGGTTACCGTCGACGATGAAATCATTCACCGAACCCAGTTCGCGTTTCCACATAATCTGACCGCTGCGCAGATCAAGCGCCGTCAGGTTACCATTATAGGCCAGTGCAAAAACAACGCCGTTAATGATTACCGGAGTTGTGTCAACATCGCTCAGACGGTCGATTTCAGTAGAGCCGGTCGCCTGGGAGATGCGCTGTTGCCAAATCATCTGGCCCTGTTGCATCAGTACTGCACTGACGCGGCCATTATCACCACCAACGACTGCTGCGCCAAACGCTGTGGCTGGCGCAGATTCGCCACGCAAAGAGAGCGAAGGCATATCAAGGTTAACTGTCCATTTAACAGCACCGTCTGCTTCGTTCAGCGCTTGCAACTGACCATTACTGGTGTGGATAAGTACCAGACCATCGCTAACCACCGGGCGAGAAAGTGCTTCACCCGCGACTTTAGTTTGCCATGCTACAGTACCATCACTGGTATTCAGCGCGTAAACCTGCGCCTTTTCGCTGCCAATGTAAACATGACCACCTGCTACGGTCACGCCGCCAGAAAGCAATGCCGGCTCTTTAGACAACCAGCCATCTTTCTCGGCCAGACTGACAGACCAGATTTCTTTGCCGTCATCCGCATTCATCGCTTTTACTAAACCAGCGCGATCCGCTGCATAGACAACGTTGTCCGCCAGTGCCGGATGAAGATTAGAATAGAAGTTGCCAATGCCGCTACCAACAGAGGTGCTCCACGCCGTGGTCGGCGTAAACTGGTTTTCAACGGTCGGCAATGGGGACATCTTTACCACATCTTCTTCGCTGTTAAACAGCGAACAGCCGCTTAAAAGAGTAACGGAAAGCAGTCCTGGCAGCAGTAATTTACGCAATTGCATCGGGTCCCTCTCAGATGGACAAATTATTAATTTTCATCTGCATCATTTCGCTCAGTGCCGGGGTAGCATCGCTTTTCACGCCTGCTTCCCATGCACTACGCGCACCTTGCTTATCACCTTTGCTCAGCAATGCTTCACCACGCAGGTCGGCAACAATAGCAGCCCACCCTTCACCTTTAATGGTTTCAAGGGTTTTCAGCGCGGCATCAGCCTGCTTGAGCTGCACCTGAACTCGGGCAAGACGCAGATTTATCACGGCTTTGAGATTTTCATCGCTCGTGTCCGCCAACCCTTGTTGCAATTGGGCGGCAGCTTTCTCTAGTTCATTTTTGTCAACAAATTGCTGCGCAAGTTCCAAAGAAGCCAGCGCGCCATAAGTATTTTTATTTTCAGCAGCGAATTTTTCCGCCGCCGGAATGCTGTCTGGTTTGCCTTCGCTAACTGCGGTAACCGCATTGTGATAGGCAAGAGAAGTGGAGCGTGCGGAATCAACCTGATGGCTGTTCCAGTAGCGCCAGCCAATCAGTGCGCCAACGCCCAAAATCACCCCAACAGCCAGTGCTTTGCCATTTTCAGCAAAAAAGCGTTTAACCGCTTCAACCTGGTCGTTTTCGTTCTCGTAAATTTCCACGCTGTCCTTCTCCTTCCTTAACCCAGTAACGTGCGCAAATGCGCGGCTACGCTATCCTGCGCAACTGCCGTTTGCTCACCAGAGCGCAAATCCTTCACTACTGCCGTGCCGTTGGCCACTTCGGACTCACCCAGCACCACAGCAACGCGTGCGCCCCATTTATCAGCACGGGCAAACTGTTTCTTAAAGTTGCCGCCGCCGTGGTTGGTCATCAATTTCACACCCGGTAATTCATCACGCAGACGCTCAGCTAATGCCAGCGCCGCAGATTGTGTATCGGTGCCTGAAGCCACCAGGTATATATCGACAACGGGATCGGCTTTAAATTCCGGATTAACTGCCTGAACTAACAACACAAGACGTTCGAGGCCCATCGCAAAACCTACTGCCGGTGTTGCACGGCCACCCAGCTGTTCCACCAGACCGTCATAACGACCGCCTGCGCACACGGTTCCCTGGGAACCGAGGCTGTTAGTCACCCATTCGAAAACGGTACGATTGTAGTAATCCAGACCACGCACCAAACGCTGGTTGACGGTGTAGGCAATACCTGCGCTCTCCAGCAGTTTGCACAGACCAGCAAAATGCTCGCGAGACTCCTCGTCAAGATAATCGCCTAACGCCGGAGCGTCATTGAGTAACGCCTGCACTTCCGGATTTTTGGAATCCAGCACGCGCAGCGGGTTGGTGTACATGCGGCGTTTGCAGTCTTCGTCCAGCTTTTCTTTATGCTGTTCGAGGAATGCCACCAGTGCATCGCGGTAGTTCGCTCGCGCTTCCAGTGAACCGATTGAGTTCAACTCGAGGGTAACGTGTTCAGAGATACCCAGCGCACGCCACCAGCGAGCAGTAAGCATGATCAGTTCGGCGTCAATATCCGGACCTTGCAGACCGAAGACTTCACAACCTAGCTGATGGAATTGACGATAACGGCCTTTTTGCGGACGCTCATGGCGGAACATCGGCCCGATATACCACAGACGCTGTTCCTGATTGTACAGAAGACCATGCTCGATGCCGGCGCGTACACAGCCCGCCGTCCCTTCAGGGCGCAAAGTCAGGCTGTCGCCATTGCGATCCTCAAAGGTATACATCTCTTTTTCAACCACGTCGGTGACTTCACCAATCGCACGTTTGAATAGCGGGGTCTGCTCTACAATCGGCAAGCGGATTTCACTGTAACCGTAGCTGCCGAGCACGTTTTTCAGTGTGCCTTCAATGCGCTGCCAAATGGCAGTTTCGCCAGGCAGGTAATCGTTCATGCCGCGAATGGCTTGAATGTTTTTTGCCACGTTTATTCTCTTTCTGAATATAAAAATGAACCCTCAACGCTTCCGTCAATGTTTCGGGAGCTATGCGGGTTCAATCATACACGGGAAGCGAGGCGCTTCCCATCACGTTATTATTTTTCAACCTGCTGAACGTCAATTCGACGCGCTTCGTCCAGCTGACTGGCTTTTGCACGAATGCGCGCTTCCAGTTGATCGATCATGTCATTGTTGTCCAGACGGTCTTTGCGCACGCCATCTTCATAAAGGCCGCTTTTCTTGTTGCCGCCCGTGACGCCGAGTGTAGAAACCAGTGCCTCGCCAGGGCCATTCACCACGCAACCAATGATCGAAACGTCCATCGGGGTAATGATATCTTCCAGACGCTGCTCAAGTGCGTTAACCGTACCAATGACGTCAAACTCCTGACGAGAACAGGTCGGGCAGGCGATGAAGTTGATCCCGCGCGAACGGATTCGCAGCGATTTAAGGATATCGAAACCGACTTTGATCTCTTCAACCGGATCGGCAGCCAGCGAAACGCGCAGCGTGTCACCAATACCTTCAGACAGCAACAGACCTAAACCGATGGCAGATTTCACTGCCCCGCTGCGTGCGCCACCGGCTTCGGTGATCCCAAGATGCAGCGGCTGATCGATCTGTTTTGCCAGCAGACGATACGATTCTACTGCCAGGAAAACGTCTGACGCTTTAACACTGACTTTAAACTGATCGAAGTTCAGACGATCAAGATGATCAACATGGCGCATGGCAGACTCAAGCAACGCCTGCGGCGTCGGTTCGCCATACTTTTCTTGCAGATCTTTTTCCAGCGATCCCGCGTTAACGCCAATACGGATCGGAATGTTTTTATCGCGCGCACAGTCAACCACCATGCGAATACGCTCTTCATTACCGATATTGCCTGGGTTAATGCGCAGGCAATCGACGCCGTATTCCGCCACTTTCAGCGCAATGCGATAGTCAAAGTGGATGTCGGCCACCAGCGGTACGTTAACCTGCTGTTTGATGAGTTTGAACGCTTCTGCCGCGTCCATCGTCGGTACTGAAACACGGACGATATCGGCACCAACACGTTCCAGCGCCTTGATTTGATTGACCGTCGCTTCGACGTCTGTCGTGCGCGTATTAGTCATGGACTGTACGGCGATGGGAGCTCCATCGCCAATCGGCACATTCCCAACGTAAATACGTGTTGATTTTCTACGTTGAATTGGAGCCTGGTTATGCATGCAAAATCTCCCGCGTTACCCGTCTGTTACTGCGCCGGTGATTGTTCGGCATTTAGGGTCAGACGCGCAACCTGGTTAGTTCTGATAAAACGACTCAGATCGACAGGTTTCCCTTGATACTGGATCTGTACTGCGGCTGGCGCACCAATTTTCAGTTTGTACGGCGCCTGACCGGCTAAATTCAAGTTACCGCCTTTACGCTGCATCCCGCTGAACAGTTTTTTGCCAGTAGAATCGGTGACTTCCAGCCAGCAATCGGCAGTAAAGTTCATGACCAGCGCATTCGGGTCAGCCGCTGGTGTTGTTACACCAGCCTGATCGGTTGGCAATGGTGCAGCAGCATCTGGCGTCGTTGCAGTTGGCGCGGTCGTAGCCGCGGTATCCACATTCGCCTGCGAAGGCGGAACAACTGCGTTCTGCTGTGGTTCAACGGCAGGGGCTGGCGTGGTCACGTCTGACGTTTGCGTGTTTGCAGCGGTAGTATCCGCAGGTGCTGACGTCGTGGTGGAGTCACTCTGACTAGCATTTGAGGAGGTATCTAACGGCACGCTCTGCGCCTGGTCGCTATTACCGTTCAGTTCCGCTGTGGTCTGATCGGCCATAGTCGTGATCTCTTCCTGCTGGGCTTTGTGATCTTGCCACCACCAGGCACCGCTCAGTCCAATCACCACGAATAACACCAGCCAGGTGAAGGTCATCAGCCAGCCATCGCGTTTTTTACGTCGCTTGCCGAGAGAGAAACTCTGCATGGGCGCAACTTTTGCGGCCCGTAACGGAGCCTGTTTTTCCAGCCCCGGCAGCAGTTCTTCTTCCGGAATATGCACCAGTCGTGCATAAGACCGGATATACCCGCGCAGAAATGTTGATGCAAGGTCGGCTGGCGCCTTATCCTCTTCAATATCGCGTACCGTGGAAACCTTCAGACAAAGTCGTTCGGCAACGGCTTGCTGGCTAAGTCCAAGTTGTTCGCGGGCATTACGCAAGCGAGCGCCGGTAGTAAGTGCTTCATTTTGGTCGTGCGTGGCTTCAGTATTCATTCGCTGCAGGTACGTTTAAATGAGAATTGAGATGCCGGTGAGTCATCATACTCACCCACACCGCGAGACATCCATTAAGTTAACCTTTATCATACAGTATAAGACTGTCTGTGTGCTCATGACAAAGCCCACATGAATCAAAGCTAACTCACTGTTGCATCGTTACATACTGCCTTAAAGTCAGCAAAAACGCACCGTTAATATTGATCAGACAATTGCAACTTAATGCTATATTCATAAAAGATTACGCCACGGTACAAAAAGTAACCGTGGCGCAAGAGACATCAAACCGTTTTCACGTCGATGGCTTCTCCCTGCATCCGTTTGCGCAGGGTACGTTTAGTACGGTCGATAACCTCGCCCGCTAATTGCCCGCAGGCTGCATCGATATCATCCCCACGCGTTTTACGCACGATGGTTGTGAACCCATAGCTCATCAACACTTTTGAGAAGCGATCGATACGACTGTTCGAACTGCGGCCATACGGCGCGCCCGGGAACGGGTTCCACGGAATCAGGTTGATCTTACACGGCGTATCTTTCAGCAGCTCCGCCAGTTGATGCGCGTGCTCAGTACCGTCGTTAACATGGTCAAGCATCACGTATTCAATGGTGACGCGGCCCTGATTGGCATTGGACTTTTCCAGATAACGGCGCACCGCAGCGAGGAAAGTTTCGATATTGTACTTTTTGTTGATCGGTACAATTTCGTCACGAATTTCGTCGTTCGGCGCATGCAGAGAGATTGCCAGCGCAACGTCAATCATATCGCCCAGTTTATCCAGTGCCGGAACAACACCCGATGTAGAGAGCGTCACGCGACGTTTAGACAAGCCAAAGCCAAAGTCGTCGAGCATGATTTCCATCGCCGGAACGACATTATTCAGGTTGAGCAGCGGTTCGCCCATGCCCATCATCACTACGTTAGTGATCGGGCGCTGACCGGTGACCTTTGCTGCGCCGACGATTTTCGCCGCACGCCACACCTGGCCAATAATTTCCGACACCCGCAGGTTACGGTTGAAACCTTGCTGGGCAGTGGAACAGAATTTACACTCCAGCGCACAGCCAACCTGCGAGGAGACGCAAAGTGTGGCGCGGTCGTCTTCCGGAATGTACACCGTTTCAACGCGCTGATCGCCCACGGCAATTGCCCATTTAATGGTGCCGTCAGATGAACGCTGTTCTTCAACCACTTCCGGTGCGCGGATCTCCGCCACCTCTTTCAGTTTGCCGCGCAACACTTTGTTGATGTCGGTCATCTCATCAAAGTTGTCGCAGCAATAGTGATACATCCACTTCATCACCTGATCGGCGCGGAAGGGTTTTTCACCTAAATCTTTAAAAAACTCCCGCATCTGCTGACGGTTGAGATCCAGCAGGTTGATTTTTCCATCTTTCGTGGTGACGTTTTCAGGTGTGACTAATTGTTCAGACATATGCTATTCCGGCCTCGTTATTACACGTTATGGCCCCTGGAGGGTTGAAAAAAGAAACGCCCCGGTGAGCTACTGCTCGTCCGGGGGCGCTGCATTGTACAAATTCTGGCGCATGGATGCCACGTTTGCACGCGGCATTTACGAAAATATTAACGTGTGCGCGGACACACTTCGCCTTCACCGAAGAAGAAGGCGATTTCGCGAGCGGCAGATTCTACGGAATCAGAACCGTGGGTACCGTTTTCGGTCAGGCTGTCAGCGTAATCAGCGCGCAGAGTACCGGCCAGTGCGTTTGCCGGATTGGTCGCGCCCAGCAGATCGCGGTGACGCTGAACGGCGTTTTCACCTTCCAGCACGGAAACCACGATCGGGCCAGAGGTCATGAACTCAACCAGACCATCAAAGAACGGTTTTCCATCGTGTTCAGCATAAAAGCCACGAGCCTGTTCAACGGTCAGGTGCAGCATTTTGGTGCCGACAATTTTGAATCCAGCAGCTTCAAAGCGCGCAAAGATATTACCAATAACGTTTTTTGCTACCGCATTCGGTTTGATGATGGAAAAAGTACGTTCAATAGCCATTTTTACCTCTGTAAATTATTCTGTTGTTGTCTGTACCAGCGTACGAGATGGCGCGGATTATAATGAGCTACAGGGCCGTTGACTATTGATGAAGGTAACATTTTTTTAAAATAAACCGAATTTAAGCAACAAAATCTGACAAAACAGACTACTGCATGGCAAATCTCACCGTCGCGACCTGTCCCATTTCATCCATCACCAGTAACTGATAATCACCTTTTTCACTCAAACGCAACGTAATGTTACGCCCACGTTCAGTTAACGGCGCACCATTAAGAAACCACCATCGCCCACCTGCGCCACCCGTGGTTTGCACAGGCAAAGAAGCATCAGCAGTGCCAGGTAAACGTTTAATAATCGCGCCATCGCGAACGCCTGTCAGCTGCAGCGGGAGCTGGGCATCGTGACCGTACGGCGGGCAACTTGTTGATGCCGATGGCAGGCGTGCGGCGCGGCGCTCCGATGCGGGCAGCCAGGTTTCCAGCGGTAGCGGCCAGACATTTATCATTTCTTGTCGCGCCTGAGGGCAATCAGCGGCAACACGTTTGCCGTTTTCATCCAGCCAGATGGGGAAACGAATGCCGTTAATGCCTTCCTGCTCAGGCAGTAATAGCGTTGGCGGCTGGCTCCCGTCCAGCAGCCAGGTTGCCAGGCGGCGGCGACAGTTACCGTCACCTTCCGGCAAAGACTGTCCGCCAGGCCAGCAGATAACGCCACGGCTTACGGAGTCAGGACGCGGGTCTTCCGGCAGATTCGCACTGCGCGACAGTAAGATATTATTGACCTGATTCAACAGCGGTACGGCGCTGGCAAAGCCAAACTGGCCGACTACCGGCGTGCCGTCCGGCCTGCCGGTCCAGATACCGATCACATAGCGAGCGTTTATCCCTATTGCCCATGCATCGCGATAGCCATAACTGGTTCCTGTTTTCCACGCCAGTGGTACGACGCGTGGCAAGGCACCATCCGGAAGCGGCTGCGCTTCATCTGCCATAATACGGCGGATAATCCACGCAGCCCCCGGCGACATTAACGGTCGCTCAAGTAATGGGTCGCCCGGCTGTAAGCGCAACTTACCCGCCTTACCGTGGCGAGCAAACGCGGTATACGCTGCAGCCATATCTTCCAGTTTTGCACCAGCGCCGCCAAGAATGAGCGAAAGATTGGGCGCAGCACCGTTGGGCAGATACAACGGCAATCCAACATTGCGTAATTTTGCCGCAAACCGTTTCGGGCCATAGGCTTCCAGCACCTGCACAGCAGGTAAGTTCAGCGAGCGCACCAGCGCCTCGCTCATGCTGATCGGGCCATGAAAACCGCTGTCAAAGTTACCGGGTCGATAATCACCGGTGCGTCGGGGGACGTCTTGCAACAGCGATGCCGGGTGGATCAAACCTTCATCCAGAGCCAGACCATAAACAAATGGTTTGAGCACCGATCCTGGCGATCGGATCGCATTAACCATATCAACATGACCAAAGCGTGAATCATCGTTGAGATCGACCGATCCTACCCAGCCGCGAACACGCATATCGGTATGATCAACCACGATCATTGCCAGTGAGCTGCGCGCCGGCAATCGTCCTTTCCAGTTTTGCGCCAGTTCTTCCAGACGTCGTTGAAGACCTGCATCCAGCGTAGTAACGATTTTGTCGCTTTTACTTTTACCGAGCATCATGCGCGAAAACAACGGTGCCAGTTGCGGCATTTGTCGGGGGGCCAGCCAGATGGGCTCTTCACTAGATTCTTTTACCTGCTCACGGGACCACACACCTTGCGCAGCCATCCGTTTGAGCACTTTATTACGTGCGGCCTCGGCACGTTCCGGCCAGCGATCCGGGCGCAGTCGGCTGGGCGCTTGCGGTAATACCGCCAACATTGCTGCCTCGGAATAGCTCAAATTTGCAGGCGATTTCCCGAGATAAGCCCAGCTTGCCGCACCGATCCCCTGTAACGTACCGCCAAACGGGGCGCGGTTAAGATACAAGGTCAGAATTTCACGTTTAGACAGGTGCCATTCCAGTTGAAATGCGCGCCAGAGCTGGCGAATTTTACCGCCAAAGGTTTTCGAATGTGGATCAAGCAGGCGAGCTACCTGCATAGTGAGCGTACTGCCGCCGGAGATAACCCGACCAGAAGTAAGATCCTGCCAGGCAGCACGAGCCACCGAGAATGGGTTCACGCCTGGATGCTTCCAGAACCAGCGATCTTCGTAATTGATCAGTGCTTCGAGATAACGCGGAGAAACATCTTCGATGGTTACCGGATAACGCCAGATGCCGTCAGCATCGGCAAAGCGCCAGAGCGGCGTCCCATCCTGCGCCACGACGACGCGTGCGGGGTTAACTTCATGTAGCGGCAGAGGCCAGAGTTTATCTGCCCCCCACGCCGCCAGAATGATAATAAAGGGCGTGACTGCCAGCGTTATCCAGCAGCCACGTTTGGTTAACAGACGAGGCATTTACGGTCTGATAATCAGCAAATCTTCAGTAGCGCCAGTCGCCCGCCATTGGGGAACATACATTGATTCCACCATCGGTTGCGGAACCTGATACGTTCCCGGCGTTACCGCCCGTGCCAGATACACCAGCGTTACCGGCTGATATTCATCAACAGCAACCGCCGCCACAAAGCGATCGTCCCGAAACTCAATATGCTTAATGTTCGCTTGTTGCATTTGATTGAGTAGGTTTTGCACTTCGCTGCCACTTTGCTCCAGGCTGGCGCTGCCGTTAGCCAGGTTCTGGTTTTCCAGTTCCAGGCCCGCTGGCAGTAAATCAACGACCAAAGCATCCGGCACGCTGTCACTGGCTTTTACCTGCAACCAGACCAGCACCAGATCGCCGCTACGCAACGAGTCCAGAGACTTACTCTTACCGTCAGTACCAAGAATATGACGCTCAATTTGCAGCACATTGCTCGCTGGTTGTGGTGCGGATTGCGGATAACCGCTGGCATCCACACGCAGCCATAACGGCTGGTCACCACGGTTGGTCACCTGCAAGGTGGCAAGTTGATCGCTATTCAGATTGCTGTTTTGCGCTTTCTCACCTGTCAGCGGCTCAGTTGAGAAAGAGGTTTGCGCCTGCCATTTACCCGGTAAATCCTGAATCGTACGGGCAGCCAGAAACAGCGCGTTACTTTCCTGGGTCGAGAGCCAACGTTCGCCAAATGCCTGCTGTGAAAGGGTGTTAAGCAATGCATTCTGTGCATCAGGCAGTAGCTTGTTCTCTTCAAGTAAGGAGAGCATTAACGCGTTGTCGCGCAGTGGGCTACCGTAATCACCCAGCCATTTCCGTTCATCGTTACGCGGCGTTTTCAGCGCCAGCGCAATCGCTTCTTCACCACGCGTCGCATCACCCATGGTTTTCAGCGCAACGCCAAGTTGCAGCAGCGGTAAACCAGAAGCCGCATCTGCACGACGCTCCCAGATTTCACGTAGCGCACCCAGCGGTGCTTTTTGCTGCCGTGCCAGGATCAGTGCAGCGTAAGACTGAACGGCAAACTTACTGGCTTTAAGATTATCAGCGTACGGAATCGACATCATGCCCGGATCTTGTAAATAGCGCAGCAGACGCTCGTTTCCACGATTAATGGCTTCTGTCGGCACGCTGTAACCCTGTTCACCAGCACGGATCAGGAAATCCATCACGTAGGCGGTCAGCCAGTACTCTTCGTCACCGTTTTTATCCCACAGGGCAAAGCCGCCGTTATCCCGTTGCATTTGCAGTAAACGAGAAACACCAATATCGACTGCCGCACGGCGTTTATCATCGCTGTCGCCTTTTATCCCCAACGCCTGCAGTTGGGCTGCATTGGTATAAAGTGACGGGAACAGACCGCTGGTGGTTTGCTCCAGACAGCCGTACGGATACGCTTTTAACTCTTTGATATAACGTGCGATGTTCAGCGGTGGTTTGCCGCTCAACAACAACTGCCCTTCCAGCGTAACAGGAGAGAAGTTTTGCAACCCATCAGCCGGGAGCGCCCAGGTTTCACCAGGCTGTAACGCCGTACCGTAATTGACCGTTTGTGCCGGGAATGCCGGACGGACGCCGATTTTCCACTGCTTATGCTGATCGGCAACGGTTTCACCTGGTAACGCTAACCCGCTAATGGTGGCCTGAATTTCACCATCGCCAAACCCCGTCAGAGCACGCACCGGGATAAACAGCGTGGTTCGCACACCTGGCGCTAATTCAACTGGTGCGGGGGAATTACTCACCAGTTCAAGCAAGCCACTGGCGGTCAGAGCAACGTTAAGTTTTTGCGGTTTATCGGTAAGATTAGTGATGTCCAGCGTCAGACGTGAGGTGTCGCCGCTAGCCATAAAGCGCGGCATGTTCAGTTCCGCTATCACGGGTGCCGCAACAACCACTTTGCTTTCGTTGCTGCCGAAATCATCTGCTGTCCATGCTTGCGCCATGACGCGCAATTCACCGTTAAAATCGCCAATCGGCAATGTAACCGTGCCTTCGCCCTGTTCGTTGAGCGTTACCGGCAGCGCCTGTTGCGCGACAATATTGACGTGATTTACTGGCGGTTTGCCACCGCGTTTCAGTTCATCACCATCGCCACCAAAACGCAGTGCAGCCAGACGCCCCTGACCTTCAATAACCTGACCGTAAATATCGTAAATGTCTGCGCCATAGCGTTTCTGACCAAAGAACGCCTGCCACGGATCTGGCGTGACGTAGTCAGTAATATTCAGCACACCACTATCAACGGCAGACACCAGCACATTCACCTGTTTAGGCTTCTCGCCATTTTTAGTGCTGGCTTTAATTTTCACGGTTAATGGTTGATTGGGACGCATTTTTGCTGGTGTTTCCAGCGCCAGATCGAGGCGACGGTTTTCATCACCAAGCGGCAAATGCAACACACCAACCGCGCGTTTTGGCGTCGCGGAGCGAGATTTATCGCCAGGACGCACCACCAGAGTACTCAAATAAAGATCATGACGATTCCAGGTTTTATCGACCGGAATCGTCAGATCCAGCCCTTGAGCCGGAACATCAATCTCTTGCCACCACAGCGGCCCTTCACTGGACTCGACCATCGCATAACCTTTACCCGCCGTTGGCGCGGCGATATGCAACTTAATGGTGTCGCCCGGGCGATAACTGGCCTTATCCAGTTTCAGCGTGACACGGTCCGGACGCACTGCGCCGCTACCGTCGCTATTATCCTGCCAGCTATATCCGGCCCAAAAACGCACGCTACTGACCGCTTCATTCGGCGCTTTGACTTCCAGACGATAAGCGCCCCACTCTACCGGAAAACTGACCTTGCCGGTTTCATCCGCTTTCAGATCCAGCGTTTGCTCATTTTCGATCAGATCTTTTTGATCGAACTGTGACTTCCAGCCTTCATCTTCCGACCAGTTCCAGTAGTAATCGCGACGTTCGCGAATCAGTCGCACCTGCAAGCCCGACACTGCTTTTTTCACGCCCTGCGCATCGCTATAAACGATATCAAAAACAGCGTTACTGTCTTCATCAACAATGGGCTGTTTTACCATGCTGTCAGTACGATAATCGTAAACTGATTTTGAAGAGAACTGCGGACGGATCCCTGGCAGCACATCGGCAGGCCAGATAGCCTGCTCAGCGCGGCGCGTCACCGGGCGACCGCCCGATTCCAGCAAACTCCCCTGGAAAATAACCTGTAATGGGGAATGTACTTCCTTCCACTGGCTTTCAGTGGAAACTTCGCCGCGCCCTTTATCATCCAGCGTCAGTTGGACTTCATCCAGCGTGCGCGAAAGGTTTTCGGCAGCTATATCGCCGAATTCGAAACCAGGCAATGCAGAAACCGCTTCACGCAGCGGCCGCAAGAAAAGCTGTCCCTGCAAGGTATTGCCATTAGCGGGCGCACCGTACAGGTAGTACCCCACCACGGAGAATTTCACTTCGTCTTTTGGCGTTAATGGCGTTTTCTCTCCGGTCAGATTCAACGCCATGCGCTCCGGCATAAAATCTTCGACGTGGAAATCCCACATCCGATACTGGTTATCCCCAGTGTTGGCTCGGATATGCCACATTCCGGTTGCCGCAGTGCTATCCAGCGGCCAGGTAAAGTGGTAGAGGCCATTTTCCGGCTGGCTAACAACACTACGCAGTACCTGCCCGTCAGGTTTAATCACGTCCAGTTTGATGGGTTGATCCGGCAGAGCTTTACCGTCTGCATCACGCAGTAAGCCGTTGAGGATGACCGTTTCGCCAGGGCGATAAAGATCGCGCGGGCCAAACATAAAGAACTGTTTGCTGTAGCCTGGCGCGCCAGCAATGTTAAATTCCGCTAAGTCCAGTGCCGGTAGTTTTAAATCGAGCAGCGTTGTTTGACCGTCTTTACGCGCCAGCAGTAGCGCCGCGTTTTTATCATTTTCCAACTGCACATGGCCCTGTGAATCACTGGTCGCCTGAGTCAGAGTCTGCCCTTTCTCATTTAATAGCGAGACTTCAATTCCTTGCTGGGCCGCGCCGTTTTCCAGGCTTTGAGTAAAGATATCCAGACGATTGTGATAACGGTGGGCCGATACGCCGATATCACTTAACGTAAATAGCGTGGCTGGATTACTGTAATCGTAATGTCCGGCCTGATTCATTACAGCCAGATACACGCCCGCCTGCTGAAGCGGCTTGATATCGCCCAGCGGCAGCAATAATTTTTCACGAGTGTTTCGCGCGGGATTGAGATCAAACCGCCCGGTATAGACCAGGTCCGCCATCTCCAACAGTTTGTCCGATTGCCAGTTCGCCAGTGAGTTACGATATTCCCACTGGCTAATGAAAGCTGGCAGCGATTCCGGCTTAACACGGAAGAAGTTAACATCGACATTGTTAACGTTGAGCGCCATTACCGGCAGTCCTTCCACGACTTTTCCGGGTAGCAGCGAACCACGGCTGGCAAAGCCGACGCTGGGTTGGATATCGCGGGTGGTGATGGTTTTTTCGTAATCTTTACTGAAGGTTGCGTTATTGAGTGCCTTAACTTCCTTGCCAATAGTGACGATCAAATCACGTTTCGGTTCGAGGTGGCGTAAACGCAGTTCTTTGAGATTATCTGACAACTCCCAGGCGCCATCCACTTTGCCGCTCTTTTTATCGACGACATGAATAACACGCGAGAAGTCCTGATCCGGGTCGAGGGGGACAGAGAAAGTCAGTACCAGCGTGGCTGCGCCATCGAGCTGTACCTCAGAGAGATCCAGCAATGTCAGTGCCTTACCCGCACTCTGTTGTGCCAGTTTTTGTCGCGCCGGCGAGGAGAGTTTCGCAGAAGTCGCATTTGTCGAAGATGACTCTTTAGCAACTTCAGAAGACGTATCTTTTTTCACTGCAGTTGGCGCGTTATCGTTGTTGTCGCACCCTGCCAGCGCCAGCATCAACATACAGGCGGCTAAGCGTAACTTTTTCATCTCTCATCCCTGCCACAATGGCCCGTTAGCAACGTCGAATGATTATTATGCGTGAGAAATGACGTTATGTAATTCACTATCACATCTACAAAATCCGAATTTTAGTGAGAAATGTGGCTCAGGCAGCCAAATCAGCCTCTTTTGCTTGTCGCTTTTCGGCAAACATCCGACAATTTAACTTAACCCCGGCAAAAATGGAGATGCCTATGTCCACGACATGGTTTGTAGGAGCCGACTGGCTCGCCGAACATATTGATGACCCGGAAATTCAGATTATTGATGCCCGTATGGCGCCGCCCGGGCAGGAAGAGCGTAACGTTGCTCAGGAGTATCTGAACGGTCATATCCCCGGTGCAGTATTTTTCGATATCGAAGCTCTCTCTGATCATACATCCCCCCTTCCGCACATGCTGCCTCGCCCGGAAACGTTCGCCGTCGCGATGCGTGAACTGGGCGTTAATCAGGACAAGCATCTGATTGTCTATGATGAAGGAAACCTATTTTCTGCGCCGCGCGCGTGGTGGATGCTGCGCACTTTTGGTGTGGAGAAAGTGTCAATCCTTGGCGGTGGCTTAGCGGGCTGGCAACGTGATGATCTGCTGTTAGAAGAGGGCGCAGTGGCACTGCCGGAAGGAGAGTTTAACGTCGCGTTTACCCCGGAAGCCGTGGTGAAAGTGACCGATGTGTTATTGGCAAGTCATGAAAAAACGGCACAAATTATCGATGCCCGCCCGGCTGCGCGTTTTAACGCGGAAGTTGATGAACCTCGCGCAGGTTTACGTCGCGGACATATTCCCGGCGCGCTGAATGTTCCATGGACAGAGCTGGTGCGCGAAGGCGAACTGAAAACGACCGATGAACTGGATGCGATATTTTTTGGTCGCGGCGTCAGCTATGACAAACCAATTATTGTCAGCTGCGGCTCTGGTGTAACGGCAGCCGTGGTTTTGTTGGCACTCGCAACGCTGGATGTGCCAAACGTGAAACTGTACGACGGCGCATGGAGTGAATGGGGCGCACGGGCAGATTTACCGGTTGAGCCATTGAAATAAGCTTTTTACAGGCAATAAAAAACCGCCGAATTTGGCGGTTTTTTATTGCTGGTCTGGTTCGCGGCCTTTCCAGCCGGTTGACTTGTGTTGCCGGAGCAACGCAGGCACCCCACAGTGTTGAAATACTCTCTTTTATGCCTGGCCATGTCAAGATAATAAACAGAGTAATTATTCAAACATGAGAGTATTATTCTTAACGGCCCTTTTCGCCGTCTCGCAAACGGGCGCTGGCTTTAGGAAAGGATGTTCCATGACCGTAAATACAGGCACCCCACAGTGCTTGCTATCGCGGTAATATCGCCAGTGGTGCTGTCGTGATGCGGTCTTCGCATGGACCGCACAATGAAGATACGGTGCTTTTGTATCGTACTTATTGTTTCTGGTGCGCTGTTAACCGAGGTAAATAATAACCGGAATCTCTCCGGTAACAATTTACTGGTGGTTAACAACCTTCAGAGCAGCAAGTAAGCCCGAATGCCGCCCTTTGGGCGGCATATTTTAGATTATCCGATTCTGTTTAAAGTCACCCCAGCGACGTTCATAGAATGGCGCAATATGTTCAGTAATAAAATAACCTGGCTTATTAGTCCGAATTCAGACAAATATAAACAAATCCCGCTTAATATTAAAAATACTAACTGGTAAAAGATATTACTTAAACGTGTAAATTCACTTTCTTTAAACAACAAAAAACCGCCAAAATCAGGCGGTTTTTTGTTGCCGGTCTGGTTCGCGGCCTTTCCAGCAGGTTGACTTGTGTTGCATGAACAACGCAGGTGCTTCACAGCAGAGCAATACTCGCCAGTAACTCTCTTTTTGTCAAGCCAAAGAGAGTAATTTTTGTTCAGCTAGTGTATTATCCACTACGGCCCTTTCCGCCGTCTCGCAAACGGGCGCTGGCTTAAGGAAAGGATGTTCCATGGCCGTAAATGCAGGTGTTTCACAGCGCTTGCTATCGCGGCAATATCGCCAGTGGTGCTGTCGTGATGCGGTCTTCGCATGGACCGCACAATGAAGATACGGTGCTTTTGTATCGTACTTATTGTTTCTGGTGCGCTGTTTTCCGAAGTAAATAATAACCGGAATCTCTCCGGTAACAATTTACTGGTGGTTAACAACCTTCAGAACAGCAGGTAAGCCCGAATGCCGCCCTTTGGGGCGGCATATTTTAGATTATCCGATTCTGTTTAAAGTCACGCAAAAAACCACCCCAGCGACGTTCATAGAATGGCGCAATATGTTCGGTAATAAAGTGGCTAATGCCTTTTTCCCCTTTTTTTACCTGGCAAATATCTATCGGTTCATCGCCAGGTAATGTATCTGTCGCTACACTTCCCGCTGCCTGAATAATTTCTTCGATATCACCATCGGCTTCAATGCCAATAAGTAAATTAGGCTGTGCCTCTTCGTTCTCTTTAATTGAACAAATAAAAGCACGCTTCACTGGCTTAATGGTTTTAAATAAGGTGGTGAGTGAATCAATCATTTGTGCTGGTGGCTCTGCGACTTCCGATAATATCAGCGATTCACCGCCTTCCAGTACTTCCTGACTGCTCAGCGGATTCCCTTCTTCACCAATCAACAAACTGATTTCACGCGGCATAAATTCTTTACCGGTTGGCAGTTTGGCATTAAGGAAGAGCGTTTCACCAAGGGTCATCTCAAACAATGTGCGAACGGGCATTACGACAAATGCCTGTTCGTCTTCAACCGCCTGTTGAAGCGCTTCTAATGAGGTGAAAAAAGGAATGACGCTGGTGCCGTCTTCTTTTTCCCAGTGCTGTAAATCAAGCGCGCTATCTTCAACCACAGCCTCGCCCTGCGCCGCCGTACCAGGTACCCAGACGGTGGATTCCAGTAGAGTACGGAAAAAGGCCGGGCGGTGCGCCGGTTCGGTTGCTGCTTTTTCCAGCAGGTCTTCAAGTTCGTTTTTTGTTTCGGACATAAGAACCACAATTCATTCAACGTTCGGGGCACAAGTGCCTGATGCGCTACGCTTATCAGGCCTACAAGGGATTCGCAATTTGTTGAATTTGCACAATTTGTAGGCCGAATAAAGCGCTTACGCAGTTAACAGATTAGCAATCGTGCGCACACCCAGCCCGGTCGCGCCTGCAGACCACTGTTCAACCGGCGCTTTACGGTAAGTCGCCGAGCAGTCAATATGCAGCCAGCCTTGCTGATAATTCTCAACAAAGTGCGACAGGAAGCCCGCCGCCGTACTTGCACCTGCCGGATACGCCGCGCTTCCGGTGTTGTTCAGTTCGGCAAAGTTAGACGGCAGCTGGTTGCGGTGGAACTCCGCCAGCGGCAGACGCCAGAACGGTTCGTTCTCCTGCGCGGCACTCGCCAGCAAGCGACCGGCAAGCGCATCGTCAAAACTGAACAGCGCGTGATAATCATTACCCAGCGCGGTTTTCGCCGCCCCGGTGAGGGTCGCCGCATCAATGATCAGTTCCGGTTTCTGCGCACTGGCATCAATCAGGCCATCGGCCAGCACCAGACGCCCTTCGGCATCAGTGTTCATCACTTCAACTTTTTTACCGTTGCGATAGGTGATGATATCGCCCAGCTTGAACGCATTGCCGCTGATCAGGTTATCCGCACAGCAGAGGAACAGCTTCACGCGCTTGTTCAATCCGCGAGTAATGGCAAATGCCAGCGCCCCGGTAACCGTTGCCGCACCGCCCATGTCCGACTTCATCGAGTCCATAAACGCGGTCTGTTTGATGCTGTAGCCGCCGGAATCAAAGGTGATGCCTTTACCAACCAGGCACGCGTACACCGGCGCTTCTTTATCGCCAGTCGGGTTGTAATCCAGCGCCAGCAATACCGGAGAACGTTCTGAACCGCGTCCGACGGTGTGCAGCCCCATATAACCTTGCTCACGCAAATCTTCGCCTTTGGTGATCCGGTAAGTCACACGATCGCCTGCGACGTTGCTAATCAGATCAACAGCACGCTGTGCCAGTTGCGATGGCCCCAGTTCTTCCGCCGGTGCGTTGATGGTGTCACGCACCCAGTCGATGATCATCAGGCGGTTATCCAGTTCCTGGCGCTGGGCATCGTCCAGATCCGGCCACTCCACTTTACGCGTGCCTTTCGGGGCTTTGTAACCTTGCCAGAATGCCCAGCAGCGATCCGCATCCCAGCCTTCACCGCTTAGCTGAACATGTTTGATGCCCAGACCGTCAATCTTGCGCGCCGCACGCTGGATCAGCCCCAGATCGTCCGCTCCATTCAAATGCAGGGTAATGCCATCATTATTAATGCTGTAAGTCGCTTTTTCTCCCCAACGTGCGTCGGCAGGCTGGGTAGAGAGGGTAATTTTCATCGCTTCTGTCATTTTAGTTATCCTTATTCGTTTAACAGCAAAACGGGCTACCCCAGGCAGCCCGTTTATTCATTCGGCTTCGTCCAGCCAGACTAACAAAATCGCTTCGAGGATTTTCTCGTTGGATGCCTGCGGATCGTCGTCGAAATCTTCCAGATCGCAAATCCACTGATGCATATCGGTGAATCGAACCGTTTTCGGATCAAGATCGGGATACGCATCGTACAGTGCTTCGCCAATTTCGCGGCTATCGGTCCACTTAAGTCCCATACTAACCTCTGTTAATGCTCACGCGCATGGTTGATAGTGTAACGCGGGATTTCGACCACTAAATCTTCGTCGGTGACGCGCGCCTGGCAGCTTAAACGGCTTTCCGGCTCCAGCCCCCAGGCTTTGTCCAGCATGTCGTCTTCCTGCTCTGAGCTTTCCGGCAGCGAGTCAAAACCTTCACGAACGATGCAGTGGCAGGTGGTGCAAGCACAGGATTTTTCACAGGCGTGTTCAATCTCGATACCGTTACGCAGCGCAACGTCGAGAATGGTTTCACCGCTATTCGCTTCCAGAACAGCGCCATCAGGACAGAGATCCTGATGAGGCAAAATAACAATCTTTGGCATATTAAACCTCGTCCACGGAATGGCCTTTCAGCGCACGACGAACCGACTGGTCCATGCGGCGAGCGGCGAAATCCTGGGTTTGTTTGTCTACGTTTTTAATCGCTTGTTCGATGGCGTCAACATCATCGCCCTGCGCCACTTCACTCAGGTGAGCGGCAGCCTCGTCAATGACCTGACGTTCTGCGGCGCTTAACAGCGCGGCATCAGCAGCCAGCGCGCCGTGCAGACTTTCCAGCACACGCGCCGCTTCTACTTTTTGTTCTGCCAGCATACGGGCTTTTACGTCCTGCTCGGCATAGCTCATTGAGTCTTTGATCATCGAGGCGATTTCGCTGTCGGTCAGGCCATAAGAAGGTTTCACCTGAATAGACGCCTCAACGCCGGTGGATTTCTCCATCGCCGTCACGCTCAAAAGACCGTCGGCATCGACCTGGAACGTCACGCGAATATGCGCGCCGCCAGCCGGTAACGCCGGGATACCACGCAGCGCAAAACGCGCCAGCGAGCGGCAGTCCTGCACCAGTTCGCGCTCACCCTGCATTACATGGATAGACATCGCCGTCTGACCATCTTTAAAGGTGGTGAAATCCTGGGCGCGGGCCACCGGAATCGTGGTATTACGCGGAATCACTTTCTCCACCAGGCCGCCCATGGTTTCGAGGCCCAGCGACAGTGGGATCACATCAAGCAGCAGCATTTCGCTGTCCGGCTTGTTACCCACCAGAATATCCGCCTGAATTGCTGCACCAATGGCGACGACTTTATCCGGGTCGATGGAGGTCAGCGGCGGACGACCGAAAAACTCGCCCACCCGTTCACGCACCAGCGGCACGCGAGTAGAACCGCCCACCATCACCACTTCCAGCACTTCATCAGCTTCTACACCCGCGTCTTTCAGCGCGCGACGACAAGCCAGTAAGGTTCGTTTTACCAGTGGCGCGATCAGTTCATTGAATTGTTCACGGCTGATTTCGCCCTGCCAGCCCGCAACGTTAACGGTCACGGAGTCCGCATCGCTCAGCGCGATTTTGGCTGCAATGGCGGCGTCCAGCAGTTCACGCTGAACGCGGTTATCGCTACGATCAGGAATGCCCGCCTGCTCGCGAATGTAATCCGCCAGCAGATGGTCGAAATCATCACCGCCGAGCGCGGAATCACCGCCGGTTGCCAGCACTTCAAACACGCCGCGACTTAAGCGCAGAATGGAAATATCAAACGTCCCGCCACCGAGGTCATAAACGGCGATCACGCCTTCCTGACCGGAATCCAGCCCGTAGGCGATTGCCGCAGCGGTCGGTTCGTTAAGTAAGCGCAGGACGTGAAGGCCCGCCAGACGCGCCGCGTCTTTGGTGCCCTGACGCTGGGCATCGTCAAAGTACGCCGGAACGGTGATAACTACACCATCCAGCTCGCCTGCCAGGCTTCAGTTGCCCGCGCCGCCAGTGCTTTGAGGATGTCCGCCGAAACGCGCACCGGGTTCAGCAGCCCCGCCGCCGTTTCAATCATCGGCAGGCCGTTTTCGCTGGCCTGGAATTGATAAGGCAGATGCGGATAGCGTTGCTGGATATCAGCCAGCGAGCGCCCCATCAGGCGTTTAACAGAACTAATGGTGTTGGCGGTGTCAAGCGCTGCGTTAGTACGCGCGTCATAACCCACCGAATGCCCTTGCTGTTGATAGTGAACAACAGACGGCAGCAGGTGGCGGCCTTCATGGTCGGCTAACGTTTCGGCCTGACCGCTGCGCACTGTCGCCACCAGCGAGTTGGTTGTGCCCAGGTCAATACCGGCCGCCAGACGACGCTGATGCGGCGCAGCACTCAAACCAGGTTCACTAATTTGTAATAAGGCCATGTTTAGCTTCCAGAAATTAAAAATCGAGCAGTTTTTCTTCGAGTTGTTCGGCACTGCTTCGCAGTTTATCGAGAAAACGCAGCTTACGCACGGTATCCGCCGCCGCGTCCCACGTCTCGTTGTCTAACTGTTCAACCATCAACTGATGGCGGGTATCAAACATCTTTTTCACACGTTTGATAAAGCTTTCCAGCCGCGCTTCATCTTTCGCCTGTTCGATCTCGTCCAGTTCTTCGCGCAGCTCCAGCTGTTCCATCAGGAATGCGGTGTCGCGCACAGTATGCTGCTCGCTGGCGAGATCAAAACCGTGCAAAGAAAGCAAATATTCCGCGCGCATTAACGGATGACGCAGCGTTTGCCAGGCCTGGTTAATGGTTGCAGATTGCTGTACGGCGGCGAGTTGTTCCGCCTGGCTTCCGCTGGCGAATTTATCAGGATGATACTGACGTTGTAGATCCTGAAAACGCAGGCTCAGTGCCTGGGTATCGAGTTGATAACGGGCAGGCAAGCCAAAGAGGGTGAAGTAATCCATAACATTCTCAGGGCTGCGATCCGCCGCGATAACGGCGAATCAGGTAAAACAAACCCCACGCGCAGGCGACCACGGTGGGGTTATCGGTATGCGCATCAAACGTGGAAGCTTTCGCCGCAACCACACTCATCTTTGACGTTCGGGTTGGTGAATTTAAACCCTTCGTTCAGGCCTTCTTTTACGAAGTCCAGTTGCGTACCGTCCAGAAATTGCAGGCTTTTGCCATCGACCACGACTTTCACGCCTTTGTCTTCAAACACGATGTCTTCCGGCGTCGGTTCGTCAACAAATTCCAGTACATAAGCCATACCTGAACATCCGGAGGTTCTCACGCCCAGACGCAGGCCAAACCCTTTGCCGCGGTTAGCCAGAAAGGTATTTACTCGCGCTGCTGCACTGTCGCTCAGTGTAATCGACATAACCAAACCTCAACTCTTATTTTGCTTCACGTTTGCTTTTATAGTCCGCAATGGCGGCTTTGATCGCGTCTTCTGCCAGAATAGAACAGTGAATTTTCACCGGCGGCAGTTCAAGTTCTTCAGCAATATCGGTGTTTTTGATCGCCTGCGCTTCGTCGAGAGACTTCCCTTTCACCCATTCGGTGACCAGGGAGCTGGAAGCGATAGCGGAACCGCAGCCGTAAGTTTTAAAACGCGCGTCTTCAATGATACCTTCATCGTTGACTTTAATCTGCAACTTCATCACGTCACCACAGGCCGGTGCACCCACCATGCCGCTGCCCACGTTCTCGTCGTTGTTGTCAAAGGAACCCACGTTACGCGGATTCTCGTAATGGTCGATAACTTTTTCGCTGTAAGCCATTATAAATTCTCCTGATTCCGATACCGATTAATGATGAGCCCATTCGATGCTGTTCAGATCCACGCCCTGCTTGTACATTTCCCACAGCGGAGAAAGGTCACGCAGACGACCGATGGATTTACGAACTAACTCGATGGTGTAGTCGATCTCTTCTTCAGTAGTAAAACGACCTAAAGAGAAACGGATAGAGCTATGTGCCAGCTCGTCGTTCAGCCCCAGCGCGCGCAGCACGTAGGACGGTTCGAGGCTTGCTGACGTACAGGCGGAACCTGAAGAAACTGCGAGGTCTTTCAGCGCCATAATCAGCGACTCACCTTCAACGTAGTTGAAGCTGACGTTGAGAATGTTCGGCGCACCGTGTTCCAGGTCACCGTTCAGGTAAACTTCTTCGATATCTTTGATGCCGTTCCACAGACGGTTACGCAGGCCGCGCAGACGTTCCATCTCGGTCGCCATCTCTTCTTTTGCGATGCGATAGGCTTCGCCCATACCGACGATCTGGTGAACAGGCAGAGTGCCGGAACGCATACCGCGCTCGTGACCGCCGCCGTGCATTTGCGCTTCGATGCGTACGCGCGGTTTACGACGCACATACAGCGCACCGATACCTTTCGGGCCATAAATTTTGTGGCCGGAGAAAGACATCAGGTCAACTTTCAACTGGCTCAGGTCGATAGGCAGTTTGCCCACGCTCTGGGTTGCATCAACGTGATAGATAATGCCACGAGCACGGCACATTTCGCCGATAGCCGCGATATCCTGCACCACGCCGATTTCGTTATTCACGTGCATGATAGAAACGAGGATGGTGTCGTCACGCATCGCCGCTTCGAGTTCTTTCAGGTCGATAATACCGTTACGCTGCGGTGCCAGGTAGGTGACTTCGAAACCTTCGCGCTCCAGCTGACGGCAGGTATCCAGTACCGCTTTGTGTTCGGTTTTGCTGGTGATGATGTGCTTGCCTTTTTTCTGATAAAAGTTGGCTGCACCTTTGATCGCCAGGTTGTCAGATTCGGTTGCACCAGAGGTAAAGACGATTTCACGCGGGTCAGCGCCGACCAGATCGGCAATCTGATTACGGGCGATATCTACCGCTTCTTCAGCCTGCCAGCCGAAACGGTGAGAACGGGAGGCCGGGTTACCAAAGGTTCCGTCCATCGTCATAAACTGCATCATTTTCTCGGCAACACGCGGGTCCACCGGCGTGGTTGCGGAGTAGTCGAGATAAATCGGTAATTTCATTGCTCTATAAACTCCGTACATCACTCAATGCAAGGAACCAGGCTACCGGCTGGATGTACGACCGTGTTTACGGAGCGCGATACGCCCCGGCCTGATTCTGAATACTTTTTATCTTTTATGCGCGCAACTTAACATCAATTGCATCGTTACGATTGCTGCGTGGCGCGTCGTGAGTATGCTGACGACCAGACACATCCAGCACTTCCTGGTTATTAACCAGTTCGCCTAAAGTAATGTTGTTGAGAAAACCGGTGAGACGGTCGCTCAAATCACGCCACAGCGCGTGGGTCAGGCATTTATCCCCGCCCTGACAGCCGCCTTTACCCTGACAACGGGTGGCATCTACAGATTCGTCAACGGCGCTAATCACTTCGCCAACGGCGATGCTGCTGGCGTCTTTGCCTAACAGATAACCACCGCCTGGTCCACGTACGCTGGAAACCAGACCATTTTTACGCAGACGGGAAAACAGTTGTTCCAGATAAGAAAGGGAAATTCCCTGTCGTTCGGAAATATCAGCCAACGGTACCGGGCCTGCTTCGGAGTTGAGCGCAACGTCAAGCATTGCGGTCACGGCATAGCGCCCTTTAGATGTCAGTCTCATGTCTTACTTCACCTCAAACTCGCCCCTGCCCGGGGTTTTTATTGTAAAAGTGGGGGTATTGCATAGCAGGGTCAAGTCTGACATTCCCGAGTAATTTGGTCAACTATTTACTTGACTGATTTAGTCAGGTATTTAACCTTCAGTGCCATTTTTTATCGTGCCGTTTGTACCTGTTGTCGGATGCGGCGTGAACGCCTTATCCGAACTGGGATTGCGTGCACTTCCAGGCCTGATAAGACGCGTTAAGCGTCGCATCAGGCAACCACTGTTATTCGGCCTTATTACCTTTATTTTGCTGTTCAATAGAAGCCAGAATCCCGCGCAGGATATTCAACTCCTGGCTTTCCGGGCGCGCACGGGTAAACAGACGACGCAGTTTATTCATCACCTGCCCCGGATGGTTTTCACGGATAAAACCGGTTGCCAGCAACGTTTGTTCGAGATGGCCATAAAAACGCTCCAGATCATCGACCAGCGGATACGGCGTCTCTTCATGCTCAACCTGCTCGCCATTTTCCTGCGTTGCCAGCCAGGCCATGCGCACTTCATAGGCAATAACCTGAACCGCCATCGCCAGGTTCAGCGAGCTGTATTCCGGGTTAGCGGCAATCGCGACATGATAATGGCACTTCTGCAACTCTTCATTGGTCAAGCCGACGCGCTCGCGACCAAAAACCAGCGCCACCGGCGTATTTGCCGCTTCAGCGACGCTTTTCAGACCGCATTCGCGCGGGTCGAGCATCGGCCACGGCAACGTGCGGGAGCGTGCGCTGGTGCCCACCACCAGGCTACAACCGGCTAACGCTTCGTCGAGCGTATCGACAATGTGAGCATTACCAATCACATCGCTGGCACCTGCCGCCAGGGCAATCGCCTGGGAGTCAGGTTTCACCAGTGGATTAACCAGCCACAGATTGGTTAATCCCATTGTTTTCATGGCACGGGCAACAGAACCCATATTGCCGGTGTGTGACGTCTCCACCAGCACAATTCGAATATTTTGCAGCATTGTCTTTCTTCGTCTAAAGATTATTCGCGTATCTTATCATAAAACGAAGACAGATGCCGATCTCGCTGCTATACTCTGCGCCGTTTTCCCGTTCTTTAACATCCAGTGAGAGAGACCGATGCATCCGATGCTGAACATCGCCGTGCGCGCAGCGCGCAAGGCGGGTAATTTAATTGCCAAAAACTATGAAACCCCGGACGCTGTAGAAGCGAGCCAGAAAGGCAGTAACGATTTCGTGACCAACGTAGATAAAGCTGCCGAAGCGGTGATTATCGACACGATTCGTAAATCTTACCCACAGCACACCATCATCACCGAAGAAAGCGGTGAACTTGAAGGTACTGATCAGGATGTTCAATGGGTTATCGATCCACTGGATGGCACTACCAACTTTATCAAACGTCTGCCGCACTTCGCGGTATCTATCGCCGTTCGTATCAAAGGCCGCACTGAAGTTGCTGTGGTTTACGATCCTATGCGTAACGAACTGTTCACCGCCACTCGCGGTCAGGGCGCACAGCTGAACGGCTACCGTCTGCGCGGCAGCACCGCTCGCGATCTCGACGGTACTATTCTGGCGACCGGCTTCCCGTTCAAAGCAAAACAGTACGCCACCACCTACATCAACATCGTCGGCAAACTGTTCAACGAATGTGCAGACTTCCGTCGTACCGGTTCTGCGGCGCTGGATCTGGCTTACGTTGCTGCGGGCCGTGTTGACGGTTTCTTTGAAATCGGTCTGCGCCCGTGGGATTTCGCGGCAGGCGAGCTGCTGGTTCGTGAAGCGGGCGGCATCGTCAGCGACTTCACCGGTGGTCATAACTATATGCTGACCGGTAACATCGTTGCTGGTAACCCGCGCGTTGTTAAAGCCATGCTGGCGAACATGCGTGATGAGTTAAGCGACGCTCTGAAGCGTTAATGACTCTGGCGGGTGATATCACTCACCCGCCCTCGCCTTTCAGGCGCTATTCCGAAATACTTCCTCACCGCTTTACTTTCTTTCGTCACTCTCCCACCATCTTTCCCCGATTAATGGATGATAAAGAAGTCGCAAGGAAAGGTTATGGCGCTGCCAGTGAACAAACGCGTTCTCAAAATTCTGTTTATTCTCTTTGTTGTTGCCTTCTGCGTTTATCTAGTGCCGCGCGTTGCCATCAACTTCTTCTATTATCCTGACGATAAAATTTACGGTCCCGACCCCTGGTCGGCGGAATCCGTCGAATTTACGGCTAAGGACGGTACTCGTCTGCAAGGCTGGTTTATTCCTTCTTCGACGGGCCCCGCTGACAACGCCATCGCAACCATCATTCATGCTCATGGCAATGCCGGGAATATGTCCGCCCACTGGCCGCTGGTCAGTTGGTTACCAGAACATAATTTCAATGTTTTTATGTTTGATTATCGCGGGTTTGGTAAATCTAAAGGCACGCCATCACAAGCCGGATTACTGGACGATACGCAAAGTGCCATTAATGTGGTACGCCATCGTAGCGATGTAAACCCCAAGCGGCTGGTGCTGTTCGGGCAGAGTATTGGCGGGGCGAATATTCTGGATGTTATTGGTCAGGGTGATCGTGAAGGCATACGTGCGGTGATCCTCGACTCCACATTTGCCTCTTATTCGACCATCGCCAACCAGATGATACCCGGCAGCGGCTACTTACTTGATGAGAGTTACAGCGGCGAAAATTACATCGCCAGCGTCAGTCCTATCCCGCTTTTACTGATTCACGGCAAAGCTGATCATGTCATTCCATGGCAGCATAGCGAGAAATTATTTGCCCTGGCGAAAGAGCCAAAACGCCTGATTTTGATCCCCGATGGCGAACATCTTGATGCCTTTTCCGATCGTCACGGAGACGTTTATCGCGAGCAGATGGTGGACTTTATCCTTAGCGCATTGAATCCACAGAATTAACCTTATGGTCGAAACCAGATAAAACAGCAAGAAATCACCTTATGGGATGGCATTAAACTGCCAAAAAGTGTTTATATCGATAAAAATTCTGTGATGTTTGTCATCATTTCTGATTAATAGCATTCCATTCACCGTATCCCTAAGCAAACTTTAGCTATTCTTATAAATTATGCTTATGGGAGATCTACAGATGATACCTACACTTGCCCCACCATCTGTACTTTCAGCTCCCCAGCGCCGTTGCCAGGTATTGCTGACGCTGTTCCAGCCGGGGTTGAGCGCCACCACGGCAACTTTCAGCGAGATTAATGGTGTGGATGATGAAATGGTGGGTCGCGATATCAGCGAAACAGGACGGGAGATCCAGCGCTATCATCAACTCACCATTACAACTGGATATGACGGGAGCTACCGGATTGAAGGTACAATACTTAACCAACGCTTATGTTTATTTCATTGGCTACGACGCGCTTTTCGCCTTTGTCCGTCATTTATCAGCAGCCATTTTACGCCCGCGTTAAAGGGGGAGCTAAAGCGTCGGGGGATTGCTCGTAATTTTTATGACGACACCAATCTACTGGCGTTAGTTAATCTCTGCTCGCGAAGGCTGCAAAAACGCTTTGACGCGCGTGATGTTCATTTCCTGTGTTTGTATCTGCAATATTGCTTATTGCAACACCATGCCGGAATCTCGCCCCTGTTTAACCCGCTGCAACGTCACTGGTTGGAATCTTGCATTGAATTTCAGGTTGCACAGGAAATTGGCCGCCACTGGCAACGGCGGGCGCGTCAACCTGTCCCCACTGATGAGCCACTATTTATGGCATTGCTTTTTTCCCTGTTGCGGGTTCCCGATCCACTGCGAGACACCCATCAGCATGGCAAACAGTTGCGCCTGTCAATTAACCGTCTGGTACAGCATTTTCGGCAGTTGAGTAACGTCCATTTCTATGATGAACAGGGGTTGTGCTATCAGCTTTATACTCACCTCGCCCAGGCGTTAAACCGCTGTTTGTTTTCTATCGGCATTGATAACACTTTACCGGAAGAGTTCCGTCGACTTTATCCACGGCTCGTCCACACCACCCGCGAAGCGCTGGTCGGGTTTGAAAATGAGTACAACGTCAGTCTTTCCGATGAAGAAAGTTGTCTGGTGGCAGTGATTTTCGGTGCATGGCTGATGCAGGCAAATGAAATTCACGAAAAACAGATTATTTTGCTGACGGGCAATGACAGCGAACGAGAAGCGAATATTGAGCTGCAATTGCGTGAGCTAACGATACTGCCGCTCAATATTAAACACATGTCTGTGAAGACATTTTTGCAGATTGGCGCGCCGCGCAACACCGCGCTTATTATTGCGCCTTATACCATGCCGCTACCGCTTTTTTCACCACCGCTGATTTATACGGATCTGACCCTGACGGCACATCAACAGGAACAGATCCGCAAAATACTTGAATCAGCATGAGGGAACGACTTTCGGGCGCAAAAACATTGCCGGAAACGCCACCAATGCCATCGCCCAGAACACGCCATGCCCCAAATATTGATACAGGAAACCGGCGAAGACGGTCATGATGGCGATACTGCCGCCCATCGCGACGGCAGAATAAACTGCCTGCAAGCGGATAACCTCACTTCCCTGACGAGCGGCAATGTAGCGCATGGCCGCCAGGTGGCACACGGTAAAGGTGCCGCAATGCAAAATTTGCACCATAATCAACCACGGTAGCTCAGTGGTTGCCCCCATAATTCCCCAACGCAATACCCCACATACTGCCGAGATCAGCAACATATCACGGGCGCTACAACGGCGGAAAAGCTTATTACTCAGCGCAAAGATAATGACTTCCGCCACCACGCCCAGCGACCATAAATAGCCCACCGCCGAGGCCGAGTAGCCAGCTGCCTGCCAGTAAATGGCGCTAAAACCGTAATAGGCCGCATGCGCCCCCTGCAATAAACAAACGCAGGCCAGAAAACGCCAGTTCTGGCGGACCAGCGCCAGCCACGCTGGCCACCCCGTGCTCTCCTGCTGACGGCTTGCCCCTTGTGGCTGAATCGTCGGACGGATAAGAAAGCCGAGCAGCATGGATGCCACGCCCAACGTCAACAGCGCGAGGATCACCCGATAATCAAACATAGTGACCAGTTTGCCCGTCAGCGCCGAGCCAATGACAAACGCCACCGAGCCCCAAAGTCGCACTTTGCCGTAATCAAGCGGGAACTGCTTTTGCCACGTATTCGCCAGTGCATCGGTCAACGGTACCAGCGGTGAGAAAAAGAGGTTAAAACCAACCATCACCACCATCAACCACGCCACATGCGCACCCGCCCAGAAGGCGATGGCAAAGAGTAGCGTCAGCAACGCCAGCACACGCAGCGCAGAAATCAGGCGAGAAGGATCGCTGACGCGAGGCGCAATTATCAAACTACCGAGAAAACGGGCAACCAGCCCGGCCCCCAACAACAGGCCGATGGTTTCTGGCGTTAAGCCAATTCCCTTAAGCCAGACGCTCCAGAAAGGTAGAAAAATACCGTAGCTAAAAAAGTATGTGAAATAACCGAGCGCCAACCAGCGCGTGGATTGCAAAACCATGAGTCCCTCCCGTCAGGAGGCGTTAGTCTGGAGTTAATCGAATGTTGGTGCAAGTTGAAAAATAAGAAAATTCGAGTCCGCTTCCCGCCGATTGTCATGCATATCAGGAAATGACAAAAAGATGCGACCTGCGACGTATCTTGCAAAAATAATGCGTAATTATGCCGTTACGCTTGCCAAACGTTCCTGCACAATGGCGATGAAATCACGTAACGCCGGTTTCATCCCCCCTTTCTTCCACGCCATCAGTAAAGCAATGGAAGGCACATTTCCGGCAATTGGCCGAAAAACAACCTGCCCGGTATTAAAATTATTCATATAACCGGGTATCAAAGTGACGCCCAACCCCATCCCCACCAGATTCATGGTCACCAGAATATTAGTTGCCACCTGCACAATATTTGGCTGGCTGTTTTCTTGCGCAAACCAGGTTTTAACAATCGGTGCAAGCGAGCCGGAATACGCCGGATCGGTACTGACGAAATTAACGCCATTAAGCTGCGCGGCGGTAATCTCTTTTTCTTGTGCTAAAGGATGATCAACCGGCAAAACCACCACTAATGGTTCGTCAAAAAGTTCCAGATAATCAATCTCCGGGCTATAAACAGGATGGCGCATTAAGCCGACGTCCAGTTCACCACGGCGAATTTTTTCTTCTTGTTCCGTGGTAATTAAACTCACCAGCTCAATCAAGGTTTCTGGCTGCTTCAGTCGGAACATGGGCAATACTTTTGGCAGTAAATTCACTTCCGCCGATGGCACAAAACCGATAGTCAAATGCTTATCTTCCTGAACAATTTTCCGCGCCCGTTGTTTGGCATTTTCCGCTTGTTCGAGAATCGCCTGCGCGTCCTGGAGAAAACATTCTCCCGCCGCCGTCAACGCGACTTTGCGCTTATCCCTCACCAGTAACGGAACACCGACACAGTTTTCGAGATCGCGGATCTGGCTGCTTAACGAAGGTTGTGATGTATGCAGTTTTTCCGCCGCACGAGTGAAGTTCAGCGCCTGAGCTACTGCGACGAAATAGCGTAAATGCCGTAGTTCCATCACCTTCCCCTTGTTATCGAAAAAACGTCTCAGTTGGTAGAAATTAACTATTTCACACATTAGCAACCAACCTGCAACATCCTTATGACACAAAAATAGAAGGTCAATACATCTTATCTTTCAGGATTAAAAAATATGACCACACCCTCAGATTTGAACATTTACCAACTGATTGACACCCAAAATGGTCGGGTCACTCCGCGTATTTATACCGACCCGGACATTTACCAACTGGAGCTTGAGCGCATTTTCGGTCGTTGCTGGCTATTTCTCGCCCACGAAAGCCAGATCCCAAAACCTGGTGATTTCTTTAACACCTACATGGGGGAAGATGCGGTTGTCGTGGTGCGCCAGAAAGACGGCAGTATTAAGGCGTTTCTCAACCAGTGCCGCCACCGGGCCATGCGCGTGAGCTATGCCGATTGCGGCAATACTCGCGCCTTCACCTGCCCATATCACGGCTGGTCTTACGGCATTAACGGCGAATTGATCGACGTACCGCTGGAACCTCGCGCCTACCCGCAAGGTCTGTGTAAATCCCACTGGGGATTAAACGAAGTTCCCTGCGTAGAAAGTTATAAAGGGTTGATTTTTGGCAACTGGGACACCACTGCACCGGGCCTGCGTGATTACCTTGGTGACATTGCCTGGTATCTGGATGGCATGCTGGATCGTCGCGAAGGCGGCACCGAAATTGTCGGCGGTGTACAGAAATGGGTGATCAACTGCAACTGGAAATTCCCGGCGGAGCAATTCGCCAGCGACCAATATCACGCTCTGTTCAGCCACGCTTCTGCCGTTCAGGTATTAGGAGCAAAAGATGATGGCAGTGATAAACGCCTCGGCGATGGACAAACCGCTCGCCCGGTATGGGAAACCGCCAAAGATGCGCTGCAATTTGGTCAGGACGGTCACGGCAGCGGTTTCTTCTTTACTGAAAAACCGGATGCTAATGTCTGGGTTGATGGCGCAGTTTCCAGCTATTACCGCGAAACCTACGCCGAGGCAGAACAACGTTTAGGTGAAGTCCGCGCCCTGCGCCTGGCAGGTCATAACAACATCTTCCCGACACTTTCCTGGCTCAACGGCACTGCCACGCTCCGCGTCTGGCATCCGCGCGGCCCCGACCAGGTAGAAGTGTGGGCGTTCTGTATCACCGACAAAGCCGCCTCCGATGAAGTTAAAGCCGCTTTTGAAAACAGCGCCACCCGCGCTTTTGGTCCGGCTGGTTTTCTCGAGCAGGATGACTCGGAGAACTGGTGTGAAATCCAGAAATTGCTGAAAGGTCACCGCGCCCGCAACAGCAAACTGTGTCTGGAAATGGGGCTCGGTCAGGAAAAACGTCGCGACGACGGCATTCCAGGCATTACTAACTATATCTTCTCAGAAACGGCCGCACGTGGAATGTACCAACGCTGGGCCGATCTCCTGAGCAGCGAAAGCTGGCAGGAAGTGCTCGATAAAACCGCCGCTTACCAGCAGGAGGTGATGAAATGAGTGCCTTAGTTTCGCTGGAGTTACATCACCGTATTAGTCAGTTTCTCTTTCACGAAGCTAGCTTACTGGATGACTGGAAATTTCGTGACTGGCTGGCACAGCTCGACGAAGAGATTCGTTACACCATGCGCACCACGGTTAACGCGCAAACACGCGACCGCCGCAAAGGCGTTCAGCCGCCGACAACCTGGATTTTTAATGACACCAAAGACCAGCTGGAGCGGCGAATCGCCCGTCTGGAAACGGGCATGGCCTGGGCGGAAGAACCGCCGTCACGCACCCGCCACTTAATCAGCAACTGCCAGGTAAGCGAAACCGACATACCTAACGTATTTGCCGTGCGGGTGAATTATTTGCTCTACCGGGCTCAAAAAGAGCGCGATGAAACGTTCTATGTTGGAACGCGTTTCGACAAAGTTCGCCGTCTGGAAGACGGGAACTGGCGCTTGCTGGAACGGGATATCGTCCTGGATCAAGCGGTCATCTCCTCCCATAACCTGAGTGTACTGTTCTGATGAATCGAATTTATGCGTGTCCCGTTGCGGATGTGCCGGAGGGTGAGGCTCTCCGGATCGATACCTCGCCCGTCATCGCCCTGTTCAACGTTGGCGGCGAGTTTTATGCCATTAACGATCGTTGCAGCCATGGTAATGCGTCGATGTCAGAAGGGTATCTGGAAGATGACGCAACGGTGGAATGCCCACTGCACGCCGCCAGTTTTTGCCTGAAAACGGGGAAAGCGTTATGCCTGCCCGCCACCGATCCGCTAACCACTTATCCAGTACACGTTGAAGGTGGTGACATCTTCATCGACTTACCGGGGGCGCAGCCATGAGCGATCTGCACAACGAATCCATTTTTATTACCGGCGGCGGCTCGGGATTAGGCCTGGCGCTGGTCGAGCGATTTATCGAGGAAGGCGCGCAGGTTGCCACGCTGGAACTGTCGGCAGCAAAAGTCGCCAGTCTGCGTCAGCGATTTGGTGAACATATTCTGGCGGTGGAAGGCAACGTGACCTGTTATGCCGATTATCAACGCGCGGTCGATCAGATCCTGACTCGTTCCGGTAAGCTGGATTGTTTTATCGGCAATGCGGGCATCTGGGATCACAATGCCTCACTGGTTAATACTCCCGCAGAGACGCTCGAAACCGGCTTCCACGAGCTGTTTAACGTCAACGTTCTCGGTTACCTGCTGGGCGCAAAAGCCTGCGCTCCGGCGTTAATCACCAGTGAAGGCAGCATTGTTTTCACACTGTCAAATGCGGCCTGGTATCCCGGCGGCGGTGGCCCGCTGTACACCGCCAGTAAACATGCCGCAACCGGACTTATTCGCCAACTGGCTTATGAACTGGCACCGAAAGTGCGGGTGAATGGCGTCGGCCCGTGTGGTATGGCCAGCGACCTGCGCGGCCCACAGGCGCTCGGGCAAAGTGAAACCTCGATAATGCAGTCTCTGACGCCGGAGAAAATTGCCGCCATTTTACCGCTGCAATTTTTCCCGCAACCGGCGGATTTTACGGGTCCGTATGTGATGTTTGCATCGCGGCGCAATAATCGCGCATTAAGCGGGGTGATGATCAACGCTGATGCCGGTTTAGCGATTCGCGGCATTCGCCACGTAGCGGCTGGGCTGGATCTTTAAGGAAGCACGATGAAAGAAAAAACGATCATTATTGTCGGTGGCGGGCAAGCGGCGGCAATGTTTGCGGCCTCGCTACGCCAGCAAGGATTCACTGGTGAGCTGCACCTGTTTTCCGATGAGCAACATCTTCCTTATGAACGACCACCGCTCTCGAAAACCATGTTACTGGAGGATTCCCCGCACTTGCAGCCCGTGTTACCCGCTATCTGGTGGCAGGAAAACAACGTTCATCTGCATTCTGGCGTAACCATCAAAACATTGGGCCGCGACACACGGCAGTTAGTGTTAGCCAACGGCGAAAGCTGGCACTGGGATCAGCTTTTTATAGCAACGGGCGCGGCAGCCCGGCCACTGCCGTTACTTGATGCACTGGGAGAACGCTGCTTTACCCTGCGCCATGCCGGTGATGCCGCCAGACTACGGGAAGCACTACAAGCTGAACGGTCAGTAGTGATTGTCGGTGCCGGAACTATTGGTCTGGAACTGGCTGCCAGCGCCACGCAGCGCGGTTGTAAGGTGACAGTGATTGAACTGGCAGCAACCGTCATGGGCCGCAATGCGCCGCCGCCCGTGCA
This sequence comes from Escherichia sp. E4930, assembly GCF_005845405.1. Lineage (NCBI taxonomy): Bacteria > Pseudomonadati > Pseudomonadota > Gammaproteobacteria > Enterobacterales > Enterobacteriaceae > Escherichia > Escherichia sp. E4930. The sequence continues at coordinate 54,019 of NZ_VCDZ01000004.1, read as the reverse complement.
ACGCTATCTTTTGCAGCGCCATCAGCAGGCTGGTGTGCGCGTCTTGCTCAACAATGCCATTGAGCATGTGGTCGATGGTGAGAAAGTAGAGCTGACGTTGCAAAGCGGCGAAACGCTTCAGGCCGATGTAGTGATTTACGGTATTGGTATCAGCGCCAACGACCGCCTGGCACGTGAGGCCAACCTTGATACGGTAAATGGTATTGTCATTGACGAGGCTTGCCGCACCAGCGATCCCGCGATCTTTGCCGGTGGCGATGTGGCAATCACTCGTCTTGATAATGGTCTGCTGCACCGCTGCGAAAGCTGGGAAAACGCCAATAACCAGGCGCAAATTGCCGCAGCCGCAATGTTAGGGCTACCGCTTCCGCGACTGCCGCCACCGTGGTTCTGGAGCGATCAGTACAGTGATAACTTACAGTTTATTGGCAATATGCGTGGCGATGACTGGATTTGTCGTGGCAACCCGGAAGCCCAGAAAGCGATTTGGTTTAATCTGCAAAGCGGTGTGCTTATCGGCGCGGTAACGCTGAATCAGGGACGTGAGATTCGCCCAATCCGCAAATGGATCCAGAGCGGTAAAACGTTTGATGCGAAACGGCTGACAGATGAGAACATCGCCCTTAAATCACTGTAACCAGGATAATTAGCGAATATCTCAACGCCTGGGGCGTGGCGAGGTGCAAGAGTGTGTATTACGTTTAAATCACATTATCTTGCAAAGGGATTGGTTATGAACTCACTACGTTATTTTGATTTTGGTGCTGCCCGCCCCGTTTTGTTATTAATTGCCCGTATCGCCGTCATCTTAATTTTCATTATTTTTGGTTTTCCCAAAATGATGGGCTTTGACGGAACGGTACAATATATGGCCTCGCTGGGCGCACCGATGCCGATGCTGGCGGCAGTTATTGCGGTGATTATGGAAGTACCCGCCGCGATATTAATCATACTTGGCTTTTTCACCCGTCCGCTGGCGGTGCTGTTTATTTTCTACACGCTGGGAACGGCGGTGATTGGTCATCATTACTGGGATATGACTGGCGATGCGGTTGGGCCAAATATGATTAACTTCTGGAAGAATATCAGCATTGCTGGCGCATTCCTGCTGCTGGCAATTACCGGGCCGGGGGCAATTTCTCTCGATCGGCGTTAGGAAAGATGCCGGATGCGGCGTGAACGCCTTATCCGGCATTTTATAAATTACAGCCACTCTACCCGAAACGACATCTCAGAGGTTGTTGATTCCCCCGGCGCAAGCGCAATGAGGTCACCCCCTTCCGGGCGATGATGGTCATCCGGCGCATGGCTCATCGGCTCCAGACAGAAGAAATCAAACGCATACCCTTTATCAAACGCGGGATCGGAGACAAAGATGAAATAGCACGGCGCAGGCGGCGTCGTTTCCATGATGACGGCGTAACCCTCCTGCGGCTGCTCGATGCGGGCCTGACCATTCCATCCGGCAAAACCATTGTTCACCCACTGGCGCGGCAATGGCGCGAGCTGGTTAAAATCCAATTCTTGCGGTAGCTGCTCGCAAAACTCACCCGCCAGCCACTGCTCCCGCTCCAGCCAGTAACCATTCGCCTGTGCCTGAATCCGCGTTTGCGGCGACAACGGAAAATAAGGATGCCAGCCGGTACCAAATGGCAGCGTCTCTGCCCCTTGATTGGTGACAGCGAGCGTCACCGTCAGCGTATCCGCCGTTAAATGAAACGCCTGGCTTACCCGATAATGATAAATACCGCTGCGATGTTCATACACCAGACACAAGCTATCATCACTGCGCGAGACACATTGCCACTGCCCCAGCCAGCCATCGCCGTGTAGATAGTGCGTATCCCACTCAACATTCGGTTGCAGTTGATACTCACGCCCCTGCCAGACAAAACGGTTACCGCTCACCCGGTTTGCAAACGGCACCAGCGGAAAACAAGAGGCATCGGTTGCCACACCGCTTTTTTTACCAGGACGTAAGAGCGGCGTCGTATCGCGCCAGAAGCCTTCGATTACGCCGCCCTGGTCAGAAACGTCCAGCTTTAGCGGCCCGTGAGATAAGGTATAGATAGTCATCCGCTAACTCCTTAATCCGGGAAATTAATCACAACTTTCCCGCATTTGCCGCTCGCCATCAGCGCATAGGCATCACCTGCCTGTTCCAGCGTGAAGCGATGGGTAATGGCGTTACGCGGCCACAGTTTCCAGTCAGTCAAATCGTGGGCGCATTTTTCCATATGGAACAAACTGGTCACCCAGGAGCCGATAATCCGCCGTTGATGGTGCATCAGATCGGCGCTAACCTCGAACTCCACTTTTCCGGTTTCTCCGATGTAAACCACCCGTCCCCAGTCAGCAGTGGATTGCAGTGCCAGCAAGCGACCTGCAGCATTACCGGAACAATCGAGCGCAACATCCGCGCCACCGTGGGTAAGTTCGGCGATTATCTGCGGCAGACCTTCGGTGGTCGCTAAATACCCGTGATCCATCACTCCTAACTGTTTTGCCATCGCCAGACGTTCCGGCAGCATATCAACGCCGATGATCCGTTTTGCACCGCGACCTTTCGCCAGCATCATCGCCATCATGCCGACCGGCCCCAGACCGACCACCAGCACGTTATCGCTGCCGGAAACTTCGCCGCGCAAAATCCCTTCATAGGCCGTGCCAACGCCGCAACTGATAAACGCACCATCTTCGTAGCTCAGCGCATCCGGCAGGAGGATCAGATCTTTTTCTTCCGCCAGCAGATATTCGGCATGACCGCCGTCACGCTGCCAGCCGTAAGCCGCTTTTCCTTTGCCAGTACAAGAGATAGGAAAGCCGCGGCGGCAGTTCGGGCAAAAACCACAGCCAGAAATGTGATACACCAGAACGCGATCACCCTCTTTAAAATGGCGACAGCCTTGCCCCATCGCCACAATTTGCCCGCACGGCTCATGACCGTTGATAAAGCCCTGGTATAACGGTTTATCGGGCGCCGCCGCCGTGGCGCGGTGTTGATGGTAGATATAGTGGACATCGCTTCCGCAAATCCCGGAGGATTTCATTTTGATCAGTACCTGGTTAATCCCCGGCGTCGGCACCGCAACTTCCCGCAGATCGACGGTCGAATTTCCTGGTAAATAAGCTGCCAGCATCGTTTTCATAAATCCCTCATTAACAATACGATTAATTTTCATCCCTGCCGCACCCGCGCCAGGGGCGTTAAGGTTTAGCGTTTCGCTTTACTGCTTCGCTGGGTCAGCAAGATATTCGCCAGCACCGCCACCACGATGATGACGCCGCGTACCACCTGCTGGAAAAAGGAGTTAATCCCGAGCAATACCAGACCGTTACCGATTAGCGTAATCACCAGCACACCAAGCAATGTACCGAACAGGGAACCGCGACCGCCGGAAAGTGCCGTACCGCCGACCACGACCGCGGCGATGACATCAAACTCCAGACCGTTTGCCGCACCTGCGTTACCGGAACCGAGGCGCGCCGCCAATAAAATGCCGGTCACCGCCGCTAATAATCCCGAAAGGGTAAAGATAAGAATGCGTACCCGACGAACGTTAATACCGCACAACTGCGCCGCCGTAGCATTACCGCCAACAGCAAAAACCGAGCGCCCGAAAGCGGTTTTACGACTGATGAACACAAAAAGCGCAAACAACACCATCATGATCAGCGCGGATACCGGCACTCCGAGAAATTGTCCACCCAGCCAGTCCAGTACCTCGTTTTCGTCAATCGGCACTGGCAGGGCGTTAGTCATAAACAGCCCCATTCCGCGCAGGGCGCTCCACAGCCCCAGCGTGGCAACGAAACTTGGTACGTTAAACACACCGCGCAGCACTCCGGCCAGCGTTCCCATCAGCGCGCCTAACAGCAACACCAGCAGACAAGCAATCGCCAGCGGAACTTCAAATTGCAGCAAAAATGCCAGGCACACCGAGACAAAAGCCACCATCGGCCCAACGCTGACATCAATTTCACCGGAGATAATAATCAGCGTCATCGCCCAGGCGGCGATCCCGATGGTGGCGGCATCGCGCAGCACGTTCATTTGGTTATTCAATGAGATAAAGCCAGGCGCGTTCAGGGAGAAGACCAGATACAAAATGGCAATCACCACCAGCAAACCGATCTCATTAATATGGCGACTGACAAATTGTTTGAGCGAGACGCTCTTGCCCTGCGGCAATGGTAATGACGAAGCAGACATCTTCAGGTTCCTCGGTAAAATTCATCAGTGCACAGACAGAATGGCGGACATCAGCTCATCCACATTGACTGGAGAGTGAAACTCCTGCGAGAACGTACCGTGCTGTAACAACAGAATGCGGTCGCACACCAGCGGTAACTCCTCCACTTCACTGGAGATAAACACCACGCTTTTTCCTTCGGCAGCCAGCTCGCGGACAATGCGGTAAATCTGCTGTTTGGCTTCGATATCGACGCCGCGCGTTGGCTCGTCGAGCAACAAAATCTGGCTGGCGGCATAGACCCAACGACCGATCACCACTTTTTGCTGATTGCCGCCAGAAAGCGTGCCGATGGGTGTTTCGCTACTGGCAGCCTTGACCGTCATCCGCTGCATCACTTCTTCGGTCAGGCGGCGGATGGTGGACCATTGCAGCACACCGTTGGCGCTGATTTTTTGCCGATTGGTCAGCACTGTATTTTCGTCAACGCCCAGCCAAGGAATGATCCCCGCTTCTTTGCGGTTTTCTGGCGTATAGCCAATGCCGCGTTTCAGCATGTCGCCGTAATCAGGGCGCGTGATTTTCTCGCCGTTGATAACAATTTCGCCCTGTTCATACGCTTCCAGCCCAACTATCGCTTTCAGCAATTCACTGCGCCCTGCCCCCAGCAGGCCAGCAATGCCGAGCACTTCGCCACGACGCAGGGAAAAACTGATCTCTGTAAGTTTTGGTCTGTGGCGTAACGCGCGAACTTCCAGTACGGTCTGGTCCGCAATCTCCTGAGCTGCAACCGGTGCAATATCAACGTGATCGCGCCCGAGCATCAACGACACAATATGGCGAGTTGAGGTGTTTTCGAGCATCACATCGCCCGCCACCTGCCCGTCGCGCATGACGGTGGCACAGGAAGCGATACGGCGGATTTCCTCCATCCTGTGGCTGACGTAAATCACCGCCACGCCCAGTGCCGACATTTTTTTCACGGCGCTGATCACCAGTTCAACTTCCGCACTGGCAAGCGAGCTGGTGGGTTCATCAAGGATGACCACGCGCGGCTCGCCCTTCATCACCCGCGCAATTTCCACCAGTTGCTTTTGCGCCGGGCTTAGCGTTGAAACAAGTTGTTCAGGGCTAACGTCAACGCCCAGCGCCTGTAAGCAACGTTGGGCATCCTGAGCCATTTGCGGGTAATCAATCATGCCGTTGCGGCGAGGCCATTGACCAAGGCAGAGGTTTTCTGCCACCGTCAGCCCTTCCACCAGACTTAATTCCTGATAAACCGCGCGTACCCCCAGTTCAGCGGCACGGCGAGTCAGCGTAGCTTCGTCGCCTTCCAGTCGCGTCTCGCCAATCCAGATATCACCGCTATCCGGACGTTCGCTACCGGTAAGCATTCGAATGAGGGTCGATTTTCCCGCACCGTTTTTGCCTAACAGCGCGCGAACTTCGCCTTTATTGAGCGTGAAGTTAACGTTATCCAGCGCAACGACGCCGGGGTAACGCTTATTTCCTGCCACCACTTTTGCTACCGGGACTGCCTCTGTTGCCGTGAACATAGGGACCTCTGCGAATCAGCTATTAGGGCAGACCATCAACGTGCGTTGCCAGCCACTGTTTACCGTCTTCAGTTTTGGTATAGAGATCGATTGGCACCTGAATCACTTTTTCACCGTCGGCTTGTTTATTGATAATCTTCAATGTTTGCGCGAAAACAGCATTGCCCATTTTCTTACCGGAAATATCCACTACCGCTTTCAGCACCTGGTTGTTTTCCAGCTCCTGAGCAATTTCAGTGGTCATGTCCGAACCGAAAACGGCAATTTTTCCGGCCTGATTTTGATTGCGTACTGCTTTTACCGCACCAAGTGTCGCTCCGCCCGATTCACCCATAATGGCGTTGAGATCTGGCGTGGAGATAATCAGTTTTTCACCGACAGAAATCGCTTTATCTAAAACAGTCCCTTCCTGATTAGCGACAATTTGCGCGCCGGGAACGCGGGCTTTTAATACTTCTTCAAACCCTTTACGTCGTTGCACACAAACTTCAAAGGCTTCGCAATTGATGACGGCAATTTTCGGTTGGTCAATTTTGTTGGCAATAAAATAATCGGCGGCAGCGTTACCCAGTTTTTTACCAAATTCCAGCGGATCGCCCACCAGATACGCCGAGACATATTTATCGACACCCTTTTGATTAATACAGGTGTTGTAGCAAATCACCGGAATACCCGCTTCACTGGCGCGACGAACGGTACGGCTACTACCATTTTCAGACACTGCCGATAAAATAATGGCATCGACATTACGCGCCACGAGGGTATCTACAAAAGTACTTTCTTTCGAAATATCGCCCTGGGCGTTAGTTTCAATTAACTGTACCTGTACTGAAGAATCTTTTGCCGCATCCTGAACACCCTGACGCACTCCAGCGTAATATCCCTGGGTATCAAGGTATATTGCGCCAATGGTCATTTCTTTATCCGCAGCGTTGGCAAATAGCGTGCTACCTAATAGCGTAGCCATTAATAATAGATTACGGGTTGTTCTCATTCTTTTAGGCATAGTGCCTCCTGTAGGGTTTTTATTTACAACGGCTTATTTTAATTATTTGAGCGTGAGCGGCAGCGCGTGCCGCTCAAATATTACAGTTAATAGGGTTTAGTGAACGCGGTTAAAAATAAAAGGCATCACGGTGGTGAATAATGCCGCTTTCGGCCAGGCCGGATTAATCGCAGTCAATTCAGCGCGAGCAGATTCGTATTGCGCAATCTCCCCTAGTCCAGCGGCCGCCAGCATCGCCACCATCAGGCATTTTTCTTTATGCTGCTGTTGTAAATCGCCATACAGCGACAACAAGTCAGGTTGCGAGACGGCAAAGAAATCCGCTTCGATACTGGTTTTCGCCATCTCTTGCGCCCACTGTTTCATTTCACTAAACAGTTGCTGTGCGGTTTGTTGTTCGCCCAGCAGTCGCAGCGCCATTCCTTGCCAGAAGAGATAATCAACCGGCTGATCGTTGTAATAACTGTGGATGTTAATGGTACGATCGCCGGTCGCCGCCAGACGTAAACAACGCGTCGCTTCAGTTTCATCGCCCTGAGCTTTGGCGCATATCGCCTGCCAGAACCAGATGTCGTTGTCAGTTTGCCCCGGTAAACGGCCTTCGCTTAAATTCTCCGGATAATGCAGCGCGGCATGAAGCAGTTCGCTGGCCTGCTGCGGCTGTCTGGCATCAAGATGCTGCCAGGCGCGTAACAATTGGTTAAGGATAAACTGACTGGTGACCTTCCCTTCCCCGCCTTCCCACGGGTGGAATTTGCGCGTAGCGAGAATGTCCGCCGCTTTGTCGGCCTGACCTGTGAGATGCCACAAATTGAGCAGTTCTGCGGTCATATCGTCGCGTTTCAGCGCAATTTCCAGATTATTTTCCAGACGCGCCAGTCGTTTCTCCGGTGTGGCTCCGCTTAACTTATCCAGCAAATCCCGTTCGAAAAGCAGACGTGCATCCTGCGGCGCAAGCTGATAAGCATTATCAAGATAGCGCGCGGCCAGCTCATAATCGTGTTGCTTATTCCACGCATGGATCGCCAACCCGCGCCAGCCGTCGGCAAACTCCGGTGACATCTCTACGCAACGCTGCCATAAAGTAATGGCTTTGTTGTAGCTACGCTTGTTGTAGTAGAAGCAGGCCAGTAAATGACGGGCAAACCAGCACTCTTCAATACTCTCCAGCGCCGCCACTTCTTCCAGCGTATTCGGGAAACGGACAAACTGCGGGAAGACATCAATGGCTTTTGCGACCAGTTCGCCGCGTTCGGCTTTCGGCAGCAAGCTGGCTTGCAGGTAAAGTGGCAGCGTGCGCTGACAGTCCAGTGCGTTCAGCATCTCTGCCGCCAGGGCGGGCATGCCCCAGTTAATCAATTGCCCGGCGGTCATCAGGGCGTTAACGTCGCGTCCCTGACACAGACCGCGCCACTGCGCGAGGGCTGATTCGCTACGACCATCGAACCAGTTCAGCCACCACAGAGTGGCGTTCAGCGGATAATCACGCAGCAGTTTCTCGCGCTGCAAACGCGCGTTGTCCTGACGACCACTTAACACCAGCAGCAGGTTATGCAGGCAAAGCACTTCCTGGTTGGTTGGGCAGGCGCGAAGACTTTGTTGGCAAAAATCCAGACCAGCGTCGAAGTTACCATTACGCGCCGCCAGGCGTGCCAGACCATAATATCCACCCGCTTTACTGTTCCCGCTCCATACCGCCCGCCAGAAATCCTCTTCGGCTTGTTGATATTGTCCCTGACGTTCGTAAGCACTGGCGCGAATCAAACTGGCCTGTCCACACTGCGGGTTTTTGTTCAGTGCATGTGCGCGTTTCAGCGCCTGACTGGCATACGCCACCGCTTGCGGGAAATCTGCGCGGTTATATTCCAGCATCGCCAGCGCCAGGTTACAGCGATAATCCAGCGGGTCCAGCGCCACGCCGCGCAGGTAGTAATCGAACGGTGAACGGCTGGCGTGATGATATTGCTCCAGATGCTGACCGATAAACCAGGCTTCATCTGTACTGGTAATGTCTTGTGCTGCCAGTGGCGCTTTGGCGACGTCCGGCAACGGCAACTCTTGCGGCTGATGTTCCTGATAACTCAGTACGATATTGCCGTCGGCATCGGAGAGTTCAATGGTCAGTCTGTCAGGATTGATACCGTGCAACACGCCCTGGATGGCGGTCGCTGGCATCAGGGTCACGGCATCATCGAGTAACGCGTTGCATTTGCCGATTTCGCGGATCGACAGACGGTATCCTTTCAACGGGGAGATGGCATACAGCCCCCACTCAATCCCCCGCTCGCTACGCTGGAGTTTTATCACCGCATCGCGGGAGGCATTTTGCACCATGCCCAGAGAATGATAAGGCAGGAAATACTGCTCGAACCGCTTCTCTTCGTAAGCATCAAGCCAGGTAAAATCGGGCTGGTTATCGGCAAAAATGCCGGTCATCAGCTCGATATACGGGCCGTTATTGTCGGTCAGACTCTTGTCCCACGCCTGGCCGAATTCACTGTGTCCCCAGCTCCACTGTTTTTTACCTGGCGCGATATGGTGGTTGGCAACGTGTAGCAAACCGCCATCTTCATCGTGACACCACGCGCCGACAAAATCATACTGCGATTTTTCGGCCATATATGAGGTTGGAACAGGCACATTTTTATAGCGAGAAATGTCCACTCCAGCGGAGTAGTCCACTTTGTAGTAAGTGCCGGTGGCGATGGGGAAAGCGGAGACGGCCCGTTTGCCGTGATCAAACACCGCAGTCACATCCGGCGGGAAAACGCTCTGATGCCCTTCACCCCCTTTCACTGCCGGGTTGGCCCACCACAAGAAATGACGCGGCGTGGCGTTGCCGTTATAGACGCGGCTGGCGATCTCCAGCGCCGCCCGGTCAGGGCGCAGTGTGAAACCAGTCATCACCTGTAAACCGTGCATCGGCTCCGTTTCACCGACCCACACCGTCTGTGCGCCGTCGTCATGGGCTTCGAGGGTGAAATCAACGGGCATAAAGGTGGTCGGGCGATGGTGTTGTGGCCAGTTAAACTCAATCCCGCCCGAAATCCACGGCCCCAGCAGCCCCACCAACGCCGGCTTAATGACTTCATTGTGATAGACAAAATCGCGCTGTTTCACTTTATCCCACGCTCGATGCACACGACCGCCCAGTTCCGGCAGGATCATCACTTTGATGTAGTCGTTTTCCAGCCACACCGCCTGCCAGGATTTCAGGGTTTTCTGCTCGCTCAGCGTATCGGTCACGCCATAGGGATAAACCGCGCCGGACGATCCCTGATAAACGCGATTTTCCAGGAACATGGGATGTATATCCTGCGGACCGGTTTCATAGGTCGGGATCTCAACGCGCTCTTGCCACACTTTTACTGGAGTCATGGTGCCCTCAATATTAACAAGACATACTGAATTAAAAGATTTGTGGCAGTGTATTGAACAATCTGGCAATGTTTTCGCGGAATAATCACGCAATTAACTAAACAAGGTTTAGTGAAGATGAGAGCCTGCATTAACAATCAACAGATCCGCCACCATAACAAATGCGTGATTCTGGAACTGCTGTACCGGCAAAAGCGCGCCAACAAGTCGACGCTGGCCCGGCTGGCGCAAATTTCAATTCCGGCGGTCAGTAATATTTTGCAGGAACTGGAAAACGAAAAGCGGGTGGTGAATATCGACGATGAAAGCCAGACGCGCGGGCATAGCAGCGGCACATGGCTGATTGCGCCGGAAGGTGACTGGACGCTATGCCTGAACGTGACGCCCACCAGCATTGAGTGCCAGGTCGCTAACGCTTGTTTAAGTCCGAAAGGCGAATTTGAATATTTTCAGATTGATGCACCGACACCGCAGGCACTGCTGTCCGAAATCGAAAAATGCTGGCATCGTCATCGCAAACTGTGGCCGGGCCGCACCATCAATCTGGCGCTGGCAATCCACGGGCAGGTTGATCCGGTGACTGGCGTATCGCAAACCATGCCGCAAGCGCCGTGGACAACGCCAGTTGAGGTGAAGTATCTGCTGGAAGAAAAGCTCGGTATTCGGGTGATGGTTGATAATGACTGTGTGATGCTGGCACTGGCAGAGAAATGGCAAAATAATTCGCAGGGACGGGATTTCTGCGTGATCAACGTTGATTACGGCATTGGCTCGTCGTTCGTGATTAACGAGCAAATTTATCGCGGTAGTTTGTATGGTAGCGGGCAGATTGGTCACACCATTGTTAATCCCGATGGCGTTGCCTGCGACTGTGGACGTTATGGCTGCCTGGAAACCGTCGCCTCGTTAAGCGCATTAAAAAAACAGGCGCGAGTATGGTTAAAATCACAACCTGGCAATACTCAACTTGATCCAGAAAAACTGACTACCGCGCAATTAATCGCTGCCTGGCAGAGTGGAGAACCGTGGGTCACCAGCTGGGTTGACCGCAGTGCCAACGCCATTGGTTTGAGTCTGTATAACTTCCTCAACATCCTCAATATTAATCAGATTTGGCTGTATGGTCGCAGTTGTGCCTTTGGTGAGAACTGGCTTAATACCATTATTCGCCAGACAGGATTTAACCCGTTCGACCGCGACGAAGGACCGAGCGTGAAAGCGACGCAAATTGGCTTCGGGCAATTAAGCCGCGCACAACAGGTGCTGGGGATTGGCTATTTGTATGTTGAGGCGCAGTTACGACAGATTTGACGGCGCGATAACGTAACAAGGCTTCCCGAAGGAAGCCTTGACGATCACAAACGTAAGATTGCCTGATGCGCTACGCTTATCAGGCCTACACGGATATTGCAATATATTGAATTTGCAAATTTTTGTAGGCCGGATAAGGCGTTCACGCCGCATCCGGTATGAACAACGAGCACGTTGTCAGCAAATCACCGTTTCGCTTACGCGTAAACCGGGTAACGTGCGCAGATGTCGAGAACTTTACCTTTGATGCGCTCGATAACCGCTTCATCATTGATGCTGTCCAGCACGTCACACATCCAGCCAGCCAGTTCTTTCGCTTCTGCTTCTTTGAAGCCACGACGCGTAATCGCCGGAGTACCTACACGAATACCAGAAGTTACAAACGGGCTCTTCGGATCGTTCGGTACGCTGTTTTTGTTCACGGTGATATTAGCACGACCCAGAGCGGCGTCTGCTTCTTTACCGGTCAGGTTTTTATCTACCAGATCAACCAGGAACAGGTGGTTATCAGTACCGCCGGAAACCACTTTGTAGCCGCGTTCCAGGAACACTTCTACCATCGCTTTAGCGTTTTTAGCAACCTGCTGCTGGTAAGTTTTGAACTCAGGCTCCATCGCTTCTTTCAGCGCTACTGCTTTACCCGCAATAACGTGCATCAGCGGACCGCCCTGACCACCAGGGAAAACGGCAGAGTTCAGTTTTTTGTACAGTTCTTCGCTACCGCCTTTTGCCAGGATCAGGCCGCCGCGCGGACCCGCCAGGGTTTTGTGAGTGGTAGTAGTCACTACGTGAGCATGAGGAACCGGGTTTGGATAGACGCCAGCGGCAACCAGGCCCGCAACGTGCGCCATATCAACGAACAGGTAAGCACCGATGCTGTCAGCGATTTCACGCATTTTCGCCCAGTCCACCACGCCGGAATATGCAGAGAAACCACCGATGATCATTTTCGGCTTGTGTTCTTTGGCTTGTTTTTCCAGATCTGCGTAGTCGATGTGGCCAGTTGAATCGATACCGTAAGGAACGATGTTGTACAGTTTACCGGAGAAGTTAACCGGAGAACCGTGAGTCAGGTGACCGCCATGCGCCAGGTTCATACCCAGAACGGTATCACCTGGTTCCAGCAGCGCGGTGTAGACCGCAAAGTTAGCCTGGGAGCCGGAGTGCGGCTGGACGTTAGCGTAGTCAGCGCCGAACAGCTCTTTCGCACGATCGATCGCCAGTTGTTCAACGATATCAACATACTCGCAACCGCCGTAGTAGCGCTTGCCCGGATAACCTTCAGCATATTTGTTGGTCAGCTGAGAACCCTGCGCCTGCATTACGCGCGGGCTGGTGTAGTTTTCGGAGGCGATCAGTTCGATGTGCTCTTCCTGACGTACTTTTTCCTGCTCCATAGCCTGCCACAGTTCGGCATCATAATCGGCAATGTTCATTTCACGCTTTAACATCCGCATCTCCTGACTCAGCTAACAATAAAATTTTTTCGCCTAATTTTGGCGGTCCTGATGGACAACGGCGAACAGTATAACCGAATCATTGTGCGATAACAGGTCTTGACAAAGGAATTTACGCAAACGATTACCTCCAAGCTGTGCAAGGCTTTGGAGAATAAAGGGCCTGCAACCGGAAACGGATTTCTTTTCAGGTTTGTGATGCAAATTTTTCACTTCATCACATTCTTGATGAAAAACACCAAAAGAACCATTTACAGTGCAGGGCTATTTTTTATAAGATGCATTTGAGATACATCAATTAAGATGCAAAAAAAGGAAGACCATATGCTTGACGCTCAAACCATCGCTACAGTAAAAGCCACCATCCCTTTACTGGTAGAAACAGGGCCAAAGTTAACCGCCCATTTCTACGACCGTATGTTTACTCATAACCCAGAACTCAAAGAAATTTTTAACATGAGTAACCAGCGTAATGGCGATCAACGTGAAGCCCTGTTTAACGCTATTGCCGCCTACGCCAGTAATATTGAAAACCTGCCTGCGCTGCTGCCAGCGGTAGAAAAAATCGCGCAGAAGCACACCAGTTTCCAGATCAAACCGGAACAGTACAACATCGTCGGCGAACACCTGTTGGCGACGCTGGACGAAATGTTCAGCCCAGGCCAGGAAGTGCTGGACGCGTGGGGTAAAGCCTATGGCGTACTGGCTAATGTATTTATCAATCGCGAGGCGGAAATCTATAACGAAAACGCCAGCAAAGCCGGTGGCTGGGAAGGTACTCGCGATTTCCGCATTGTGGCTAAAACACCGCGCAGCGCACTGATCACCAGCTTCGAACTGGAGCCGGTCGACGGTGGCGCAGTGGCAGAATACCGTCCGGGACAATATCTCGGCGTCTGGCTGAAACCAGAAGGTTTCCCACATCAGGAAATTCGTCAGTACTCTTTGACTCGTAAACCTGATGGCAAAGGCTATCGTATTGCGGTGAAACGCGAAGATGGCGGGCAGGTATCCAACTGGCTGCACAATCACGCCAACGTTGGCGATGTCGTGAAGCTGGTAGCTCCGGCGGGTGATTTCTTTATGGATGTGACAGATGACACGCCGGTAACACTGATCTCTGCGGGTGTAGGGCAAACGCCAATGCTGGCTATGCTCGATACGCTGGCAAAAGCAGGCCATAACGCCCAGGTAAACTGGTTCCACGCGGCAGAAAATGGCGATGTTCACGCCTTTGCTGATGAAGTTAAGGAACTGGGGCAAGCACTACCGCGCTTTACCGCGCATACCTGGTATCGCCAGCCGAGCGAAGCCGATCGCGCTAAAGGTCAGTTTGATAGCGAAGGTCTGATGGATTTGAGCAAACTGGAAGGTGCGTTCAGCGATCCGGCCATGCAGTTCTATCTCTGCGGTCCGGTTGGCTTCATGCAGTTTGCCGCGAAACAGTTAGTGGACCTGGGTGTGAAGCAGGAAAACATTCATTACGAATGCTTTGGCCCGCATAAAGTGCTGTGATTTGATGTTGCCGGATGGAGACATCCGGCAACCATGACACGGTTTAAATCGCCGCGTCGTCCTCTTCGCCGGTACGGATACGAATGACCCGTGCCACGTCGAAGACGAAAATTTTACCATCACCAATTTTGCCGGTTTGCGCCGTACGAATAATCGTGTCTACGCAGATATCGACAATGTCGTCCGGCACGACGATCTCAATTTTCACCTTCGGCAGAAAATCCACCATATATTCCGCACCGCGATACAGCTCAGTGTGGCCTTTCTGGCGCCCAAAGCCTTTCACTTCGGTCACGGTCATGCCGGTAATACCGACTTCGGCCAGTGCTTCACGGACATCGTCCAGCTTGAAGGGTTTAATAATCGCATCAATCTTTTTCATGCTATTCCTTGAAAAGGTCGCCTGTCTTTTGATCTGCTAAACGTAACACATTACACCGATTCATTCCTTGAAATCGTTTGCATCCAGCTCGTGTCGGGAAAGCAGTTTATAAAATTCTGTCCGGTTACGCCCCGCCATTCTCGCCGCGTGAGTGACGTTGCCTTTGGTGATTTGCAGCAACTTGCGCAAGTAATTGAGTTCAAACTGGTTACGTGCCTCAACAAAGGTGGGCAGCGCCGTGTTTTCGCCCTCCAGCGCCTGCTCTACTAATGCATCGCTAATCACCGGAGATGATGTCAGCGCCACACATTGTTCAATCACATTGACCAACTGGCGCACATTTCCCGGCCAGCTGGCAGTCATCAGGCGTTTCATCGCATCGGTGGAGAACGCGCGGACAAACGGTTTATGTCGCTCTGCCGCCTGGCGCAATAAGTGGTTTGCCAGTAGCGGAATGTCTTCCGTGCGCTCTGCCAGTGCCGGAATTTTAAGGCTGACGACATTGAGGCGGTAATAGAGATCTTCGCGAAATTCCCCGCGCGCCATCGCTTTTGGTAAGTCGCGGTGAGTGGCAGAAATAATCCGCACGTCGATATCAATATCGCGGTTACTGCCCAGCGGACGGACTTTTCGTTCCTGCAATACGCGCAGCAATTTGACCTGCAACGGTGCGGGCATATCGCCAATCTCATCGAGAAACAGCGTACCGCCTTCCGCCGCCTGGAATAAACCTTCGCGATTGCTGACGGCACCAGTAAACGCGCCGCGTGCATGACCAAACAGCTCCGACTCCAGCAACTGCTCGGGCAATGCGCCACAGTTAATGGCAATAAACGGCTTGCTGTTACGCGGGCTGGCGTTGTGGATAGCCTGGGCAAAAATCTCTTTCCCGGTGCCGCTCTGACCGTTAATCAAAACGCTAACGTCTGATTGCGCCACCAGCCGGGCCTGTTCCAGCAAGCGCAGCATCAGCGGGCTGCGAGTGACAATCGCCTCGCGCCAACGTTCGTCGGTGGCTGGGGCGGATTGTTCCAGCGCATCGTCAATTGCCTGATATAACGCGTCTTTATCGACGGGCTTAGTGAGGAAACTAAACACGCCCTGCTGTGTCGCAGCAACGGCATCGGGAATGGAGCCATGCGCGGTGAGGATGATTACCGGCATACCTGGCTGCACTTTCTGGATTTCAGCAAACAGTTGCATACCATCCATTTCATCCATCCGCAGGTCGCTGATGACTAAATCCACTTTTTCACGATTCAGTATCCGCAGCCCCTCGGCACCACTTTCTGCCGTGACCACGCTGTAGCCTTCGCTGGTCAGGCGCAGGCCAAGTAATTTCAGTAATCCCGGATCGTCATCGACCAATAATAAATGCGCAGGTTTATGGCTCATCAGGGGTGACCTCATTGGTGGATGGCGCGTTTTTTTCACTCTCGTGCGGCGTGTCCGGTGGGAAATTTCCGGCCGGTTTGCGAGTCGAGAGTTGGCGTTCAATATCCGTCAGGTTCTCCAGCTTGCGGGTGGTTAGTTCCAGTTGTTGCTGTAGAACGTGTTGCTGCTGGCGCAGGGCGTCCAGTTCGCTGTCGCTGGATTGCTGGAGTTTACTGTAACGTAGGCGCTCTTCCGCCAGTTGCAGTTGCAGCGCCTGTCCGTCGCGCCAGAGTTGATACAACGGGCGAACCTGCGCCGGGATCTCAGTACTTAACGCATCAATGCGCGCGACCAGTTGGCGGCGCTCAAAAGGCGTGATTTTGGCATCGGCAAGCAAAATCCCCTGCTTAAAGGTATTTTGCCAGCTGCCATCACCATACTTGCGTGCTTCCTGACGCGACTGCGCTGGCATCAAGCGGTTGGCGCAATCCATCGCCCGTAGCCAGTAAAGCGGGTTAGTTTCAGTTGATTTACCTTGCAGCGCCCAGATGTCGCTACATTCAGTAGGAAGATAATCAGCCAGTTGATAAACCGGGATTTTTTCTTCTACTGGCGCATTAATGGCTGGCTTATTGTGATTCTGCACGCAGCCCAGCAGCGCCAGACAAGGCAACCCCGCCAGCCACAGCCGTCGGGATAAAAATCGTTGAAAAATGTGTCGCATATTCACCAGACTCAGAGCCTATCCCAGTGGGCGTAATTGTTGCAGGCAGTTTGGACACGGACAGCGCGGAGAAACCGGAGCGTACACGTAGTACGTGAGGATTTCGAGCACTGCCCGGGGCCGAACTGGCAAATAAAATAGCCTGATGGGATAGGCCTTAACATTATTTCGTGTTTTTCGACGAAGGCAATTCAATGCGGAAGCAAACGTCTTGCCCGCTCTCGTCGACCAGATACAGTTCCCCCTGCATACGGCGAATACAATCCCTGGCAATGCTTAATCCCAGACCGCTCCCCTTCACCGCCCCTTTTCGCTGGTGACTTCCCTGAAAAAAGGGTTCGAAGATCATGGCGCGTTCCTCTTGCGGAATGGGTGTGCCTGTATTGATGACATCAATATAAACCCGTGCGCCATGTAAACTGCTGCGAAGGCAAATGTTACCGGATTCAGCCCCGTAGTGCACCGCATTGGAGTAAAGATTATCCAGCACGCTCATCAGCAGCATGGGTTCCGCCAGGCATGCTGTTGCCTTGAGATCGACGTCGGTATGCATCATTTTAGTCCGAGCTGGCAGACTGTGAGCGGAAACTACCGTCTCCACCAACGGTGCCAGCTCAACATTCTCCAGTTCCACCGCGCCATCTGCCTGTTTACGGTTGTAATCAAGCAGTTGTTCTATAAGTTTTTGCAAATTGCGGCTGCTGCTGTCGAGGATGCTTACCACCTCTTTTTGCTCTGGCGTAAGCGGCCCGACAACCTGGTCAGCCAGTAATTCAGTGCCCTCGCGCATACTCGCCAGTGGCGTTTTTAATTCATGAGATAAATGTCTTAAAAATTGATGGCGCTGGGATTCCAGCCATGACAGGCGTTCACTTAACCAAAGAATACGTTGCCCAACCGAGCGTAACTCGCTCGGTCCGCTGAACGAGACGCTATTACCCAGTGAGCGTCCTTCCCCCAGACGGTTGATCATCCGCTCGATATTTTTCACCGGACCAATAATCATTCGGGTGAAAAGCAGCACCATTATCAGACTCACCAGAAACAACACCAGTGACTGCCAGCCGAAATACTGTCCGCGTTCGGCTATCTCTCGCTGGAGTTGTTGCCCGCGTGAAAACACCACGGTACGCGTGGCCTGTACCATTTCGGCATTGGCATTGGCAAAGGCTTCCAGACGCGCAGCCGCCGCCGCATCCGGCCCACTGTTGTTACACTGAAGTTGAGCCAGATTGTTCAAATCCTGACGCAATGCCTGGTAAAGTTTATCGTCCGGCAGCACGCCAGCGTGGGCATCGAGCATTTCGCTGTAACGTTTACGCTGGCTTTGATAGACCTTCGCCAGGGTTGAGTCGTCCAGCACGCAATACTGACGGTAGCTACGCTCCATCTCCAGTGCCGCATTAGTCATTGCCTCACTGCGCCGGGCGTCAATAAGCGTTGTGCGATTGACCAGCGCCGCCTGATCGCTAAGCGCATTAAGGCTTTGCCAGGCTTGCCATGCCAGTACCAACAGAGGCAGCAGAATCAGCAAGAATGCCAGCATGACTAATTGTCGTAATGAACGTGGAAAAACAGGCCAGCGTTTCAAGGTGTTACTCTCGTCAGACGCGAATAGCCTGATGCTAACCGAGGGGGAGTTCAGATACAACAAAGCCGGGAATTACCCGGCTTTGTTGTGGAATAAGGCGGTGCCTAACTCGACGTTTCGCCCGATGGTTGATATAGCTACGCTGATATCAGAAGTTGGACGGCAGGCACCTTGTTGTGCGTCATTCGAATTTTATGTAGCACGTCCCGAAGGGGCTGACATAAGTGGGTGAATGAGCCACTGGTTATTATTATGCAGTAACTGTGCCAATAAATAAAATGGTTTGATAACGTACTGATAAAACATAGCTTTAATGAATTAATGGTTGTTCCAATGGTTGGCTATAAATCAGACAGTGTGTCGCTTAAAAGAGACGCCCAAAGCTTAAATTATTCGTTTTAAATTAAATCAATAAGTTATATGTCACCTATAAGCGACACGGCAAACCACCCATTGTCGTGATTTACAGACACAAAAAAAGCTCCCGGAGTTGGGAGCTTATAATTGTTGGCTAAGTGGTTGTGTGTAATGCCGGATGCGGCGTGAAAGCCTTATCCGGCCGACAAAACAATGGGTTGCGTGAAATTTCCGCAGCCTTACCCCAGCTGCTTACGCGCATTACGGAAAATACGCATCCATGGGCCATCCTCGCCCCAGTTTTCCGGATGCCAGGAGTTGCTGACAGTACGGAAAACACGCTCCGGGTGCGGCATCATAATGGTGACTCGACCACTTTCAGTCGTGACCGCCGTAATACCATTCGGGGAACCGTTCGGGTTAGCCGGGTAGGTTTCGGTGACTTTGCCGAAATTATCGACATAGCGCAGCGCAACCAGCCCTTTGCTTTCCAGTGCCGCCAGATGCGCCGCATCGCGTACTTCAACGCGCCCTTCACCGTGAGACACAGCAATCGGCATCTGCGAGCCCACCATCCCCTGCAACAGCAGAGACGGGCTTTGGGTCACTTCAACCAGGCTGAAACGCGCTTCAAAGCGATCGGAGGTGTTACGCACGAAACGAGGCCACAGCTCGCTACCTGGGATCAGCTCACGCAGATTAGACATCATCTGGCAACCGTTACATACCCCCAGCGCCAGCGTTTGCGGACGATGGAAGAAGGTTGCAAACTCATCGCGTACACGGTTGTTGAACAGAATAGACTTCGCCCAACCTTCACCGGCACCCAGCACATCACCGTAGGAGAAACCACCACACGCGACCAGGGCGTGGAAATCCTCCAGACCAGTGCGTCCAGCCAGCAGATCGCTCATATGCACGTCGATAGCGTCGAAGCCCGCACGGTGGAAAGCTGCCGCCATTTCAACATGCGAGTTCACCCCTTGCTCACGCAGCACGGCCACTTTCGGGCGTGCGCCAGTGGCAATATACGGTGCTGCCACATCTTCGTTGATATCGAACGACAGTTTCACATTCAGGCCCGGATCGGCGTCGTTTGATTTCGCCTGATGCTCCTGATCGGCACACTCCGGGTTGTCACGCAGGCGCTGCATCTGCCAGGTGGTTTCCGCCCACCAGACACGCAACGTGGTGCGGCTTTCGCTGAATACAGTCTGCCCGTTGGCGGTAATCACAAAACGATCGCCAGAAACCGCCTGGCCAACATAATGGACGCACTCAGCAAGGCCATGCTGTGCCAGTACCGCTTCGACCGCTTCACGGTCAGCGGCACGAACCTGAATCACCGCTCCCAGTTCTTCGTTAAACAACGCCGCCAGGTGATCGTCGCCCAGAGAGGCGATATCCGCGTCAATGCCGCAATGACCAGCAAAGGCCATTTCCGCCAGCGTTACCAGCAGGCCGCCATCAGAGCGGTCGTGGTACGCGAGCAGCTTACGCTGTGCAACCAGCGCCTGAATCGCGTCATAGAAGCCTTTCAGTTGCGCGACGTCGCGCACATCAGCCGGTTTGTCGCCAAGCTGACGATAAACCTGCGCCAGTGCCGTTGCGCCCAGCGCATTATTGCCAAGGCCCAGATCAATCAGCAGCAGTGCGTTATCTTCGGTAGAAAGCTGCGGCGTGATGGTGTGACGTACATCTTCCACCCGAGCAAATGCAGAAATAACCAGCGACAGCGGCGAGGTCATTTCGCGCTCTTCGCTACCTTCCTGCCAGCGGGTTTTCATCGACATTGAATCTTTACCCACCGGGATCGTCAGGCCCAGCGCCGGACAAAGCTCTTCGCCCACGGCTTTAACGGCTTCATACAGGCCCGCATCTTCACCAGGGTGGCCTGCCGCCGCCATCCAGTTGGCGGAAAGTTTAATGCGTTTGATATCGCCAATTTGTGTTGCGGCGATGTTGGTTAACGCTTCACCGACCGCCAGACGGGCAGAAGCGGCGAAATCCAGCAGCGCAACAGGCGCACGTTCGCCAATTGCCATCGCTTCACCGTAGTAGCTGTCGAGGCTGGCAGTAGTGACCGCACAGTTAGCGACCGGCACCTGCCACGGACCCACCATCTGATCGCGCGCCACCATGCCGGTTACACTACGGTCGCCAATGGTAACGAGGAAGGTTTTCTCCGCCACGGTCGGCAGATGCAGCACACGTTTCACCGCGTCAGCAATGGTGATCCCTTCACGGGCCAGCGCATCGCCTTTCGCTTTCAGCGTTTGCACATCGCGGGTCATCTTCGGCGTTTTGCCCAGCAGTACGTCCAGCGGTAGATCGATCGGCTGATCATCAAAATGACGATCGTGCAGAGAAAGATGCAGTTCTTCGGTCGCTTCACCAATCACCGCGTAGGGCGCGCGTTCACGCTTACACAGTTCGTCAAACAGTGGTAACTGATCGGCAGCAACCGCCAGCACGTAGCGTTCCTGGGACTCGTTACACCAGATTTCCAGCGGGCTCATACCCGGTTCGTCGCTCAGGATATCGCGCAGTTCAAATTTACCGCCGCGCCCGCCGTCGCTCACCAGTTCCGGCATGGCGTTAGAAAGACCGCCTGCGCCGACGTCGTGGATAAACAGAATCGGGTTCGCATCGCCAAGCTGCCAGCAACGGTCGATCACTTCCTGGCAACGACGTTCCATTTCCGGGTTGTCGCGCTGAACAGAAGCAAAGTCGAGATCCGCATCAGACTGACCAGACGCCATAGAAGACGCAGCACCGCCGCCAAGACCGATGTTCATTGCCGGGCCGCCGAGAACGACCAGCTTCGCACCAACGTTGATCTCGCCTTTTTGTACGTGATCGGCGCGAATGTTGCCGATCCCGCCCGCCAGCATGATCGGTTTGTGATAACCGCGCAGCTCTTCGCCGTTGTGGCTGTTCACTTTTTCTTCATAAGTACGGAAGTAGCCGTTCAGCGCCGGACGACCAAATTCGTTGTTAAATGCCGCGCCGCCCAGCGGACCTTCGGTCATGATGTCCAGCGCGGTGACAATGCGCTCAGGCTTACCGAAATCTTCCTCCCACGGCTGTTCGAAGCCAGGAATTCGCAGGTTGGAAACGGAGAAACCAACCAGACCGGCTTTCGGCTTCGCGCCGCGCCCGGTGGCACCTTCATCGCGGATTTCACCGCCGGAACCGGTCGCCGCGCCCGGCCACGGAGAAATTGCCGTCGGGTGGTTGTGAGTTTCGACTTTCATCAGAATATGCGCCGGTTCCTGATGGAAACCGTAACGGCCCGTTTCGTGGTCAGCAAAGTAGCGGCCCACTTCAGAACCTTCCATCACCGCGGCGTTATCTTTATACGCAGAGAGAACGTGATCCGGCGTGGTTTCGAAGGTATTTTTGATCATCTTGAACAGCGATTTCGGCTGCTGTTCACCGTCGATAATCCAGTCGGCGTTAAAAATTTTGTGGCGGCAGTGCTCAGAGTTCGCCTGGGCGAACATATAGAGCTCGATGTCGTTCGGGTTACGACCAAGCTTTGTGAAAGCATCTTGCAGATAGTCAATTTCATCTTCCGCCAGTGCCAGGCCAAGACGCAGGTTAGCGTCGATTAGCGCCTGACGGCCCTGCCCCAGCAAATCAACGCTGGTGACCGGAGTCGGTTGATGATGCGCAAACAGCAGCTCTGCATCATCTAAAGCAAAAAAGACCGTTTCCATCATGCGGTCGTGCAGTTCAGCGGTAACCTGCTGCCACTGTTCATTGGTCAGCGTACCGGCTTCTATATAGTAAGCAACGCCGCGCTCAAGGCGGTTTACCTGTTGCAGCCCGCAGTTATGAGCGATATCGGTCGCTTTCGAAGACCAGGGAGAGATGGTGCCAGGACGCGGGGTCACCAGCAGTAATTTGCCTTCCGGGGCATGGCTGGCGAGTGCCGGACCATATTTCAACAGGCGTTCAAGTTGCGCGTGCGCTTCTTCGTTTAACGGCGCATTGAGGTCAGCAAAATGGACATACTCGGCGTAAATGTTGTGAACCGGGAGCCTGGCAGCCTGAAAACGCGCCAGCAGTTTATTGATTCGGAATGCCGACAGTGCAGGCGAACCACGCAGAATTTCCATCATAAGTCTCTCGTCTTCTAAGCTTTCGGTGTACCCAAGGGGGGGAAACGGGCGTCATTATAAAGAATCTGCTGCGCTGACGAAACCGTTTGCGTGGAAATAAAATCACCATCGTGAATTAGCAACGCGTGCCGCCAATGGCTGTAATAAGTTGCCAACTGGCACAGGTTTACGCAAAATGCCGCTCATTGATGATTATACCTTTGTTTAGCATATCGTTTTTTCAAGCCAGGACACGAACGACACAGAGAATTAACTAATTGAAAAAATTAAAGATTAATTATCTGTTCATTGGCATTCTGGCACTGCTTCTCGCGGTAGCTCTCTGGCCATCTATTCCTTGGTTTGGTAAAGCCGACAACCGTATCGCCGCCATTCAAGCGCGGGGAGAATTGCGCGTGAGCACCATTCATACTCCCCTCACATGGAATGAGATTAACGGTAAATCTTCCGGACTGGATTATGAGTTGGCCAAACAATTTGCCGACTACCTCGGCGTGAAACTGAAAGTGACCGTACGGCAGAATATCAGCCAGTTGTTTGACGATCTCGACAACGGCAACGCCGACCTGCTGGCAGCAGGTCTGGTTTATAACAGTGAGCGGGTAAAAAACTATCAGCCTGGTCCTACCTATTATTCCGTATCACAACAACTGGTTTACAAAGTGGGTCAATATCGCCCACGCACGCTGGGCAATTTGACGGCGGAACAGCTCTCCATCGCACCAGGACACGTCGTCGTTAACGATCTACAAAGACTGAAAGAAACTAAATTCCCGGATTTAAGCTGGAAGGTGGACGACAAAAAAGGCTCAGCGGAATTACTGGAAGATGTCATCGGAGGTAAGCTGGATTACACCATTGCTGATTCTGTCGCCATCAGCCTGTTCCAGCGAGTTCACCCGGAACTCGCCGTGGCACTCGATATCACCGATGAACAACCAGTGACCTGGTTTAGCCAGTTAGATGACGATAATACCCTTTCCGCAGCTCTGCTCGACTTCTTCAACAAAATGAATGAGGACGGCACGCTGGCACGCATTGAAGAGAAATACCTGGGGCATGGCGATGATTTTGATTATGTCGATACGCGCACATTTTTACGCGCCGTCGATGCGGTGCTGCCACAATTAAAACCTTTGTTTGAGAAATACGCCGAGGAAATTGACTGGCGTTTGCTGGCGGCTATTGCTTACCAGGAATCACATTGGGACGCGCAGGCCACCTCGCCAACCGGTGTGCGCGGCATGATGATGTTGACCAAAAATACCGCGCAAAGCCTGGGCATTACCGATCGTACCGATGCTGAACAAAGCATCAGCGGCGGCGCGCGTTATTTGCAGGATATGATGAGTAAAGTGCCGGAAAGCGTGCCAGAAAATGAACGGATTTGGTTTGCGCTCGCCGCTTACAATATGGGTTATGCGCATATGCTGGATGCCCGCGCCCTGACGGCAAAAACCAAAGGTAATCCAGACAGCTGGACCGATGTTAAACAACGTCTGCCTTTACTTAGCCAGAAACCCTATTACAGCAAGCTGACTTACGGTTATGCGCGGGGACATGAAGCTTACGCCTATGTCGAGAATATCCGTAAGTATCAGATTAGTCTGGTGGGGTATCTGCAAGAGAAAGAAAAGCAGGCAACAGAAGCGGCGATGCAGCTGGCTCAGGATTATCCGGCAGTGTCGCCAACAGAATTGAGTAAAGGGAAATTTCCTTTTCTCTCATTTCTTTCACAGTCGTCATCTAACTATCTGACACACTCCCCTTCGCTGCTGTTTTCCAGGAAGGGAAGTGAAAAGAAGCAAAATTAATCCGCAGAAGATTGCGCTTTTTTCTGCGCTTTGATTTCCTGACGGCGCATGCGAAAGAAGTCGCTGAGCAGCGCTGCACACTCTTCCGCCAATATCCCTTCCGTGATTTCCACCCGGTGATTCATGCCCGGATGGTGCAACACATCCATTAATGATCCGGCAGCCCCCGTTTTCGCATCACGTGCACCAAAAACTACACGACCAATCCGGCTGTGAATCATCGCTCCAGCGCACATCACACACGGCTCCAGCGTGACATATAATGTGGCATCGATCAGGCGATAATTTTGCATCACCAGACCACCCTGACGCAGGGCCATGATTTCAGCGTGCGCGGTAGGATCATGCCGACCAATCGGACGATTCCAGCCCTCGCCGATTACCCGGTTGTTATGCACTAATACCGCGCCGACCGGTACTTCCCGCTCGTCCCAGGCACGCTTTGCCAGCGTCATGGCATGGCGCATCCAGTATTCGTGACTAAATTCGACTTCAGACAAAAAGAAAACTCCGGTTATAAAAGCGCGGCGCATTATACACGGACGCTATGCTTTACTCTATTCCAGTTGCTGGAGTTCACCGCGCGGGGTTACTCGCCAACGATGCTGGCAGAAATAAAGCAGCGGGTTGTCCTGATTACTGTCGCTGTAACCACTGTACAACCGCAGTGGCGTGCCGATTTTGCGTTCCAGTTGCGCGACCTTCTCATGCCCGAGGCAACGCATTGTCAATACCCAGCCGCCATAACCACGCTGAATTTGGCTGGCGATAAGATTCACCCGCGGTAACCAGGGCGTATCGAAATAGACCGCTTCAACCAGCGGCTGTGGAGAACCGGTAATCAACCAGATATCAGCATCAGAACTGAGCAAGTAGGTGGTCAGGCGCTCTTGCACCAGCGGAAAGGCAGTCACATTGTCGCGAAACCAGTGTACAAAATCGGCTTGTAATGCCTGTAAACGCGCTTCGCTGTGACCAAAAGTGCATCCCCACAATAGCAGACTCATCGGCCAGCGCGCAGCACGGCCTTTTATCAATAATGCCATGACAATAACCGGCAATAGCGGCAGGACAAGCAGTGTATTCAGCGGTTGGCGACGCAGTAAGTAGCGCAGAAAACTACCGAACATATCCTGTTGATGCAATGTTCCATCTAAGTCAAAAAACACCACACGACGCTCGTGAGTTGCCAAACCATACTCCTCTGGACTGAAACATCCTGATTAATCATCGCTACTACATAGCCTAACAGATAGATCATCACTTTTCCGGCAACAATCTACCGTATAATGCTGAATGGAATTTTTAATTCATAGATCTTACAAGCTATGGAATATAATATTCACTCGCTTGTGTCTCATATTGCCTGTTGTCGCCATTATTTTATCGCGAGGAAAGATATGAACGGCTTACTTCGTATTCGTCAGCGTTACCAGCAGCTTGCCCAGAGTGATAAAAAACTGGCGGACTATCTCCTGCTACAACCTGATACGGCGCGCCATTTAAGTTCGCAGCAATTGGCCAACGAAGCTGGGGTCAGTCAATCCACCGTAGTGAAATTCGCACAAAAACTCGGCTATAAAGGTTTTCCAGCCTTAAAACTGGCGTTAAGCGAAGCTCTGGCAAGCCAGCCGGAATCCCCTTCTGTCCCCATTCATAACCAAATTCGCGGTGATGATCCGCTGCGACTGGTGGGGGAAAAACTCATAAAAGAAAACACGGCTGCCATGTATGCGACGCTGAACGTTAACAGTGAAGAGAAATTGCATGAATGCGTGGTGATGCTGCGTTCTGCGAGGCGGATTATTTTGACTGGCATTGGCGCTTCGGGTCTGGTAGCGCAAAACTTTGCCTGGAAACTGATGAAGATTGGTTTCAATGCTGCCGCAGAACGCGATATGCATGCGTTGCTCGCTACTGTACAGGCATCTTCACCGGACGACCTGTTATTAGCCATCTCTTACACTGGTGTACGACGTGAGTTAAATCTCGCGGCAGATGAGATGCTGCGCGTGGGTGGAAAGGTGCTGGCAATTACCGGTTTCACGCCGAATGCTCTGCAACAACGAGCGTCGCACTGCCTGTATACTATTGCCGAAGAACAGGCGACGAATAGTGCATCGATCTCCGCTTGCCACGCTCAGGGAATGCTTACAGATTTGCTGTTCATTGCGCTAATCCAGCAGGACCTGGAACTGGCGCCTGAGCGCATTCGCCACAGCGAAGCACTGGTGAAAAAACTGGTTTGAGCAAAGAATGCGCGTATAATGCCCGCCCGGTTTGTGTTGTTTTGAGAGTTTCCTTATGGCGCTGTTAATCACTAAAAAATGCATCAATTGTGATATGTGTGAACCTGAATGCCCGAATGAGGCGATTTCAATGGGAGATCATATCTACGAGATTAACAGCGATAAGTGTACCGAATGCGTAGGTCACTACGAGACGCCAACCTGCCAGAAGGTGTGTCCGATCCCTAATACTATTGTGAAAGATCCGGCGCATGTCGAGACAGAAGAGCAGTTGTGGGATAAATTTGTGCTAATGCATCACGCAGATAAAATTTAATATTCTGCTCCTGAAGTAGAATATTAATTATTTATAGACAAAAGCTTAACGCTATTATATTTATTCAAATGATGACAACGGCATAATTATTCGCCAAATGAATTCATATAATATCTGCGCAGACATTTATTTATAATTATTAAAGGCGCGCCTGGCTGGTTAACCTGACG
Source organism: Escherichia sp. E4930 (assembly GCF_005845405.1). NCBI lineage: Bacteria > Pseudomonadati > Pseudomonadota > Gammaproteobacteria > Enterobacterales > Enterobacteriaceae > Escherichia > Escherichia sp. E4930. Next base: position 26,499 of record NZ_VCDZ01000004.1, on the reverse strand, counting down.
CGCCTTAAGTACGTTTCCTTGTGTTATAAGAACAGAAGGATCAGCTGTAAAACAGCAATGATGACTTTAATGACCCGTTTAAACAGGTATCGACAATCAGTCATTCGTTTTTCCTTAAACAAGGAATGCAGCCGTTCAGATTAGCCCTTACATCTCCCCAAAACTGAACGTGCGAGTTATTGAGGATGCATGCTGCACTCCACACCAGAGCTTTGACGACACCACTCGTTTCAATGGGGGAATTCAGTGGCATGGTGTAAAGCACAGCAAAATCGCCAATAACGAAGCCAATTTTAATGTACTTACGAATTTGCAGTCACGTTAATATTTCCATCAATATCGCTTTCTTCGTAAAGGCTCGAGTTTTTATGATAAAGATTGCAAGTTGCTTGTAAAAGATAACCACCCTGATCCATAATCGCTGTTGTTGAGGGTGCATGCTGCACAAAATTAAAGTTATGAAGTAAAACCCCCGTTCCTTACCAGTTCGGGGGTTTTACTTTATAAAGAGAACGGTATTATTTTAACTTTCAATAATTACCGTGGCGCAAGCATAATGACGTTCATCTGCCAGCGTCACATGCATATGTGCGACGCCCAGCTTTTCCGCGAGTTTTAATGCCTCGCCCCACAGTCGCAACCGTGGCTTACCAAGCTCATCGTTGAATACTTCAAACTGATTAAACGCCAGACCATTGCGGATCCCGGTTCCAAACGCTTTTGCCGCCGCTTCTTTCACAGCAAAACGCTTCGCCAGAAAACGCACTGGCTGTTGGTGCGTTTTCCAGATTTCCCATTCGTTATCGCTTAATACGCGGCGAGCCAGGCGCTCACCGGATCGGGCGATCACCGCTTCAATGCGAGCGATCTCCACGATATCCGTGCCTAAACCTAATATTGCCATTAGCCACGCGCTTCCAGCATCAGACGCTTCATTTCTGCCACCGCATCTTTCAGTCCGGTCATCACAGCACGACCAATAATGGCATGACCGATATTCAGTTCGTGCATCTCAGGGATGGCGGCAATGGCTTTCACGTTGTGATAGGTCAGACCGTGTCCGGCGTTAACTTTCAGACCGAGACTTGCGGCAAAGGTCGCGGCTTTAGCAATGCGCGCCAACTCTTGCGCCTGTTCAGCGTCAGTTTTTGCATCGGCATAACAACCGGTGTGGATCTCGATAAACGGGGCGCCTACCTCTGCTGCAGCTTTGATCTGCTCTTCATCTGCGTCGATAAACAGAGAAACCTGAATCCCGGCATCCGCCAGACGTTTACAGGCATCGCGCATTTTGTCACGCTGACCTGCGACGTCCAGGCCACCTTCGGTTGTCACTTCCTGGCGCTTTTCCGGTACCAGGCAGCAAAAATGAGGCTTCGTCTCAATGGCAATCGCCAGCATCTCTTCGGTCACCGCCATTTCCAGATTCATGCGGGTATCCAGCGTCTGACGCAGGATGCGCACGTCGCGGTCAGTAATGTGGCGACGATCTTCACGCAAATGCACGGTAATGCCATCCGCGCCAGCCTGCTCGGCAATAAACGCGGCCTGCACCGGGTCGGGGTAAGCAGTACCACGTGCATTACGCAGCGTTGCGATATGGTCAATGTTGACGCCCAACAGTAATTCAGCCATGACAATCCTCATCAGTCATTATGTGTTTGCACTGTTCGCTTAGGTATAAACTGCCGGAACAGTTCCCTGCTCTTTAATGGTTTACCGCCAAGATACGGCTTAAGCGCCATGCGGGTAAAGCGTTTCGCGGCACGCAATGTGTCTGCGTCAGGAAATTCCCGCGTGTGTAACGCTTTCAACTGCCTTCCGGTGAACGTTTTATTGTCGATAACGACGCTTGCGATAAACCCTTTTTCTTCGCGATAACGATACGTCATGGAGTCATCCACCGGTTCGCCGCTACCTGCACAATGGGTAAAATTGACGCCATAACCCAGATGCCCGAGCAATGCCAGTTCAAAGCGGCGCAACGCGGGTTCCGGTGTGCCTGTGGCTCCAGCCAGAGACTGGATGCAGTGCAAGTAATCGAAAAAGAGTTCAGAGAAGCGCGTCTCGTATTCCAGCACGCGGGAGAGAAGTTCGTTGATGTACAGACCGCTGTAAAGCGTGATACCGCTTAATGGCAGCGCCAATGAGACAGCTTCAGCACTGCGCAGTGTTTTGACTTCACCGCGCCCACCGAAGCGAAGCAAGAGAGGCGTGAAAGGCTGTAATGCACCTTTCAGGGTAGAGCGTTTAGAGCGTGCGCCTTTGGCAACCAGACGCACGCGACCCGACTCCTCCGTGAAGACATCCAGCATCAGGCTGGTTTCGCTCCACGGGCGACTATGCAGGACAAATGCGCGCTGCCAGCCTTCCATCATACTCGTCGCCTTTCAAGTTGCAGGTGCCTTGGCTGCACCCGTTCACCCTGGTCACTTACTTTAGTAAGCTCCCAGGGATTCACGGTCTTGCCGCCTTCCTGCACCTCGAAAGTCATAGAGTATGCTAATTAAAGATCGTCAACGTAACCGAGACTACGCAGTGCGCGTTCGTCATCAGCCCAGCCGGATTTCACTTTCACCCACAGCTCAAGGTGGACAGGCGCTTCGAACATTTCCTGCATGTCTTTACGCGCTTCAATACCGATGGTTTTGATCTTGGCCCCTTTGTTGCCAATGACCATCTTCTTCTGCCCTTCGCGCTCAACGAGAATCAAACCGTTGATGTCATAGCCACCACGTTCATTGGTGACAAAACGTTCGATCTCCACGGTCACGGAGTACGGCAGTTCTGCACCGAGGAAACGCATCAGTTTTTCACGGATGATTTCAGACGCCATAAAACGCTGCGAGCGATCGGTGATGTAATCTTCCGGGAAGTGATGGGTCGCTTCAGGCAGATGCTTACGCACGATTGCCGCAATAGTGTCGACATTCAGCCCGGTTTCGGCAGAGATCGGCACAATATCGAGGAAGTTCATCTGGCTTGCCAGGAACTGCAGATGCGGCAGCAGATCGGCTTTCTCCTGCACGTTGTCCACTTTGTTCACCGCGAGGATCACCGGCGCTTTGCCATCACGCAGCTTGTTGAGCACCATTTCATCGTCCGGTGTCCAACGGGTGCCTTCAACGACAAAAATCACCAGCTCAACGTCGCCAATGGAGCTGCTCGCCGCTTTGTTCATCAGGCGGTTAATAGCACGCTTCTCTTCCATATGCAGGCCCGGGGTGTCGACGTAGATCGCCTGATACGCGCCTTCAGTATGGATACCCACAATGCGGTGACGAGTTGTCTGCGCTTTGCGGGAAGTGATGGAGATTTTCTGCCCCAACAGTTTGTTCAGCAGCGTGGATTTGCCAACGTTCGGGCGTCCGACGATGGCAATAAATCCGCAATAACTTTTATCGATGCTCATTCCAGCTCCAGTTTTTTCAACGCCTGTTCGGCGGCAGCCTGCTCAGCCTTACGACGGCTTGAACCTGTGCCAACCACCGGTTCACTCAGGCCGCTGACCTGGCAGTGGATTGTAAATTCTTGATCGTGCGCTTCGCCACGGACCTGAACTACCAGATAAGTCGGCAGCGGCAGATGGCGACCCTGCAAATATTCCTGCAGACGTGTTTTCGGATCTTTTTGTTTATCGCCTGGGCTAATTTCGTCCAGACGGGTTTGATACCAGTTAAGGATTAACTTCTCGACAGTTTGAATATCACTGTCGAGGAATACGCCACCAATTAATGCTTCGACGGTGTCGGCGAGAATTGACTCGCGACGAAATCCACCGCTTTTAAGTTCACCCGGCCCTAAACGCAAGCACTCACCTAACTCAAATTCGCGTGCCAGTTCTGCCAGCGTATTGCCACGGACCAGCGTGGCGCGCATCCGGCTCATATCGCCTTCATCCACACGCGGGAAACGGTGATACAGCGCATTGGCGATAACGTAGCTCAAGATTGAGTCGCCTAAAAATTCTAAACGCTCGTTATGTTTGCTGCTGGCGCTGCGGTGAGTTAATGCCTGCTGCAGCAGTTCCTGATGATTAAAAGTGTAGCCCAGCTTCCGTTGAAGCCGATTAATTACGATGGGGTTCATGCGATACCAATAAATAAATGCGTCAACAATTCAGCACACGAAACAGACCTGATACACATAGGCTCTGTTAACCGCTTTGTCGCGGATTCATTACGCCATATATGGAAACCAACGCTGTTTCGTGTGCCGTGGCAACCAGAAGGCGCCAACCTTAAACTTCGGGGGAATATTCTATACACAACGATAAGGGATGTCGTTAGCCTGGGGAGATTTATCTCATAAATAATTCACGTTGCCGCCAGAATGACGACAACGTGAACGAGAAGCAGCAATTAATGGATGCCACCAATGCGACTTAAGCGCACACCTGTCGGCCATTCACCTTCTTGCTTATCGAAACTCATCCAGATTGCCGTTGCCCGACCTACCAGATTCGCTTCCGGCACAAAGCCCCAGTAACGGCTGTCCGCGCTGTTGTCGCGGTTATCACCCATCATGAAGTATTGACCCGGCGGGACAATCCAGGTTGCCAGTTGTTGTCCTGGTTGCTGGTAATACATCCCTACCTGATCCTGGGCGATTGGCACAGTCAGGATACGATGCGTTACATCGCCCAGCGTCTCTTTACGTTCGGAAAGACGAATACCATTTTCTTTGGTTTCGTTTTTCGGCACTTCAAAGAAGCCACTGGTCGCTTCCCCGCCGTTACGACGCGAGAAGGTCTGTACGAAATCGCTCGGTTCAACGTTGGAATAAGTTACCGGCAGCGCGTTTTCACACGCCTGACCAGAACTGCATCCAGGTTGAATGGTCACTTCTTTCGCGACCGGATCATAAGTGACTTTATCGCCCGGTAAACCTACCGCGCGTTTGATGTAATCAAGCTTCGGATCTTCCGGGTATTTGAAGACCACGATATCGCCACGTTTCGGATGACCGGTTTCGATCAATGTTTTCTGGTAAATAGGATCTTTAATGCCGTAAGCAAATTTCTCTACCAGAATGAAGTCACCGATTAACAGAGTCGGCATCATCGAACCTGACGGGATCTGGAACGGTTCATAAATAAATGAACGCACAATCAATACGATAGCCAGCACCGGAAATACAGAAGCCCCGGTTTCCAGCCAGCCTGGTTTCGGCGCAACCTTTTTCAGTGTTGCTTTATCCAGTGAATCCCCGGCAGCCGCTTGCGCCGCTGCCTGACGTTCCCGTCGTTTAGGTGCGAAAAAGAATTTATCCACGCACCATAAAATGCCCGTCACCAGTGTGGCAATCACCAGAATCAGGGCAAACATATTCGCCATGCCAACTCCTAAGGGTTATTTGTTGTCTTTGCCGACGTGCAGAATGGCAAGGAACGCTTCCTGCGGCAGCTCAACGTTACCGATCTGCTTCATACGTTTCTTACCTTCTTTCTGTTTCTGCAGCAGCTTTTTCTTACGGCTGATATCACCACCATAGCATTTAGCCAGTACGTTTTTACGCAGCTGCTTCACGGTAGAACGCGCAATGATGTGCGTTCCAATCGCTGCCTGAATAGCGATATCAAACTGCTGGCGTGGGATCAGATCTTTCATCTTCTCCACCAGCTCGCGACCACGGTTTTGCGAATTATCACGGTGGGTGATCAATGCCAGCGCATCAACACGTTCACCGTTGATTAAGACGTCAACACGCACCATGTCAGAAGCCTGGAAGCGTTTGAAGTTGTAATCCAAAGACGCATAACCACGCGAGGTAGATTTCAGTCGGTCGAAGAAATCAAGCACCACTTCCGCCATCGGGATCTCGTAGGTCAGCGCTACCTGGTTTCCGTGATAGACCATGTTGGTCTGTACACCGCGTTTTTCCACGCACAGGGTAATGACGTTACCGAGATACGCTTGCGGCAGCAGCATGTGACACTCTGCAATCGGCTCGCGCAGTTCGTAGATGTTATTTACCGCTGGCAGCTTGGATGGGCTGTCGACGTAGATAACTTCTTTTGCTGTAGTTTCAACTTCATACACTACTGTCGGTGCTGTGGTAATCAGGTCAAGATCGTATTCACGTTCCAGACGTTCCTGAATGATCTCCATGTGCAACAGGCCGAGGAAGCCGCAGCGGAAACCAAAGCCCAGCGCCGTTGAGCTTTCTGGTTCATAGAACAGTGAAGCGTCGTTCAGGCTGAGTTTGCCCAACGCGTCACGGAAGGCTTCATAGTCGTCGGAACTTACCGGGAACAGACCGGCATATACCTGCGGTTTAACTTTCTTAAACCCAGGCAACGCTTTTTCTGCCGGATTACGCGCCAGCGTTAAGGTATCGCCTACCGGTGCACCGTGGATGTCTTTGATCGCACACACCAGCCAGCCTACTTCGCCGCATTTCAGTTCAGTACGATCAACCTGTTTCGGCGTGAAGATCCCCAGGCGGTCGGCGTTATAGGTCTGCCCGGTGCTCATAACTTTCACTTTGTCGCCCTTACGCAGGGTGCCGTTTTTAATACGGATAAGTGAAACCACGCCCAGGTAGTTATCGAACCAGGAATCGATAATCAGCGCCTGTAGCGGACCTTCTGGATCGCCTTCCGGCGGCGGAATGTCACGCACCAGACGTTCGAGAACATCCTGCACGCCAACGCCGGTTTTCGCGGAGCAGCGCACCGCATCGGTGGCGTCGATACCAACAATATCTTCAATTTCTTCCGCCACGCGTTCAGGATCGGCTGCCGGCAGGTCAATCTTGTTCAGTACCGGCACCACTTCGAGATCCATCTCCATCGCGGTGTAGCAGTTCGCCAGAGTTTGCGCTTCTACGCCCTGCCCGGCGTCGACCACCAGCAATGCACCTTCACAGGCAGCCAGCGAACGGGAAACTTCATAGGAGAAGTCTACGTGGCCCGGGGTGTCGATAAAGTTAAGCTGATAGGTTTCACCGTCAGACGCTTTGTAGTCCAGCGTCACGCTTTGCGCTTTGATGGTAATGCCACGCTCACGCTCAAGATCCATGGAATCGAGAACCTGCGCCTCCATTTCACGGTCAGACAGGCCACCGCAGATCTGGATAATACGGTCAGACAGCGTCGATTTACCGTGGTCAATGTGAGCTATGATCGAAAAGTTACGTATATTCTTCATAAAGTATGATTATTGTGCCTTAACGCCCGGTTAACCAGGCTTTTAGAAGTCGCTGTTCTGAGCTTAACGTCTGTATTAATAGAAAGGCCGCATTCTACACTACAACATTGAGGCGAGGAAATGTTCATACCGTAGGGATTGTGGTATCTGGAAACGTCCTCGCATTTGTTATGCAAAATGCAACAAAGCCAGTGAAATCACTGGCTCGCGTCTTCCGAAGATGTTTCAAACCGCACAAGGCCTGGCGGCAATGCCACGCTTAAGATGATCGGTTGCCATTCAGCCCGGGCAGCAAACTTTCGCGAGTAGCCGCGCGCAATCAGGAATCCACCAACGCCACCAAGAATTGCGCCGCATAACGCCGCGATGTCTGAAGCAAAGAGTAGCTGAAATAACGAGGCAACAAGGAATAATCCCAACAGTGGCGACATATAAACCAGTAATGCGGAACTAAGCAGGCTACCTTCAGCGATTCCTAATTCGACTTTTTGCCCCGGCACTAACGGTTCATCACAGGGTACGACGATGGTATGTGTGGTTTGCGGACCAAGTTTATTCAACACGCGACTGCCGCAGCCAGCGCGGGAAGCGCAGCTGCTGCATGAGGCTTTGACATCACAACTGACCAGCGCCTGCCCGTTTTGCCAGGCGACGACGGTAGCCCACTCTTTGATCATTGTGCGGCCCCGAACTTAATGTTCTCGGCAATGCGTTTCGCCGTTTGCGGCGGTAGTTCACCAACAATAGTGATTTCCGCGTTGTCACGTATGCTGGTGCTGACTGTTCGGCGTCCGGTACGCAACATCTGATCGGTGCTCGATGGCGTCGCGCGGTTAACGTTTACCGAGAAGCTGAACAAGCCGTCGGAATAGAGACGTGATTCGATGGGCATATTGTCCATCGTGGGCAACGGGCGTCGGCTACTGGAGACTTCGCTAAACCCCTGCGGCAACCAGGTTGGAGTCCAGTTGAATTTGGCTTTTTCACCTACAGGAACAGAAAGCAACGGCGGCAAATTTGCCTTCGCCAGCGTCTGCATACTGCTGCTGATATCCTGATTGACGTTAAACGCAATCACGCGAAATTGTTCCAGCGTTTCACCATCGCGATCAAGGAGATCAACCCGCATCGGTAATTTCGATTCGGTGTCCATCCACACAATGTAGCTGTAGCGTGTGCCATCACGAGCAACCACGCGAATGACTTCGCAAAGACGATCAGCAATACGCGTGCGTCCCACGGAGATAAAGTCGTAGTAAGGAGAAAGGCGTTTGAAATCGGTATAAATGAGCGATGGCAGAGAATCAACAATGTAATCGCCATTAAGAGTAAACGGTTCAAGGCCCGGCTCAAAGTAGCTGATTTCATTGCCGCGCTGTACCACTTCCCGGCGCGGGCCATCCATTTGCAACAACTGAGCAAGCGGACGGTTATCGAGGCGTGCATGTCGATAACGCAGAGACTCAACACCCTGTTTATTGATGCTGATGAATGACAGCTCGTAATTCAGTGACTGGCTAGCCAGGTTCATCTGCTGTAATAACGCCCCGGACGCGGGAGTGGCCGAGGCGTTAGCAGAGAATAACAGGCTACCTGTCACTAATGACATGGCAAACCAAAGTTGCTTCATTACTGCGATTGCGTTCCTAAAGTTTGAATTCCTGGCACCTGTACAGCGGCTTGCTGTGTTTGTGCCTGCTCAAACTGAAGCTGTTCGGAGTGGAGTCGACGTTGCAGTTCGTAATCCTGCAACATGGCATTAATGCGACGACGCTGCTCCTGTACCTGCTGCTGTTGACCATTGTTTGCGGTCGCTTCAGAAGGTACTCCCAGACTTACCGGACTGGCTTTCCCCATCATCGGCAGAGTATTGAATACCGGTGTTTCGGGCTGCTGGGACGTTTCAGATTGTCCATTATAGTGCTGGACGCCAACGATAACTGCAAGCGATACACATGCCGCTACGCCCATTTGGGTAAGCTGTGCCGCCCATGGACGTACTTTCTGCCAGAATGGCATTTTCTGCCATTGATGCGGAGCAGGCTGGGCCTCTGGGATCAATATCGTCGGTTGACGAACTGGCTCTTCTTCAATGGCGGCCATCACGCGCGATGAGATATCGAAATGAAGCAACTCAGGAGTATCACCCCGCATAGAGTCACGGATTAAGTGATAGCTTTCCCAGGTTTTCTGCATTTCCGGGTTGTGAGCCAGTTCGTTAAGCAGCTCACTATCCAGCGTTTCGCCATCCATTAAAGCGGAAAGTTGTTCTTTCTGCATGCCTAATACCCTTATCCAGTATCCCGCTATCGTCAACGCCTGATAAGCGGTTGAACTTTGTTATCAATAGCTTCCCTCGCTCGGAAGATACGTGAACGCACCGTACCTACCGGACAATCCATGATAGCGGCTATCTCTTCATAGCTCAGGCCATCCAGCTCCCGCAAGGTTATTGCCATGCGTAAATCTTCCGGGAGGGACTCAATAGTTCGGAAAACTATCTGTCTCAGTTCTTCTGACAACATTAAGTTCTCAGGGTTCGAAATTTCTTTCAGCGCGCCGCCACTTTCGAAGTTTTCTGCTTCAATGGCATCCACATCACTGGAAGGTGGACGACGCCCCTGAGCAACCAGGTAATTTTTCGCTGTATTTACAGCGATCCGATACAGCCATGTATAAAAAGCACTATCTCCCCGGAACGAATCCAGCGCACGATAGGCTTTAATAAAAGCTTCTTGTACCACATCGGGAACATCACCCGACGGCACATAGCGGGAAACCAGACTCGCCACTTTATGCTGATAGCGCACTACCAGTAAGTTAAAAGCTTTCTGATCTCCCTTCTGGACCCGTTCAACCAGGACCTGGTCCGTTAACTGCTCGCTCATCCGAGGTAAAGTCTCCCCAAACCAAATTTCCACGCGCTATCGAAACGCCACTCCATTAGCTGCAATTTGAGCAAGCAAAACGTTAGAGTGTCTCGTTTTTGTAAAGTTCCGTAACGCATCTGTTTTTGTTTGTCATGCTGTAGACGGATCATTATCTATCATTATAAGTCTACAGAATCTGAACATCGCATTATCTGTGTAGAAATGCCCATTTAACTGCCTGAAGAGTACCCCAACGGCCTTTTTATTTCACCACCTAATCCTCCGCCAGTAAGCAACTTCTCTTTTTTCCACCGTCCAGGATCTCCCTGTTTAGCCATTGTAACAAATATTAAAATAGCAGGTGTTTAATTACACAACGTGATGCTATGCTGACCAAACTGTGTTTAGTAAATTAAACAAACAAAATGAATACTCTTCCTGAACATTCTTGTGATGTGCTGATTATCGGTAGCGGCGCAGCCGGGCTTTCACTGGCACTACGTCTGGCTGACCAGCATCAGGTCATCGTTCTTAGCAAAGGCCCGGTAACGGAAGGCTCAACATTTTATGCCCAGGGCGGAATCGCCGCCGTGTTTGATGAAACTGACAGCATTGACTCGCATGTGGAAGATACATTAATTGCTGGCGCCGGTATTTGCGATCGCCATGCGGTTGAGTTTGTCGCCAGCAACGCGCGTTCCTGCGTGCAATGGCTAATCGATCAGGGAGTGTTGTTTGATACCCATGTGCAGCCAAATGGCGAAGAAAGCTATCATCTGACTCGTGAAGGTGGGCATAGTCACCGTCGTATTCTTCATGCTGCCGATGCCACTGGTAGAGAAGTAGAAACCACGCTGGTGAGCAAGGCGCAGAACCATCCGAATATTCGAGTGCTGGAACGCAGCAATGCGGTTGATCTGATAGTTTCTGACAAGATTGGTCTGCCTGGAACGCGACGGGTTGTCGGCGCGTGGGTGTGGAACCGTAATAAAGAAACCGTGGAAACTTGCCATGCTAAAGCGGTGGTGCTGGCAACTGGCGGCGCGTCGAAGGTTTATCAGTACACCACCAATCCGGATATTTCTTCTGGCGATGGCATTGCTATGGCGTGGCGCGCAGGCTGCCGGGTCGCCAATCTCGAATTTAATCAGTTTCACCCTACCGCGCTGTATCACTCACAGGCACGGAATTTCCTGTTAACGGAAGCCTTACGCGGCGAAGGCGCTTATTTGAAACGCCCGGACGGCACACGTTTTATGCCTGATTTTGATGAGCGCGGCGAACTGGCCCCGCGCGATATTGTCGCCCGCGCCATTGACCATGAGATGAAACGCCTCGGCGCGGATTGTATGTTCCTTGATATCAGCCATAAGCCCGCCGAATTTATTCGCCAGCATTTCCCGATGATCTATGAAAAGTTGCTCGGGTTGGGTATTGACCTCACGAAAGAACCGGTGCCGATTGTGCCTGCTGCGCACTATACCTGCGGCGGCGTAATGGTTGACGATCATGGACGTACGGACGTTGATGGCCTGTATGCCATTGGCGAAGTGAGTTATACGGGCTTACATGGTGCTAACCGCATGGCCTCTAACTCCTTGCTGGAGTGTCTGGTTTATGGCTGGTCGGCAGCGGAAGATATTACAAAACGTATGCCTTATGCGCGTGGCGTCAGTACGTTACCGCCGTGGGATGAAAGCCGTGTTGAGAATCCTGACGAACTGGTGGTGATTCAACATAACTGGCACGAGTTACGCCTGTTTATGTGGGATTACGTCGGCATTGTGCGCACAACAAAACGTCTTGAGCGCGCTCTGCGGCGTATCAATATGTTGCAACAGGAAATAGACGAATATTACGCACACTTCCGCGTATCAAATAATTTGCTGGAACTGCGTAATCTGGTGCAGGTTGCCGAGTTGATTGTTCGCTGTGCAATGATGCGTAAGGAAAGTCGGGGGTTGCATTTCACGCTGGATTATCCGGAACTGCTCACGCATTCCGGTCCATCGATCCTTTCCCCCGTCAATCATTACATAAACAGATAAAAAGCCTGGGTCAGCGCCGTATACGCTTCGGAATAGTTCTGGTCTGGCCCACGAATGACTAAGCGATCGCAAAAGCACTCCCCCGCCAGTGGGGAGAATGCCAGCAGCACCCGATGCGGCAATCGCGCTTCGTTTTCTGCCACATCCGTTCGCACACGTAAATGCCACCCCATGCTTAATGCCAGCTCCGTAAAACTATTACCGATTTGCTCTGGCAACACCACGCAGAAAAATCCCTCTTCGGTAATGCACTCTGCCGCGCAAGTCAGCAAGGATTGATGATCCAGCGTGGTGGTATAGCGCGCCTGTTCCCGCTGCGGTGTCGCACACTCCACTCCCTGCTGATAATACGGCGGGTTGCTGATGATTAAATCGAAGCGTGCTGTCTGCTGTGTGATCCACTGCTGAATATCCGCCGTATGGACATTAATCCGCTCTGCCCACGGAGACTGGTTAATATTCTCCTGCGCCTGAGCTGCAGCTTCACTTTCCAGTTCAACTGCATCAATCATCACACTGTCATCGGTTCGCTGCGCCAGCATCAGTGCCAACAACCCGCTACCAGTGCCGATATCAAGGCAGCGTTTTACCCCAGCCACTGGAGCCCATGCGCCAAGCAAAATTCCATCCGTTCCCACTTTCATCGCACATCGTTCGTGGCCGACAAAAAACTGTTTAAAAGTAAATCCATTACGACGAAGCACGGATGTAGACTGTGACATGTAAATGAAACCTTGCTGAAAAAACGGCGATAGCACCGGGTAAGAACAATACCTGAGAAGCGATATCCATACAAACAGATGAAGATTGCAGCCGTAACGTCTATAATCAGCGCCCCACACAGAGGTAGAACATGACTGTAACGACTTTTTCCGAACTTGAACTCGACGAAAGCCTGCTGGAAGCCCTCCAGGATAAAGGTTTCACTCGCCCGACCGCCATTCAGGCTGCCGCCATTCCGCCTGCGCTCGATGGCCGTGATGTACTCGGTTCTGCGCCGACAGGCACCGGTAAAACGGCGGCGTATCTGCTGCCAGCGTTGCAGCACCTGCTCGATTTCCCACGTAAGAAATCCGGTCCGCCGCGTATTTTGATCCTCACCCCAACTCGCGAGCTGGCGATGCAGGTGGCCGATCATGCCCGCGAACTGGCGAAACATACGCATCTGGATATCGCCACTATCACCGGCGGCGTGGCCTATATGAACCACGCAGAAGTTTTCAGCGAAAACCAGGACATCGTGGTCGCCACGACCGGACGTCTGCTGCAATACATAAAAGAAGAGAACTTCGATTGCCGCGCAGTTGAAACGCTGATCCTCGACGAAGCTGACCGTATGCTGGATATGGGCTTCGCTCAGGATATCGAGCATATTGCTGGCGAAACGCGCTGGCGTAAACAGACCCTGCTCTTTTCCGCAACGCTGGAAGGCGATGCGATTCAGGATTTTGCCGAGCGTCTGCTGGAAGATCCGGTGGAAGTTTCTGCGAATCCGTCTACCCGTGAGCGCAAAAAAATTCATCAGTGGTATTACCGCGCCGATGATCTTGAGCATAAAACCGCATTGCTGGTGCATCTGTTAAAACAGCCTGAAGCGACTCGCTCAATCGTATTTGTGCGTAAGCGTGAGCGTGTGCATGAGCTGGCAAACTGGCTGCGTGAAGCGGGCATCAACAACTGCTATCTCGAAGGTGAGATGGTACAAGGCAAGCGTAATGAAGCGATTAAACGCCTGACCGAAGGTCGCGTTAACGTGCTGGTTGCAACCGACGTTGCCGCACGCGGTATTGACATTCCGGATGTCAGCCACGTCTTTAACTTCGATATGCCGCGCAGTGGCGATACTTATTTGCACCGTATCGGGCGTACCGCTCGCGCCGGTCGTAAAGGCACCGCAATTTCGCTGGTGGAAGCTCATGACCATCTGCTGCTGGGCAAAGTTGGCCGTTACATTGAAGAGCCGATTAAAGCTCGCGTAATTGATGAGTTACGCCCGAAAACGCGTGCGCCAAGCGAGAAGCAGACCGGCAAGCCATCGAAGAAAGTACTGGCAAAACGCGCCGAGAAGAAAAAAGCTAAAGAGAAAGAGAAGCCGCGGGTGAAAAAACGCCATCGCGATACCAAAAATATAGGTAAGCGCCGTAAACCAAGCGGAACGGGCGTGCCACCGCAAACAACAGAAGAGTAATCATAATGCCGGGTTTAAGCCCGGCATTTTTTTATCCAGCCACAAAACACTCTTCAACACACTGAATAAAAGTGTGCATCGCCGGGCTAACCGCTTTTCCAGCATGGTGTGCGCACATTGCCGTAATGGTCTGCGACTGTTCGCCAAAAGGCAATTCAATTAATTCTCCGCTCTCAAGCTCTTTTGCCACCGCAAAGCGGGGCAAGTAACTGACACCGATATTCGCCGCGACACAACGTTTGATGCTTTCGATGCTTATAAGCTCAATGGTGTTTTCCACCGTGATCCGCCGCTGGCGCAGCGTGCTCTCAAATATCTGCCGGAAGACACATTGTGGTTCATTGATAATAAAGCTACAGGCGTTATGTCTTCCCGGCTCAGTAAAATCGACATCTGCAATTTGCGGTGAAGCCACCAGCACCAGCGATTGTTCACCCAACTCACGTCGGTTCAGGGCATCATCATTCCCTACGCGATAAAAGACGCCGACATCGGCCTCATCATTCAGTAGTGCATCACGAATCACGTAACAGTTCAGTGACTGCAATGATAAACGCACTTTTGGTGCGCGTTGCCGAAAACGCTGCAACACCTGCGGCATTCGGTAAGAGAGTAACGTTTCGCCCGAAACAACGCGTAGTTCCCCGTCCGGATCCGACTCCTTTTTGGCAGCCTCACGAAGGGTATCCATCACTCTGGTAAGTTCATAGATGTGCGGCAGCAGCTTTTTCCCTTCGCGGGTAAGGCACATTCGTCGACCAATTTTCTCAAATAACTGTACTGAGAACTCCTGCTCAAGCTGCTGAATATGAAAAGTCACCGTCGACTGTGTGCAACACAATTTTTGCGAAGCTCGCAAAAAAGAACCCTCTTCCACCACGGTTTTTAGGGTAATAAAACGGCGCAGATCCATAATCCCAAACCTATCGAAAATATCGAATTTAGAATGTGAAAACATTCATTTTTTTAAATGTTTTGTGTCGGGTACTGTCTACCAAAACAGAGGAGATAACAAGTGACACCGACCCTTTTAAGTGCTTTTTGGACCTACACCCTGATTACTGCCCTCACGCCAGGACCAAACAATATTCTCGCCCTTAGTTCTGCCACGTCGCATGGGTTTCGTCAGAGTACCCGCGTACTGGCGGGGATGAGTCTGGGATTTTTAATCGTCATGCTACTGTGCGCGGGAATTTCGTTTTCACTGGCTGTTATTGACCCGGCAGCAGTGCATCTGTTGAGTTGGGCGGGGGCGGCATATATTGTCTGGCTGGCGTGGAAAATCGCTACCAGCCCAACAAAGGAAGACGGGCTTCAGGCAAAACCGATCAGCTTTTGGGCAAGCTTTGCGCTACAGTTTGTGAACGTCAAAATCATTTTGTACGGCATTACGGCACTATCGACGTTTGTCCTGCCGCAAACGCAGGCGTTAAGCTGGGTAGTTGGCGTCAGCGTTTTGCTGGCGATGATTGGGACGTTTGGCAATGTGTGCTGGGCGCTGGCGGGGCATCTGTTTCAGCGATTGTTTCGCCAGTATGGTCGCCAATTAAATATCGTGCTGGCACTGTTGCTGGTCTATTGCGCGGTACGCATTTTCTATTAATGAAAAAAAGCGGAAGAGGTCGCCCTCTTCCGCTTAGTAACTTGCTACTTAAGCCTTACAGGCTTTCAGTAAAGGTACGAGCGATAACGTCGCGCTGCTGTTCCGGAGTCAGAGAGTTAAAGCGAACTGCATAACCGGATACACGGATGGTCAGCTGCGGATATTTTTCCGGATGCTTAACTGCATCTTCCAGAGTTTCACGACGCAGAACGTTTACGTTCAGGTGCTGACCACCTTCTACGCGAACTTCTGGTTTAACTTCTACTGGAACTTCACGGTACTCAATGTCACCCAGTTTGCTTACTGCAACCACTTCGTCTTCTGCAAAACCTGCTTTCGCAACGATGCAACGTGCTTCGCCTTTTTCGCTGTCCAGCAGCCAGAAAGAGTTCAGCAGATCGTCGTTAGCGGCTTTAGTAATCTGGATACCTGTAATCATGTGATGCCTCCCCGGCAAAATTATTTGATTTGTTCAGCCTGTCGCGGCCAATTGGTAAAACCATTGTTGCTTGAGTGTATATATACTCCTCAAAGACCCCTGATTCTTTGATTTAAATCAATAAAAAACACACATCAAGTGTAGCGATAAGTGGATTTTATTGTTTTACATCAACTTATGCGGGTGTGAAATTTTACCAATTTACATTTTTTTACAGTCGATTATGTCTATAAAATGAGCTTGATTTTGTTCTGTAGAAAGAAGCAGTTAAGCTAGGCGGATTGAAGATTCGCAGGAGAGCGAGATGGCTAACGAATTAACCTGGCATGACGTGCTGGCTGAAGAGAAGCAACAACCCTATTTTCTTAATACCCTTCAGACCGTCGCCAGCGAGCGGCAATCCGGCATCACTATCTATCCGCCACAAAAAGATGTCTTTAACGCCTTTCGTTTTACCGAGTTAGGCGATGTCAAAGTCGTGATTCTCGGCCAGGATCCTTATCACGGCCCCGGACAGGCTCACGGCCTGGCGTTTTCTGTTCGCCCCGGTATCCCCACTCCGCCATCATTACTGAATATGTATAAAGAGCTGGAAAACACCGTTCCAGGCTTTACCCGCCCGGCGCATGGCTATCTCGAAAGCTGGGCGCGTCAGGGCGTTCTGCTGCTCAATACCGTATTGACGGTACGCGCAGGTCAGGCGCATTCCCACGCCAGCCTCGGTTGGGAGACGTTTACTGATAAAGTCATCAGCCTCATAAATCAGCATCGCGAAGGCGTGGTGTTTTTGTTGTGGGGATCTCATGCGCAAAAGAAAGGGGCGATTATAGATAAGCAACGCCATCACGTACTTAAAGCACCGCATCCGTCACCGCTTTCTGCGCATCGTGGATTCTTTGGCTGTAACCATTTTGTGCTGGCAAATCAGTGGCTGGAACAACGTGGCGAGACGCCGATTGACTGGATGCCAGTATTACCGGCAGAGAGTGAGTAAATTTGCGGGAAAATGCCGGATGGCAGAGTTGCCACCCGGCTGATTTATCAGGCTTTATTCTGACGCCACCATTCGCCAAGCAGAACGCCAGTTGCGACAGAAATATTCAGTCCAGCAACGTTGCCAGTACCGTCAATCTTCACGCGCAAATCGTTCGGATCGCGTGCGGCATCCGGTAACCCTTCATATTCCTGCCCCAGCACCAGCACCATTTTTTCTGGCAGACTGGTTTTGAACAGCGGTTTACCTTGCTCGCTGGAAGTGGTCACCACGGTGTAGCCCGCCTGACGGAAATCATCCAACACGTCAACAATGTTGTCACCAGTAATCGGCTGAACGTGCTCTGCGCCGCCTTCTGCGGTACGGATAGCCGCACCAGACTCCAGCAGTGCCGCATCCTGCACCACAACGCCTTTCACGCCGAAGTGCGCGCAGCTACGCATCATGCCGCCCAGGTTATGCGGGTTAGATTCGTTTTCCAGCGCCAGTACACAATCCTGCGCGCCTGCCTGGCTTACCCACTGCTGCACGGTTGTACCGTTACGCTTTTTGATCAGGAAGCACACGCCGCCGTGATGTTCCGTGCCTGACGCTTTTGTCAGTTCCGCTTCATCCACCACATGGTACGCTTTGCGGTTTGCCGCCATCCAGCGCAATGCTTCTTTAAAACGTGGCGTTACGCTCTGGATAAACCAGGCGCGAACAATTGCTTCCGGACGGCTCTGGAAAAGTGCCTGACATGCGTTTTCGCCGTAGACGCGGGTTTCTTCCGCACGCTGACGACGCAAAACTTCCGGATCAATAAAACTTTTACCACTGATGCCACCGTGATCGGCCTTTTCCGGCGCATCATCACCAGGCGCGCGGGAAACTGTGCGCCACGGCGACTCTTCCCACTTGCGGTCACGGGGCTGACTCTGTTTGTCATCGCGGGCGGGGCGACGGCCACCGTCGGCACGAGATTTTCCTGGACGCCCGCCCCCTTTCCCTGTACGCGGGTTATGGGTACGTTTATCAGAATCATCATCACTGCGGACATACATCACTTTGACCTTGCCGCTTTTACCTTTCATTTCATCGTTCATGCTTTTCTCCACCAGCGCTGCGCGAAGCGCGCAGATTACCCGAAGTCCGCGCGGTTCGCCATGATTTCGTACCAAAGCCTGCGTCTATCATACCCATTGAATAAAACAGATTGTTGTCTGGAACAATGTCCCCGATAATATGTAACATATTAGAAACATACCGGCGTCGTTGCCGATAAGTCTCCTTACTCATCCCGAGGTTAGTTATGAATACCGTTTGTACCCATTGTCAGGCCATCAATCGCATTCCCGACGATCGGATCGAAGATGCGGCAAAATGCGGACGCTGCGGTCACGACTTGTTTGACGGAGAGGTGATTAATGCGACCGGTGAAACGCTCGACAAATTGCTGAAAGATGATCTACCTGTGGTGATCGACTTCTGGGCGCCGTGGTGCGGCCCCTGCCGTAACTTCGCGCCCATTTTTGAAGATGTTGCGCAAGAGCGTAGCGGTAAAGTGCGCTTTGTGAAAGTGAATACCGAAGCTGAACGTGAATTAAGCAGCCGCTTTGGTATTCGCAGTATTCCGACGATCATGATTTTCAAAAACGGTCAGGTCGTCGACATGCTTAATGGCGCAGTGCCGAAAGCGCCATTCGATAGCTGGTTGAACGAATCTCTTTAATCTTACCGGGGCGCATCTTGTGCCCCGTTTTCTCCTCTGCGACAATGGCGTTTTTTCGACGCTCTCTTATGACCGAAAACGCTGTTCTCCAGTTACGCGCCGAACGTATTGCGCGCGCAACACGTCCTTTTCTTGCCCGCGGTAATCGCGTTCGTCGCTGCCAACGCTGTCTTTTGCCAGAGAAATTATGTCTCTGTTCGACAATCACGCCAGCGGAAGCAAAAAGTCGCTTCTGTTTGCTGATGTTCGACACCGAGCCAATGAAGCCAAGTAACACCGGGCGTCTGATTGCTGATATTTTGCCTGATACCGTTGCGTTTCAATGGTCGCGTACCGAACCCTCGCAAGATTTGCTGGATCTGGTACAAAACCCGAACTATCAGCCAATGGTGGTCTTTCCCGCCTCATATGCTGATGAGCAACGGGAAGTGATCTTCACCCCGCCTTCCGGTAAGCCACCGCTGTTTATCATGCTCGATGGCACCTGGCCGGAAGCGCGCAAGATGTTTCGTAAAAGTCCGTATCTGGATAATCTCCCCGTCATTTCCGTCGATCTTTCCCGGCTTTCTGCCTATCGCCTGCGTGAAGCCCAGGCTGAAGGCCAATATTGTACCGCTGAAGTGGCTATCGCACTTTTAGATATGGCGGGCGATACCGGGGCTGCGGCCAGCTTAGGCGAGCATTTCACTCGCTTTAAAACACGCTATCTGGTAGGAAAAACGCAACATCTGGGTAGCATCACAGCAGAACAGTTAGAAAGCGTTTAAAATCATTCGGTCACTTCTGCGGGAGACCGGTATGAGTCAGCGAGGACTGGAAGCACTACTGCGACCAAAATCGATTGCGGTAATTGGCGCATCGATGAAACCCAATCGCGCAGGTTACCTGATGATGCGTAACCTGCTGGCGGGAGGCTTTAACGGACCGGTGTTACCGGTGACGCCGGCCTGGAAAGCGGTACAAGGCGTACTGGCCTGGCCGGATATCGCCAGTCTGCCATTTACGCCCGACCTTGCTGTGCTGTGTACCAATGCCAGCCGCAATCTGGCGCTTCTGGAAGAACTCGGCGAAAAAGGCTGTAAAACCTGCATTATTCTTTCTGCCCCGACATCGCAACACGAAGATCTCCGCGCCTGCGCCCAGCGCCATAACATGCGCCTGCTTGGACCAAACAGTCTGGGATTACTGGCGCCGTGGCAAGGTCTGAATGCCAGCTTTTCGCCTGTGCCGATTAAACGCGGCAAGCTGGCGTTTATTTCGCAATCGGCTGCCGTCTCCAACACCATCCTCGACTGGGCGCAACAGCGTGAGATGGGCTTTTCCTACTTTATTGCGCTCGGCGACAGCCTGGATATCGACGTTGATGAATTGCTCGACTATCTGGCGCGCGACAGTAAAACCAGCGCCATCCTGCTCTATCTCGAACAGTTAAGCGACGCGCGACGCTTTGTTTCGGCGGCCCGTAGTGCCTCGCGTAATAAACCGATTCTGGTAATTAAAAGCGGACGTAGCCCGGCAGCACAGCGACTGCTCAACACGACGGCAGGAATGGACCCGGCATGGGATGCAGCTATTCAGCGTGCCGGTTTATTACGAGTGCAGGACACTCACGAACTGTTTTCGGCAGTGGAAACCCTTAGCCATATGCGCCCATTGCGTGGCGACCGACTGATGATTATCAGCAACGGTGCAGCGCCAGCTGCGCTGGCGCTGGATGCCTTATGGTCGCGCAATGGAAAGCTGGCAACGCTAAGCGAAGAAACCTGCCAGAAACTACGCGATGCGCTGCCAGAACATGTAGTAATCTCTAACCCGCTCGATCTGCGCGATGACGCCAGCAGTGAGCACTATATTAAAACGCTGGATATTCTGCTCCACAGCCAGGATTTTGATGCGCTGATGGTTATTCATTCGCCCAGTGCTGCTGCTCCCGCCACAGAAAGCGCACTGGCATTAATTGAAGCAGTAAAGCATCACCCTCGCAGCAAGTATGTCTCTCTGCTGACGAACTGGTGCGGCGAACACTCCTCGCAAGAGGCACGACGATTATTCAGCGAAGCCGGGCTGCCGACCTACCGCACCCCGGAAGGAACCATCACCGCTTTTATGCACATGGTGGAGTACCGACGTAACCAGAAGCAACTACGCGAAACGCCGGCACTGCCCAGCAATCTGACCTCTAATACCGCAGAAGCGCATCTTCTGTTG
The DNA here is from genome assembly GCF_005845405.1 of Escherichia sp. E4930. Taxonomy (NCBI): domain Bacteria; kingdom Pseudomonadati; phylum Pseudomonadota; class Gammaproteobacteria; order Enterobacterales; family Enterobacteriaceae; genus Escherichia; species Escherichia sp. E4930. The sequence continues at coordinate 5,287 of NZ_VCDZ01000004.1, read as the reverse complement.
CAACAGGCGATTGCCGAAGGGGCAACGTCACTCGATACCCATGAAGTACAGCCAATCCTGCAAGCGTATGGCATGAACACGCTTCCCACCTGGATTGCCAGCGATAGTACCGAAGCGGTGCATATTGCTGAACAGATTGGTTATCCGGTGGCGCTGAAATTACGCTCGCCGGATATTCCACATAAATCGGAAGTTCAAGGTGTCATGCTCTACCTGCGTACAGCCAATGAAGTCCAGCAAGCCGCGAACGCTATTTTCGATCGCGTAAAAATGGCCTGGCCGCAGGCGCGGATCCACGGTCTGCTGGTGCAAAGTATGGCTAACCGTGCTGGCGCCCAGGAGTTGCGGGTAGTGGTCGAGCAGGATCCCGTTTTCGGACCGTTGATCATGCTGGGTGAAGGCGGTGTGGAGTGGCGTCCAGAAGATCAAGCCGTCGTCGCATTACCGCCGCTGAACATGAACCTGGCCCGTTATCTGGTCATTCAGGGAATAAAAAGTAAAAAGATTCGTGCGCGCAGTGCACTGCGTCCATTGGATGTTACAGGCTTGAGCCAGCTTCTGGTGCAGGTTTCCAACTTGATTGTCGATTGCCCGGAAATTCAGCGTCTGGATATTCATCCTTTGCTGGCTTCTGGCAGTGAATTTACCGCGCTGGATGTCACGCTGGATATCGCGCCGTTTGAAGGCGATAGCGAGAGTCGGCTGGCAGTGCGCCCGTACCCACATCAGCTGGAAGAGTGGGTGGAATTGAAAAATGGCGAACACTGCTTGTTTCGCCCGATTTTGCCAGAAGATGAGCCACAGCTTCAGCAATTCATTTCACGAGTCACTAAAGAAGATCTTTATTATCGCTACTTTAGCGAGATCAACGAATTCACCCATGAAGATTTAGCTAACATGACGCAGATCGACTACGATCGGGAAATGGCGTTTGTGGCGGTGCGACGTATTGATCAAACGGAAGAGATCCTCGGCGTCACGCGTGCGATTTCCGATCCTGATAACATCGATGCCGAATTTGCTGTACTGGTTCGCTCGGATCTCAAAGGGTTAGGCTTAGGTCGACGCTTAATGGAAAAGTTGATTACCTATACGCGAGATCACGGACTGCAACGTCTGAATGGTATTACGATGCCAAACAATCGTGGCATGGTGGCGCTGGCCCGCAAGCTCGGGTTTAACGTCGATATCCAGCTCGAAGAGGGGATCGTTGGGCTTACGCTAAATCTTGCCCAGCGCGAGGAATCATGAGTAAGGTACTGGAAATGTTGACCACTTAATCGGGACTGGTGTTATTATTGCCCGCTTATGTCGTCTGCATTGCACAGAGGACCCTTCAATGAACAGAGAAGAAATGCACTGTGATGTTGTCAAAATTTAAGCGTAATAAACATCAACAACACCTTGCCCAACTACCCAAGATTTCTCAATCAGTTGATGATGTCGATTTCTTTTACGCTCCCGCCGACTTCCGGGAGACGCTGCTGGAAAAAATAGCCAGCGCGAAGCAGCGCATTTGCATTGTCGCCCTGTATCTCGAACAGGATGATGGTGGCAAAGGCATTCTGAGCGCACTATATGAGGCTAAACGGCAGCGTCCGGAACTGGATGTGCGGGTGCTGGTCGACTGGCATCGTGCGCAACGTGGACGCATTGGCGCTGCGGCATCTAACACTAATGCTGACTGGTACTGCCGCATGGCGCAGGAAAATCCGGGCGTAGATGTTCCGGTTTATGGCGTACCCATCAATACCCGTGAAGCCCTGGGCGTTCTGCATTTTAAAGGCTTTATCATCGACGATAGCGTACTTTATAGCGGTGCCAGCCTGAACGATGTTTATTTGCATCAGCACGATAAATACCGTTACGACCGTTACCATCTGATTCGTAACCGCAAGATGTCAGACATTATGTTTGAATGGGTTACGCAGAATATTATGAATGGTCGCGGTGTTAACCGTCTGGATGATGAACATCGCCCAAAAAGCCCGGAAATCAAGAACGACATTCGCCTGTTCCGCCAGGAGTTGCGTGATGCCGCTTATCATTTCCAGGGAGATGCCGACAACGATCAACTTTCCGTTACGCCGTTGGTGGGTCTGGGGAAATCGAGTCTGTTGAACAAGACCATTTTCCATCTGATGCCCTGTGCAGAACAGAAACTGACTATCTGTACGCCATACTTCAACCTGCCGGCAATCCTGGTGCGCAATATCATCCAGTTGCTGCGTGAAGGGAAAAAGGTCGAAATTATCGTTGGTGATAAAACCGCGAACGACTTCTACATTCCGGAAGATGAACCATTCAAGATAATTGGCGCGTTGCCTTATCTTTATGAGATTAATTTGCGTCGCTTCCTGAGTCGTTTGCAGTATTACGTCAATACTGACCAGTTAGTGGTCCGTTTGTGGAAAGATGACGATAATACTTATCACCTGAAAGGAATGTGGGTTGATGATAAGTGGATGCTGATAACCGGTAATAACCTGAATCCACGCGCCTGGCGTCTGGATCTGGAAAACGCCATTTTGATCCACGATCCACAACTGGAGCTTGCGCCACAGCGAGAGAAAGAACTGGAGCTGATCCGCGAGCATACCACCATTGTTAAGCACTACCGCGATCTGCAAAGTATTGCCGATTATCCGGTAAAGGTTCGCAAACTTATCCGCCGTTTGCGCCGCATCCGCATCGACCGATTAATTAGCCGTATCCTGTAATCTGAACCCCGTCCTGTACGGGGTTTGTTTTTTGGAGGCCGCGTTGCGTATTCTTTTTATCTGTTTGCTATTGTTACTTTCTGGTTGCAGCCACATGGCTAACGATAGCTGGCAGGGGCAGGATAAAGCTCAACACTTTATCGCCTCGGCGATGCTTTCCGCCGCAGGAAATGAATACGCGCAACATCAGGGGATGAGTCGCGACCGCAGCGCGATGTTCGGGCTGATGTTCTCTGTAGGGCTGGGAGCGTCAAAAGAGCTTTGGGATAGCCACCCTGAGGGGAGCGGCTGGAGCTGGAAGGATTTTGCCTGGGATATCGCCGGTGCAACTACCGGCTATACCGTCTGGCAAATAGCGCATCACTAAAGACGCATCCCCTTTCCTTTGCGGTGCAGCATCAAAGAAACCAGAAACGCTACCACGGCCATCAATGTCACATACCAGAAGAATGCCGTTTCCATTCCTATCGATTTCAGCGACAACGCTACGTACTCCGCCGAACCACCAAATATAGCATTGGCGACCGCATATGACAGACCAACACCTAATGCGCGAACCTGCGCCGGGAACATCTCAGCCTTCAGTATTCCACTGATTGATGTATAGAAACTCACTATCAGCAGGGCGCACATCACCAGACCAAAAGCGGCATAAGGAGAGGAGACGTTCTGTAATGCTGATAGTATGGGGACGGTAAAAATAGCGGCCAAAGAGCCAAAGCATAACATTGAGGTTCGGCGTCCAATCTTATCTGACAGCGCGCCAATGAGCGGTTGAATGAGCATAAATACAAACAATGCCGCAGTCATAATGCCGCTTGCTACGTTAGCGTGCATTCCCGCAGTATTCACCAGATATTTCTGCATATAGGTGGTAAAGGTATAGAAACAAAGAGAACCCGCAGCAGTGAAGCCGAGAACCATGATGAATGCACGGCGATTGCGCCATAACCCTTTCATTGAGCCCGCTTCTTTTAAAGCTCGCGTTTCTTGTTGCGAAGTTTCATCTAACTGACGACGTAACCACAAAGCCACAACGGCTAACACCGCTCCTAACGCAAAGGGAATGCGCCATCCCCACGCTCTAAGAGCAGAATCTTCCATAGTATGTTGTAGAACAACCACCACCAGTAAGGCCAGCAACTGACCGCCAATTAGCGTGACGTACTGGAACGAAGCATAGAACCCTTTGCGCCCTTCAACAGCAACTTCACTCATATAGGTGGCGCTGGTGCCATATTCTCCACCAACGGATAATCCCTGGAATAAACGCGCGAGAAGCAATAATGCCGGAGCCCAGGTACCGATAGTTTCATAACCTGGGAGGCAGGCGATAACCAGAGATCCGAAACACATCATACACACCGATAACAACATTGATTTTTTACGACCATGTTTATCGGCTATGCGTCCAAATAGCCAGCCCCCTATTGGACGCATCAGAAAGCCCGCAGCAAAAACACCGGCTGTTTGCAGTAACTGAGTGGTAGTGTTACCAGAAGGGAAGAAGATGTGGGCGAAGTAGAGGGAACAGAATGAGTAGACATAAAAATCGAACCACTCGACCAGATTACCTGAAGAGGCCCCTACTATTGCCCAGATGCGGCGACGAGTATCACTACTTGTCAGTTTGCCGTCTGCCGTTACAGTGCTTTCTGCCATGCCAATATTTCTCCTGCCATAATCCGATGCTTTTGTCGGCCAATGTTGTTTATTATTTAGTAAGACGAATGTTATACATTTGTTACTGATGTTTATGCAACCATAACTGCGAATTTAGTTAGCAGGGGAATGATTATTCTGGATGACCAGGAAGGATTTCAGGTGAGGTTGTCGTATGGAAATGGGCGAGCATCTGGCGTATACAAGGGAATGATAGGGTTTTTATTTCTTAGTCAGAACCACATCAGGTGGTTTTTACGGCCTACGCTATTCAGGACGGACGACAGATAAAACAAAAGGCCCAGTCTTCCGACTGAGCCTTTTGTTTTATTTGATGCCTGGCAGTTCCCTACTCTCGCATGGGGAAACCCCACACTACCATCGGCGCTACGGCGTTTCACTTCTGAGTTCGGCATGGGGTCAGGTGGGACCACCGCGCTACGGCCGCCAGGCAAATTCTGTTTTATTAACCCGCTTACGCCGGTTAATCTAATCTGTTATCAAGCTTACTTATTGATGTCTCATCCGCCAAAACATCTTCGGCGTTGTAAGGTTAAGCCTCACGGTTCATTAGTACCGGTTAGCTCAACGCATCGCTGCGCTTACACACCCGGCCTATCAACGTCGTCGTCTTCAACGTTCCTTCAGGACTCTCAAGGAGTCAGGGAGAACTCATCTCGGGGCAAGTTTCGTGCTTAGATGCTTTCAGCACTTATCTCTTCCGCATTTAGCTACCGGGCAGTGCCATTGGCATGACAACCCGAACACCAGTGATGCGTCCACTCCGGTCCTCTCGTACTAGGAGCAGCCCCCCTCAGTTCTCCAGCGCCCACGGCAGATAGGGACCGAACTGTCTCACGACGTCTAAACCCAGCTCGCGTACCACYTTAAATGGCGAACAGCCA